>JAZNDG010000045.1:0-22382 GCA_045587985.1 Eubacteriales bacterium | reverse complement strand
GAGCTTCCTCCACGGCGGGAGCTTCCTCTACGGCGGGGGTTTCCTCCTCGGCAGGGGTTTCCTCTACGGCGGGAGCTTCCTCCACGGCAGAGGCTTCCTCTACGGTGGGGGCTTCCTCCCACGGAGGCGTGTTCTCATCCGAGGGCACGGCGGGCCAGACGATCTCCGGCTCATTGGCCGCGGCCTCTTTTTCCTCGTCCTCGATCACAGCCATGGTTTCCTGGAGGCGGGAAAGCAGATCGCGCACGTATTCGGGGCTGATGTCCCGCATTTGACCTTCCTTTGCGGCTGAAGCGGCCACATCCTCTGTATCGGGTGCCCGTTCCTGCCGTTCTTCAAAATCGGTCAAGGCTGATCCCTCCTTCCTTTATGCTTTGTGGCGGCCGCTTGCGATCTGTGCAAGAAGGATCGCGGCGGCAGCCGATACGTTCAAAGAATTCACCTGTCCATAGATGGGAATGGATGCAACGAAATCACATTTCTCACGGACGAGGCGGGAGATCCCGCTCCCCTCGCTTCCGAGGACGAGGGCGCAGGGACCGCCGAAATCGATCTTGTCGTACGGTGTCCCATCCATATCCGCGGCATAAAACCAAATGCCCTTTTCCTTCAGGTCATCCACCGTGCAGGCAAGGTTTGACACCCTGGCGATCGGCAGATGTGCGACCGCCCCCGCCGATGCCTTGGCCACGATGGGGGTGATGCCTGCCGCATGGCGCTTGGCAAGGATCAGACCGTGAGCCCCACAGCATTCTGCTGTTCTGATAATGGCGCCAAGGTTGTGCGGATCCTCGATCCCGTCTGCCACGATGAGGAAGGGGGGCTCCCCCCGCTCCTCGGCCAGACGGAGGATATCCTCCACCTCGCAATAATTGACCATTGCGGCCGAAACGGCGATGCCCTGGTGGTGGGGATGGCCGACAAGTGAATCCAGCCTTCTGCGATCCACCTCCACGACCGGAATGGAACGGGACCTGGCCTCGGCAATCAGCGAGAGGATCGAGCCCTCACGGTCACCCTTTGCCACAAAGATCTTATCAATATCACGCCCCGAGGCAAGCAGCTCCCTTGCGGCATTGCGGCCGCCAACGGCAAGCGCTTCCCTCTCCTCGCTCACTCGCTCGGGGGCGGGTCTTGGCTTTTGCTTTTTCGTCCACTGTTCCATTTGGCATTCCCCTTTGGCAGTTATAGTATCCTACTGTATATGATAGCATATTTTCGGAGGTTTGTAAATTGTTTTTTTATAAAAAACAATCGAAGCAAGGTTTTGTTTGCAAAAAAGCGTGCCTTGCAAGTGCAAAAAAGAAAAAAAAGAAAGGCGTACGGTTGTACGCCTTTCTTCTCGCTTAAAACTGCTGTCTTCTCTTCGCAAAGCACTCGCTGCAGTAAACAGCCTTGCCTTCGGTCGGATTGAAGGGCACTTTCGCTTCCTGGCCGCACTCAGCGCACACCGCAGTGAACATCTCGCGGGCACCCTTGGCAGCGTTCTTTCTGGCATCACGGCAGGCCTTGCATCTCTGGGGCTCGTTCTGGAATCCCTTCTCTGCATAGAACTCCTGCTCACCGGCGGTGAACACGAAGTCGTTGCCGCAATCCTTGCATTTCAGCGTTTTGTCCTCAAACATTTCCCTCTACCTTTCTGGATTAAAAAGATTAATTTTGCCACCAGACGGATTCCAACCGACACCTTTGTAAACAACGCTCTCATTAAGCTACGGGGGCATATAAACAGATTTAATTGAGCCGGGCACGCAGCTTTTTCAGCATGCGGCCGATGGCATTGGCAACCGATTTCTCGGATTTGCCGAGCGAGCGCGCGATCTCGCGCGGCTCTCTGCCGCCGACATAGGAAAGGAACACACGCATCTCATACCCCGAAAGGCAGGAGAGAGCAACCCTATAAAGGTCACCGACCTCTTCCTTGATTATCATGTGGACATCCGGCGACTCCGCCCCCTCATCCGCAAGCTGTGAGGCAATATCCTCAAGCGAGAGATGGGCACGGGATTCCTGCTTCCTGAAAGCAGAAATCAAGGCGTTCTTGATGCAAATGCGAGCATAAAGCCCGAAGGTCACACCCTCACCCGCACGGTATTTAAGTGCCGCACGGTATAGCGCCAAGATCGCATCCTCCACCATTTCGTCCCACATACTCCCCCCCTCACAAAAGAGGTTGACCTGCGAAACGATCAGCGGACGGTAGCACTCGCAAAGGTTGAAAAAGGCCATGCGTGCCCCAGAACGAACACCTTCGATCAATGAGAGCACCTGTTCTTCTTTACCGTTCATAGCGTAGTACCTACCATACAAGGTTATCATACATCAAAGGAGCATAGTTGTCAATAGCTTTGTTCAAAAAAAATTTAATTTTTTAGAATTTTTTTGTCATCAATGTAGAAAAGCATCATAAAAGAAAAGAAATTTTCTGTTTTTTCTACAAAAATTACAGGAAATTATCCTTCATCCGCAAAGGAAGAGAGCATAAAGCCAAGCTCCCCCGTGGCAGCCGCAGTAAGGCCCCTGATGACCTCCTCCGGCTTTTCGGCAAAGTGAGCGCGGATCTGCTCGGCAACCTCAAACGATGCAAGCGTCAGGGAGAAGGAGGCGAGCTCCCCATCCTTGGCGGCGGCACGGCAGGTGACGGTATAGCGCCCATCCTCACACGGGGTGATCTCGGATGTCACCTCTGCCGATCGGCGGCTAAGAGAGAGATAACGCGTTGCCGTTTGCAGGCTGCGCTTGCGGAGGCTTGAAAGCAGAACGTCCTCAAGGTTGGCGGAGGCCTCCATCCCGCTCGGCGAGATCATATACATGGTCTTCCCGTCCTCCCGCCCCTCGATCACGTGGCCGTGCTCAATAAGCTCGGAAAAGCAGCCGGTAAAATCAAAGGCCTCGACAGCGCCGTTGGCCGTTACAAGCTCGGTGATCTCATCAAGCGAAAGCGGATACCGAATATGATTAAGGAGAAAAAGGATAAAGATCTTGATATCCGTATCGTGCTTAAGAAGACCTTCTCTTCTCTTTTTCATACCGTTCTCCTTTCTAAAAGCAAGAGCCGCCCGCCCCGCCGGAAGGCCATAGCGTATCCTGCGGCCTCCGGCGGTGCTTGGGCGACTTTCGTTTATTCCTCTACCTCGGTTTCGAGGTACTTCTGGTAATTCTTAAGGCTGGTCTTCGTAAGGATGGGATAGCCGTAATAATCGGTCTTTACCCCACGGATCTCGGTGCTGACGGCATAATGGCACTGGCCGAAGGTCAGAGGAATGACCGGCATTTCGGTCATAAGAAGCTCCTCCGCATCATGCAGAAGCTCAGCACGGGCGGCAAGATCCGCCTCGTCATAGGCGGCGGCGATCAGATCGTCATACGCCTTGCTAGAGAAGCCTGTGACATTCTTGTAGGGTGTCTGCTTCTGTTCAAAATTCGCATCCACCGAGAGATCAACACCGTTGCCGTTCAGGGTCGAGGAGAAGGCGGCAAGGGCGGTGAAGGCATCGGGCGAGAGCATCTGGTAGTCCATAATCACGGCATCGAAATAAAGCGTTTCCACGTAGGCCACCTGCTCGCCGTCAATTACCTCCGTAACATCCACGGCAAAGTCATCGTACGCATCGATCAGCTGGGAATCACGGATGTCGAACGTATTCTTTCTACCGTCACCCGTTTCCTGAATGACAAGATCCTCATTGTAGGAAAGGGAAACCAGCTTTACAGTAAAGCCGAGGGAAGTCCAAGCGGTCTTTACAAGCTCGGCCACGGCCTTATCGGCCTCGGTATTGTTATAGCCGATCGTGAGAGTCTTGCTCGAGAGTGCATTGAAGGCGCGGCTGAACTCGGCATCCGCCTTCACATCGGCCACGGCAGCGGCCGTGGTTTCAATAAGGTCGCCCCCCACATCACGGAACTCCTTACGCTTGGTGTCGGTATCAAAGACACCGTGGCTGATAAAGCCGGTGGCGGGCTTTGCATAGACAAGCGTCTCGGCAATCGCCTCACGGTCAATGACCGCAGAGAGGCCGCGGCGGATGGCGGCATTGGCAACAGGGCTCTTGTACGAGCCGCGGTCATTGGTGTTCAGAAGAATCGACATGGTGGAGAGCGTATCGTTCACGGTCGTTCTTCTTTCGATATCCTCATCGCTACGCAGAGCAAGCGGAAGATCGGACATGATAAAGACGGATTTTTCGGCAAAGAGATCAGCAAGCTCTGCCGTTTCATTCGACCACTTGGTCGTGATCATATAAGGCGTGACCTTGGCATCGGCGTTTTGGTTTGCGCTCTCCTCACGCGTGGCATAGCCGTAGTATGCATTGCGCTGAATGGTAAATTCGCGGCGGCTGAAGTCGAGAGTACCGACAGTGAAGGGCCCGTTCGTCACGATCGTGAGTGCGCGCTTGCCCCAGTATTCGGCGGCGGCACCGCGATCCCCCTCAACCTCGGACTGGCAGACAGGGGCAAGTGCCACACTGGTGAGGTTGCGCAAGAACGCATCGTAATCCGGCTCAACGCTGTTGCCCTCCGCATCGTAATACTTGCGGAAGGTGATCGAGATGATCTTATCGTTCACCGCCACAGCACCGAAGCTCTCGGTGGTGATGGGATGACCGTTTTCATCAGAAGCCGCGCGCTTTACCTCAACCGCGTTCTCAACCGCATAAAGGAGAGGAGCGGCATCACACGGGAAGGTGGGGTCAAGGATCCGCTTCCAGGCAAAGACAACATCACTCGCCTTGACCGGGCTTTCACCGTCACTCCACATCGTATCCTTGAGGGTGATCTCCATCTTGTATTCGCCGAGCTTCTCGTCCTTGATGATCTTGTAGCTCTTTGCAAGCGCAGGCTCAACCTTACCGCCCTCGGTAAGACGGAAGAGCGGCTCATAAAGCAGAGCAAACACACGCATCGCATCGTCATCAAGCGCGGCGCGGGCAGGGTCAAACTCATACATCTCGCCCACATAATACGCGTTGATCACGGCACCGTCATCCTTTGCCCCGCCGCAGGCCGCAAGGCCGAGGACGGTGGAAAGGAGCATGAGCGCCATAAGGGTAAGGGAAAGAACTCTTTTCATGGTAGGGGCTCCTTGGAAAGCATAATTATATAAGATATTATATCACTCCATTTAGGAAAAAGCAACTGTTTTTTCTCGGCCAAGCCGCAATTGTTGATGTGCACAACAAAAGAGCCCCCGCTTTGTGCACTATGCAGAGTTCGCACCGCATACGACATAAAAAAACGCCCTTCGGGCAGGCTAAAAAGAAAAGGATTTTGAAAGCATGAAGGAAAAAGATCTTGAGGGCACCCCGCATACCGACCTTGCCTGCGAGAGAATGCGGGCGGATACAAGCATTCCGGGTGTTGCATACAGAGAGGAGGAGCGCGAGGGCTTTCATATCGGCCATCTTCTGATCACAAGCGATGAGGGCGCCGAAGCCATCGGGAAACCAAAGGGGCATTATACCACCCTTTCCTTCCCGCCCATCTACCAAATGGACGAGGGGGCCCTTTTGCCGCTTTCGGGGCTTCTTTCTTCCCTGATCCTCGACTTTTGCGAAAGACTCGGAAAACCGCCCCGCTCGGTGCTTGCCGTGGGGCTTGGAAACCGCGCTATGACGGCCGATGCCGTTGGCCCCTGCAGCATAGACAGGATGCTGGCAACAAGGCATCTTTCGCTTGAGGAGCCGGCGCTTTTCGAGAAGCTTGGTAAGGTCGAGCTTTCTCTGCTTGCCCCGGGTGTGCTCGGAAGGACCGGGATCGAGGCCTACGATCTTGTGAAGGGAGCTGCGGCCGCCATCTCTGCCGATCTTGTCCTTGTGATCGATGCGCTTGCGGCACGCTCGACCGAGCGGCTTGCGGCCACCGTCCAGCTGTCCGACACAGGCATCCGCCCCGGCTCGGGGGTGGGGAATGCAAGGCGGGCGCTTGATGAAGTGAGCCTCGGCGTACCCGTTCTATCCCTCGGAATGCCAACCGTGGTCAATTCCTCGACACTTGTACGGGATGCATTTTCACGGGCAAACCTTTCGGACGGAGAGATCCCACCTGCGCTCAAGGAGGTGCTGGGGACAGGACAAAGCTTTTTCGTATCGCCGAGAGAGTGTGATGTGGTGACAGAGCGGGCAGCACAGCTCTTTGGGGATGCGGTGAACATGGCCTTCTCTCCCGGCTTTTTCGGGGAATAAAGCAAAAGGCACGGACTATTCCGTGCCTTTTTTCGTTCTTTTTACAGCGAAGGGGATCGCCCCGCTTACCCCGAGATCTCGGCCACGTCATACGGCGTGGTCTGATAGACATAGTAGTTCAACCAGTTGGAATACAGGAGGTTGGCGTGGGCACGCCAGGAAACAAACGGCGGCCTTGTGTCGTCATCATCCGGATAGTAATTCTCGGGCGGAAGGATCGGAAGCCCCTGGGACTTATCCCGCAGGTATTCCTTCTCAAGGGTGCGCGGATCGTACTCGGGATGACCGGTGATAAAGATCTCGCGCCCGCCCTTTGCCTCCATGGCAAAGATGCCCGCGCGCTCGGACTCGGCAAGCACGGTGAGCGCGTAATGATTCCGTATTGCATCGGCATCGCTCGCCGTATGGCGGGAATGCGGAGCAAAGAAGGTATCGTCAAAGCCGCGGAAAAGTGGGATATCCGGGCGCATGACACGGTGCGGAAATACGCCGAACATCTTGTCGGGGAGAGGGTTCTTCCCGATACCGTAGAAATGGTAAAGCGCCGCCTGGGCACCCCAGCAGACATAGACCGTGCTATGCACGTGGCTGCGCCCCCAGTCCATAATACGGCAAAGCTCCTCCCAGTAGCCAACCTCCTCAAACTCCATCTTCTCAACCGGAGCGCCGGTGACCACCATACCGTCAAAGCTCTCGTGCTCAATGTCCTCAAAGCACTTATAGAAGGCAAGCAGATGCTCCTGTGAGGTGTTCTTGGCGCGGTGGGTTCTGGTATGAAGAAGGGTCAGCTCCACCTGCAGGGGTGTGTTCCCAAGCAGACGGGAAAACTGGGTCTCGGTATCGATCTTGGTGGGCATCAGGTTGAGGAGCAGAATACGCAAAGGACGGATGTCCTGCATCAGGGCGCGCCTCTCGGTCATTACGAATATATTCTCGGCCTCCAGCGTCTTAACGGCCGGAAGCTCGTTTGGAATTTTAATCGGCACGGCGTGCTCCTCCTTGTAGTGTTTTGTTTACAAAATCAGCCCTTTGCGAAGGACAGGGCGCGTTCAAGGTCCTCAATGAGATCCTCGGCGGACTCGATTCCGCACGAGAAGCGGACAAGGTCGGGCGTGATCCCGGCGGCCGCAAGCTCGGCATCGTTCATCTGGCGGTGGGTGGCGTTGGCAGGGTGCAGGCAGCAGGAGCGGGCATCGGCCACGTGGGTTTCGATGGCAGCCACACGCAGCTCCTTCATCACCCGCTCGGCAGCGGCACGGCCGCCCTCGACCGCAAAGCTGATGACACCGCAGCTGCCGTTCGGCATATACTTCATGGCAAGCTCATACTGCTTGTCACCGGGGAGTGAGGGATAACGCACCCACTTGACGGCGGGATGCTTTGAAAGGAAGGTGGCAACGGCCAGCGCATTTTCGCAGTGGCGCTTCATTCTGACGTGCAGGCTCTCAAGCCCAAGGCCGAGAAGGAAGCCGTTCATCGGGGCGGGAGAGGAGCCGAGGTCACGCATCAGCTGGGCGGTCGCCTTTGTGATAAAGGCACCCCCAAGCCCGAACTTCTCGGCATAGACGATGCCGTGATAGCTCTCATCGGGCGTGGTAAGGCCGGGGAATTTATCGGCGTGTGCAAGCCAGTCAAAGCGGCCGCTATCCACGATCGCACCGCCGACCGCCGTGCCGTGACCGTCCATATACTTGGTGGTCGAGTGGGTAACGATATCGGCGCCGAACTCAAAGGGACGGCAATTGACGGGAGTAGCAAAGGTGTTATCGACAATCAGGGGCACGCCGTGGGCGTGCGCGGCGGTGGCGAATTTCTCAAAGTCAAAGACGTCAAGGGACGGGTTCGAGATGGTTTCACCGAACACCGCCTTGGTATTCGGGCGGAAGGCTGCCTCCAGCTCCTCCTCCGAGCAGTCGGGCGCGACAAAGGTAAAGTCAATGCCCATGCGCTTCATCGTGACGGCAAAGAGGTTATAGGTGCCGCCGTAAAGCGCCGAGGAGGACACGATGTGGTCCCCACAGCCCGCGATATTGAAGACGGCAAAGAAGTTGGCCGCCTGGCCCGAGGAAGTCAGCATGGCCGCCGTGCCCCCCTCAAGAGCCGCGATGCGGGGCGCCACCGTATCACAGGTGGGGTTCTGCAGGCGGGAATAGAAATAGCCGCTTGCCTCAAGGTCGAAGAGCTTGCCCATATCCTCGCTGGTTTCATAGCGGAAGGTGGTGCTCTGGATGATCGGGATCTGACGGGGCTCCCCGTTCTTCGGGCTGTAGCCGCCCTGCACGCAAAGGGTTTCGATTCTCTTGTTCATAGGATAGATCCTCCGAAAGGCAGTTATTTAAAGGGTGACCTTTTGATAGGTATGCCCGACAGCGGGCAGAAAGACCGAAAGAAGATCGCCAACCGCAAGGCCAAGGCTTGCCGTATTGACAAGCGGATGGGCGCCGATGGCATCGGATGCAAGAATATCGGCATCGATGAGAAGCGTGACCTTGCGCTCCTTATCGTTCATAAGGCCGAGGACGCTGGCAGAGCCGGGTGTGGTGCCAAGCAGCCGCTCCATCTCCTCGCCCGAGGCGAACGAGAGGCGCGCCGAGCCGATCTGCGCCGAAAGGTCCTTGGTCTTGAAGGGCTTGTCCCCCGGCATCAGGAGGAGATAATACGCCGTGTGCTGGCGGTTGGTCAGGAAAAGGTTCTTGCAGATGGCAGTGCCGAGCACGCCCTCTACCGCGAGGCAGTCCTCCATCGTGGCGGCAGGCGCGTGATCAACGCGGGTATAAGAAATGCAAAGACGGTCAAGAAGATCGTAGGCCGCGATCTCCCGCTCGCATCTTCCGTGCGTATCGGCGGGGCGGCCGTGTCTGAGCGTCATCATACCGTAAAGCTCGCAATCTCAACCTCGGTCTGCTCGCCCGACTGCATATCGCGGAGCTGGGCGCGGCCGCTTTCGGCCTCGCTATCCCCGATGATGAGGGTGTAGGCGGCGCCCAGCTTGCCCGCGTACTTCATCTGGGCCTTAAGAGAGCGCGACATCGTATCGCACTCGGCATAAATGCCGGCGCGGCGGAGACGCTCACAGGTGGACACCGCAAGGAGAGTGGCCGCCTTACCGAGCGGTGCGATATACACACGGGGGGTAGCGACCGGGACATCCGCCTTGCCGAGCGCACGCATAGCAAGGATCAGACGGGTGATGCCCATGCCAAAGCCGATGCCGGGCAAAGCAGGACCGCCGAGCGACTCGACAAGCCCGTCATAGCGGCCGCCGCCGCAGACCGTGCTCTGTGCACCGATGCCCTCGGCAATAAACTCAAAGACGGTGCGGGTATAGTAGTCAAGCCCACGGACGATCGCAGGATCGACCGTATAGGAGATGCCCATCGCATCCAGCATCGCAGAGAGCTCGGCAAAGTGCTCGGCACATTCGGGGCAGAGGTGATCCACCGTACGGGGGGCTGCCGGGGCAAGAGCGGCACACTCGGGATTCTTGCAGTCAAGAAGGCGGAGCGGATTGCGCGAAAGACGGTCACGGCAGGTATCGCAGATCGTATCCTTACGGTCGGTATAGTAGCCGACATGCGCCTCGCGGTAGGCGGGGCGGCAAGGGCCGCAGCCGATCGAATTGATGTGCAGGCTGACATTTTTCAAAAGCCCGAGGCGGTCAAGCACCGAGGCGGCCACAGCAATGACCGTAGCATCCATCGCGGGCGACTCGCTCCCGAAGGCCTCCGTGCCGAATTGGAAAAATTCACGGCTGCGCCCCGCCTGAGGAGCCTCATGACGGAAGCAGTTGATGATGTAATAGAACTTTTGGGGCATGGCGGCCACGTGCAGACCGTTTTCAAGAAGGGCACGCACGACCGAGGCTGTCCCCTCGGGACGGAGCGAGATCGAGCGGTTCTCGTCACGGTCGGCAAAGGTGTACATCTCCTTTTGCACAACATCGGTGGTGTCACCGACACCGCGAACAAAAAGCTCGGTATTCTCAAAGGTGGGTGTGCGGATCTCACCGAAGCCGTAGCGCTCGGCCTCCTCCCTCACCACCGCCTCGATCTTGCGGAAAAGCGGCGTTTCATCCGGCAATATGTCCATTGTTCCTTTAATCTTCTGTATCACGGCAATTCCCCTTTCGTGCCTTCGTAAAATTCGTATGAGAGTGTAAGAAGCTCAAGAAGGCGCTCTTCCCTTCCGAGGTAAGAGAGCATTCCGAGAAGCGCCTCAAAGGCGGTCGCCTCCTGGTAGTCGTGCGCGCTCGCATGCTTTGGCGGCCGCAGGTGCCTTGAATTGGCGGCGCGGCGGACAAGTGCCGCCTCCTCCTCTGTAAGCCCCGGCGCAAGATGACGAAGCATGGCGGCCTGTGCCGCCGCGTTCACGATCCTTGCCGAGAAGGTGTGAAGCGCACCCGATTTCGTATGGCCAAGGGAAAGCGCACGGCGGCGGATATCAAGGCTGTGCACCGCATCGCCAAGATAGGCAAGCGCGGCAACCGATGGCAGATCGGTCTGTCTTACGGCTTCCTCCATCCCTTCTCTACTCCTTTATTAATAATCGCTCTGCTTATTCTATCACAGATTCCCCTTTGTGACAAGAGTTTTTTCAAAAAATGCCGAAATTCAGCCGAAAGGGGGGCGGGGGGCTTGCAATTACCCCCTTATTTGTGTTATACTGTATGTTGAAAAATTGTTGCCAAGGGGGAAATGAGATGCCCGACTTTTCTTATATATCCGACAATCTTGCCGCCATCCGCAGTCGGCTTTCCGCCGCCGCGGAGCGCAAAGGACACAAGCTGCCGCGCCTGATCGCCGTGACCAAGAGCGCGAGCGATGAGGAGGTAGAGGCACTTCTCTCCCTCGGGATCGATGCGATCGCCGAGAACCGCCCCCAGATGTTTGCGGCGCGGGAGGAGATCCTTTTGCGCGCAAGGGGCGAGCGTGCGGCGCATGGGAAGCCCCCCCTTGCGACCGAGATCCACCTGATCGGTCATCTGCAGACCAACAAGGCAAAGCTTGTGGTCGGGCGGGCCGCGTGCATCCAGTCGCTCGATTCTATGCGCCTTGCCGAGGAGATCGAAAAGCAGGCGGCGGCCAAGGGGATTTTGCAGCCGGTGCTGATCGAGATCAATTCGGGGTGTGAGCCCCAAAAGGGCGGGATCCTGCCGGGTGAGGCAGAGGCCTTTGCCGAAGCGCTTACAGGGCTTTCTCATCTCCGTGTCATGGGGCTTATGACCATCGGCCCCGTGCTTGAAAGCACAGAGGAATACCGCCCCTATTTCCGTGCGACACGTCTTCTTGCCGAGGGGCTTGCCGCGCGCGGGCTTTTGCCCGAGCAGCCCACCCTCTCGATGGGGATGAGCGACAGCTTTGAGGTGGCAGCCGAGGAGGGCGCGACCGAGGTCCGCGTGGGACGCTCACTCTTCGTAAAAGCCGCAAACGATGCATAAAGGAGGCAACCGCCCTTGAAGATACTGCTTTCGGTGCTGTCGGCCACCCTGATCCTCATGATCGATGCCGTCCAGTTCATCATGCTGATCCACGCGATCCTTTCCTGGATCTCTCCCCCCTCGGGAAAGGTCGGGCCGATCCGCGCCTTTATCAACGGGGTATGTGATCTTGCAACAGCCCCCATGCGCGCGCTTCTTGACCGCTTTGAGTTTGCAAAGCGCTCGCCCATTGATTTTTCCTTTCTCTTTACCTTTCTTGCCCTTTCGCTCTTATCCACCATTCTGTCCGTTCTGTGAGGCGCTATGAAACGTTTTTGCCGTCATCCGAGGTGGCTTGCGCTTGCCGTATTTGCCGCCGGCATCCTGCTTGATCAGCTGACAAAGCTCCTGATCGCAAGCCTTATGGAGCTTGGAGAGACCATCCCGCTCCTTGAGGGAGTCTTGCATATCACCTACGTCCGTAATCCGGGGGCGGCCTTTGGCATGCTCGCCGAGGACCGCTGGGTCTTTCTTCTTGTGTCCACCGTAACCATCCTTGCCATTGGGATCTACCTTTTCGTCACGAAATCGAAAAATCCCTTTTTTATCACCGCGCTTGCCATGATCCTTTCGGGCGGTGTCGGCAATATGATCGACCGTTTGGCCTTTGGCGAGGTCGTGGATTTCATTGATTTCCGGCTGATCAATTTTGCCGTTTTCAACGGTGCTGACAGCTTTGTGTGTGTCGGGGCGGCACTCCTCTTTCTTTCGATCCTTTTTGAGAAAAAGCCGGAGGGCGCGTCCAAGGAAAACGCAACCGAGGCCGGGGCCGTAACCGCAGTCGAAGCCGAGAATGAAACGATGCCTGCCGCCAACGCATCCGGCGAGGAGGAAAGCCATGATTCTGAAGGTTGAAGGGGCCGCTGTCGGCATGAGGCTGGATGTCTTCCTCGCAAGCGACCCTTCGATCTCCCGCTCGGCCGCGGCCCGGCTGATCGAGGAGGGCGCGGTCCTTTTGAACGGAAGCAACGCCAAGCCGCGTACCGCTCTCTGTGAGGGGGACGAGGTAGAGATCACCCTGCCGGAGCCTACCCCCGCCGAGGCAATGCCCGAGGATATTCCGCTTTCGGTTGTGTATGAGGATGAGGATATCATCGTCATTGATAAGCCGAAGGGGATGGTGGTGCATCCCGCGCCCGGCAACCAAAGCGGCACGCTCGTCAATGCCCTGCTCTACCACTGCAAGGGACAGCTTTCGGGCATTGGGGGGGTAGAGCGCCCCGGGATCGTTCACCGTATTGACAAGGAAACAAGCGGCCTTCTGGTCGCCGCCAAGAATGATGCCGCCCACCGTGCCCTGGCCGCCGCGCTTGAAAAGCACGAGGTGGTGAGGGAATACCACGCCCTTGTCAGGGGCGGCTTCCGCGATGATACGGGGACGGTGGATCTGCCGATCGGAAGGCATCCCACCGACCGTAAGCGGATGGCTGTTTTGCGTGAAGGAATGGGCAAGAGCCGCGAGGCGATCACGCACTACCGCGTTCTTGAACGCTTTTCGGGCATTACCTATCTTGCGCTCCGTCTTGAAACAGGGCGCACCCACCAGATCCGCGTGCATATGTCCCACCTCTCGCACCCGCTTCTTGGGGATGAGGTGTACGGCGGAGGAAATTCACCCTTCGAGCGCCGCCACGCCGCCCTTCTCTCGGGGCAGTGTCTGCATGCGGCACGGCTTGAGCTTACCCACCCGATAAGAGGGGAGGCCATGGCCTTTGAAAGCCGCTTGCCTACCGAATTCGAGAGGCTGCTCACCATTCTGCGCACGCAGGCAAACGGCGGCTGATTTGTAAACAAAACCTTTCATCTTTCTATTTTTTGGAGGAACCATGACGGTATTAAGCGCATCGGGGCTCACGCTCTCCTTTGGGGACGAGGTGATTTTCCGCGACCTTTCCTTCTCGGTGAACGAGGGCGATCGCCTTGGTGTCATCGGGTCGAACGGGGCGGGAAAGACCTCGCTTTTCCGTGTGCTCACGGGGGCGCTTTCCCCGGATGCGGGAAGCGTGCATCTGGCACGCGATATGGCGGTGGGATACCTTTCGCAGAATACCGTGCTTGCGGCGCGTCAGGACGGCACCACCCTCTTTTCCTATCTTCTTGAATCCTTTTCGGAGCTTCTTTCGCTCGAGGAGCGGATCGCAGAGCTCGAAGCATCCCTTTCCCATGCGAGCACCGAGGAGGCGATGTCGCTCTCTGCAACGCTTGAGGATGCCCACCGCCGCTACCGTGAGGGAGAGGGGGCGGCCGTGCGCGGTCGCTGCCGCTCGATGCTTCTTAAAATGGGCTTTTCGCAGAGGGACATTGAGCGCCCCATCTCCTCACTCTCGGGTGGACAGGTGACACGGCTTGTCCTCTCCCGCCTGATGGTGGAGGAGCCGGATATTCTCCTGCTTGACGAGCCGACCAACCATTTGGATGCTTCTGCCCTTACCTGGCTTGAGGAGTTTCTCTCCTCCTATAAAAAGACCGTGCTTGTGATCTCGCACGACCGCTATTTTCTTGACCGTGTGACGAACAAGACACTTCTCCTCTCTCGGAAAGAGGGGCGGCTTTTTCCCGGAAATTACAGCAAGCACCGCCTCCTTCTTGCCGAGGAGGAGGCATCGCGCACCCACCGCTACAAGGAGCAGCAGAAGGAGATCGAGAGGATCGAGGCGAATATCGAATTCCAGCGCAGATGCGGACAGGCGCACAATTTTGTGACCATCCGTGCCAAGCAGAAGCAGCTTGACCGCATTGACCGCATCGAAAAGGAACGACCGCCCGAAAAATCCATCCGTCTTGCCTTCTCGGGGGATGCATCGGGAGAAGAGGTGCTCACCGTACGCAAGCTTTCCTTTGCATACCCCGGTGCCGCACCGCTTTTCAAGGATCTTTCCTTTGCCGTACGGCGGGGTGAGCATCTCCTCTTCCTCGGTGACAACGGCTGTGGAAAATCCACTCTGCTCCGCCTGCTTGCGCTGGAATCCCCCCCGAGCGAGGGGCGGATCGACTACGGCTACCACGTGGAGGTCGGGTATTACGACCAGGAAAACAGACGTCTTTCCGAAACGAGCACCGTGCTTGAGGAGCTCGGGGCGGCCTACCCCACCATGACGAATACAGAGCTGCGCTCTGCCCTTGCCCGCTTTCGCTTTGATGCTGACGATGTGGGAAAGGTGATTTCGGATCTCTCGGGTGGCGAGCGGGCGCGCCTCACCCTTTGCAAGCTGATCCTGCGAAAGGTGAACCTTCTGATCCTCGACGAGCCGACCAACCACCTTGACATTGCCTCCCGCGAGGCGCTGGAGGGGGCACTTGCCGACTTTGAGGGCACGATCATTGCCGTTTCGCACGACCGCTATTTTATCGATCGGGTTGCCAGCCGTATTATTGAGCTTTCCCCCCTCGGGGCAAGGGACTATCCTCTCTCGGAGAGCGAAAATCCGTACGCTGCCTATCTTGCCCTTTCGGCAAAGAGCCACGAGGCGCTGGAGGGTGCGCGCGCGGACACGGCCGCTATCAGCGAAAAGGCCGGCCGCCGTGAGGAATACGAGGAGAGAAAGCGCGAGGAAAGAAAGCGCCGCGCGGACGAGAAAAGAATGGCCGAGGCCGAGCGCCGTGTGCCTCTTATCGAAGCGCGGCTTGAAGAGATCAAGGAAGAGCTCTTCGGAGAGGCGGCCAGCGACTATCTGCGCGCATCCGAGCTTGACCGTGAGCGCGAGGCGCTTGAAGAGGAGCTGCTCGCTCTTTACGAGCTGATCCTTTAGTCAGGTAGGCGTATAGCGCCCTCCTCCCCCGATCAGAAGCTCTATTCCCTCAAGAAGAGGCTCGAAGCAATCGCCAACGCTCCCAACGGTATAGCGTACGCCGTCCACCGAGAGGTAGCGCACCCGAGCGTAGGTGTAGGTGGAGAGCGGACGGGCGTAGGCATCGTCCGACTGGGCGGCAACCAGGATATCGCCGCTCTCGTCCCGGCCGACAACGAGCAGGGTGTGGTAGAAATCCCCCTCCTCACGGCCGAGCTGGATCACGTCACCGATGCGCATTTCCTCCGCACTCGCCTCATGGCCGAAGGGGCCGACACCCTCGTTGCCGGTCAAGAAATTATAGAAATATTCCACCCCCGTAAAGGCGGGGGCACGGTCATCGGCACTCAGGTAATACCAGCCGAAGACCGGGGTAAAATTCATCTGACAGCTACCCGCATACACGCACTGCGAAACGAAATTCGTGCAGTTGCCGCCGATGCCGGTAAAGTCTGTAAACAAAGGATTGCGCGAAAAGGCCCATTTCTCTGCATAGGCACGGGCGCGCTCCCTTTGATATTCTCCAAGTAAAAGCATACCCTTCTCCTTTCGCCATCAGTATATTCAAAAGGGCAAAGGGGGGACAATACAAAAACAGGAGTTCTGTATGGATATCAAGGATCCCGCCCTTGCAGCAGCAGGGCATAAGAAAATCGACTGGGTAAGCGCCTATATGCCGGTTCTTTCCGGCATTGCCAGGGAGTTTGCCGAGGAAAAGCCCTTTTCGGGCCTGCGGATCGCGATGTCGATCCATCTTGAGGCCAAGACGGCCTATCTTGCCACCGTTCTTGCGGGGGGCGGGGCCGAGGTGTATGCCACCGGCTGCAACCCCCTCTCCACCCAGGATGATGTGGCGGCCGCCCTTGCCGAGCGCGGGGTAAAGGTCTTTGCCCGCCACGGGGTAAGCGATGCGGAATACAAGGCACATCTTCTTTCTGTGCTTGCCTGCCACCCCCACCTGATGATCGATGACGGTGGGGATCTTACCTCGCTTCTCCACGGCGAGGCCGAAGAATACGGTGACTGTCTGATCGGCGGAGCCGAGGAGACCACCACCGGCATCCACCGCCTTTTGGCGCGCGAGGCACAGGGGGCGCTCCGCTTCCCGATGATGGACGTGAACGATGCCGACTGCAAGCATCTCTTTGACAACCGCTACGGCACCGGGCAATCCACCTTTGACGGCATTATGAATACCACCAATCTGATCATTGCGGGAAAGACGGTGGTGATCGCGGGGTACGGCTGGTGCGGCAAGGGAGCCGCCCTGCGTGCCAAGGGCCTTGGGGCCAAGGTGATCGTCACCGAGATTGACCCCGTCAAGGCGATCGAGGCGGCCATGGACGGCTTTTACGTGATGCCGATGGACAAGGCGGCGAGCGAGGGGGATCTCTTCATCACCCTCACCGGCTGCCGTGATGTGATCCGCAAGGAGCATTTTCCCCTTATGAAGGATGGCGTGCTGCTTTCGAATGCGGGGCATTTTGACGTGGAGATCGATAAGGTCGCGCTTTCGGACATAGCGGTGCGCGTCTTTGAGAGAAAGCCGAACATTGTTGGATACGAGATGCCCGATGGCAGGGTACTCAACCTCCTGGCCGAGGGGCGGCTTGTCAATCTGGCGGCCGGCAACGGTCATCCCGCCGAGATCATGGATATGAGCTTTGCGATCCAAGCCAAGAGCCTTGCCTATCTCTTAAAGAATAAAGACACCCTCAAGCCGGGGGTTCTGCGCGTGCCCGCCGAGATCGACCGTGAGGTAGCAAGCCGCAAGCTGCTTGGCATGGGCCTTTCGATCGACACCCTTTCCCCCGAGCAGGAGGCATATCTTGCCGCCTGCGAATAAAAAAAGCGCCGAAAGGCGCTTTTTCTCTTATATATCAAGGAAAAGCATCATCATGTCGGATGCTTTTCCTTTTTGTTTGAATTTTATCAAAAATGGATGCAGCCCCTTCCGATCCGATCTTGGTATTCCCTTTTATTTCGGTATTTCTTTGAAAATCCGCTGGGCATAGAAACGGTTCTACAAATATCAACAAAGTCGGCGGTCTTTTGCGCCTCCTTATTTGCATATACTGTAAAGGGAGGGACTGCCTATGGAGATCGTAATCAAAAAGCGGCCGCACACCGTGCTTTCGGAGGGAGGGATCCCCTTTTGCGAGGTGAGTGTACATCTTCCCGAGGCGGTGGGCGAGGGGAAGGCGGCCGAACGGCTATCGCGCTTTTACAGCCCGATGGAAAAGGAGTGTCTTTCCTTTGCCAAGGAATGCGTTCTCCCACTTGCCAAGGATGCCTATGAAAAAAGCGCCGACCCGCGCCGCCGCTTTACCCATCGGCCGTACCGCATAGAGCTTGCTTGCTCGCTTGACGGGATCAATATCAAGCGCCGCCTGACCGTCACCCACCGCGGGCGCATCCTTTTTGAGCGTGCTTACAGCGAAAAAATCGATAACGGCGGCGGGGTGGTACCGAATCAGAAAAAGAAAATCCGAGCATAGCTCGGATTTTTTATAGCCCGAAAAGGCGGCAGGCATTCTTATAGGTAAGCTCGGCGCAGGCTTCCGGCGTAAGGCCGACAGCCCCTGCCAAGGCCTCATTCGTAAAGGCGAGATAGCCCGAGTGGTTGAGCTTGCCGCGGTGCGGGTGGGGGGCAAGGTAGGGACAATCGGTTTCAATAAGAAGCCTATCCTGCCTGACGGCGGCGGCCGCCGCACGCACACGCTCTGCATTCTTGAAGCTAACCGTGCCCGAGAAGGAGATGTAATAGCCAAGTGAGCAGAGCTCCTTTGCCATCTCGGCACTCCCCGAAAAGCTATGAAAGACGCCAACGACACGCGGAAACTCCCGCACAATGGCCACCGTGTCCCCATGCGCCTCGCGGTCATGGATCACAACCGGGAGCGAGAGGCGTTCAGCAAGCGCCATCTGGGCACGGAAGAGGGCCTTTTGCGCTTCTCTGTCGGTGCCTTCATAGTGGTAATCAAGCCCGATCTCCCCCACCGCCACAGCACGCGAGGCGGGATCCTTGAGCAGTCCTTCTATTTCGGCAAGCGCGGTGGCGGTGTCGGCAATCCCCTGCCCGTCACTCGGGTGGATGCCGAGGGCGGTGTACATAGAGGGATAACGGCCTGCCTGGGCGATGCAAAGCGCGGCCGATGCAGGATCGGTGGCCACGTTGACAATACGCGGTACACTACCCGCAAGAAGGGAAGAAAGAAGCGCATCGAGCTCGGCAGTGCCGAGCTCGCTTGCAAATCGGGGGTCCCAATAGTGGGCGTGGGTATCAAAGAGCTTCATCAGTGGATGCGCTCGCCGGGCTTAACGGCAGGATCAAGGAACACGACCCGGACGTCCTCCTCACCCGAGGCAAGGAGCATCCCGCGGCTCTCGACTCCGCAAAGGGTGGCGGGGGCGAGGTTGGCAACGATAACCACCGTCTTACCGATGAGGTCCTCGGGCTTATAGAACTTCGCAATGCCCGAAACGATCTGGCGCTGCTCGTACCCAAGGTCAACCTGCAGCTTTAAGAGCTTCTTGGCCTTCGGCACCGGCTCACAGGCAAGGATCTTGGCAGAGCGGAGCTCAACCGCCGCAAACGCATCGATCTTGATCTCGGCCTCGTGCTCCACCTCGGGCACCTCCTCGGCTACCGGCGCCGCCTTGGCGGCCTCGCGCTCCTCGAGCTTCTTTGCAAAGGCGGCCTCATCAATACGGGCAAAGAGCGGAGAGGCTTCCCCAAGCGGACGGCCTGCTTTGAGCGCGCCGAAGGCGGCGGTGGTGTCGTAGGCAGTCCTATCG
This sequence comes from Eubacteriales bacterium, assembly GCA_045587985.1. GTDB lineage: Bacteria > Bacillota > Clostridia > Oscillospirales > CAG-272 > UBA1740. The sequence continues at coordinate 3,138 of JAZNDG010000045.1, read as the reverse complement.
GTACCGATCTGGGCAAAGATCTTCTCGGCGGTGGTGGGAATATGAGGCGTTAAGAGCACGGCAGCCGTGCGGATGGCTTCAAGAAGGTTATAAAGGACGGTCGCCAGGCGGTCACGCTTGGCTTCATCCTTGGCCAGCGCCCAGGGCATGGTTTCGTCAATATACTTATTGGCGCGGCGGAGCATTGAGAAGATCGCATCAAGGGCATCGGCGATATGGAAGGAGTGCATCAGCTCGCGCGAGGCGGTGACAGCCCCGCAAACAGCCGCCTTCAGCTCCTCGTCAATCGCCTCGGGCGCGGTGGGCGCGGGCACGATGCCGTCAAAGTACTTCTTGGTCATCGCGTGGGTGCGGCTGACAAGGTTGCCAAGGTTGTTGGCAAGGTCGGTATTGTAGCGGTTTATCACGTTCTCGTAGGTGATGCTGCCATCCGTAGCATAGGGCATCTCGGAGAGGGCGAAGTAACGCACGCCGTCCACCCCGAAGTCCTCGGCCAGCTCATCGGCATAGATGACGTTACCACGGGATTTGGACATCTTATCGGTGCCCGAGTTGAACCACGGGTGGCCAAACACCTTTTTCGGCAATGGCAGGTCAAGCGCCATCAGGAGGATCGGCCAGTAGATGGTATGGAAGCGGAGGATATCCTTGCCGATCACGTGCACCTCGGCAGGCCAGTATTTCTCGAAGAGGGCGGGCTGCTTCTCGTTTTCGGGATCGTAGCCGAGCGCGGTGATATAGTTCGAGAGCGCATCGATCCACACGTAAATAACATGGCGGTCATCAAAGGGCACCGGCACGCCCCAGGTGAAGGAGGAGCGGGACACGCAAAGGTCCTGAAGCCCCGCCTTTAGGAAGTTGTTGAGCATCTCCTTCTTACGGCCCTCGGGCTCGATGAACTCAACGTGCTCGTCAATATACTGCATCAGGCGGTCGGCATAGTTGCTCATACGGAAGAAATAGGCCTCCTCCCGCGTTTTCTCGACAGGGCGACCGCAGTCGGGGCAAACGCCGCCCTCGGCCTGGGTATCGGTAAAGAAGGATTCGCAGGGGGTGCAGTACCAGCCCTCATAGTGGCCCTTGTAGATATCGCCCTTATCGTAGAGCTTTTTGAAGATATTCTTGACCGAGCGGACGTGGTAGTCATCGGTCGTACGGATAAACTTATCGTAGCTCGCGCCCATAAGATCCCAGATGCGGCGGATCTCGCCCGACACGCCGTCCACGTAGGCCTTCGGCGTGATGCCGGCCTCCTTGGCGAGGTTCTCGATCTTCTGGCCGTGCTCGTCCGTCCCTGTCAGGAAAAAGACGTCACGCCCCATCTGCCGCTGAAAGCGGGCAACGGCGTCTGTCGCGATGACCTCGTAGGTGTTGCCGAAGTGCGGCTTGCGCGAGGAATAGGCAATTGCAGTGGTGATGTAAAACTTTTCGTTGTTCTGTGCCATGGTGGGCCTCCTAATGAAAGAGATAGTGCCAAGGGCGCAAGCAGAAATGAACTGCTGCGCCAATCGGCTTATGCTTTATTATTTTAACATAAGAGTTAAGAAAATACAAGCAGGTACGCGAAATTTAGAGCACTTTCTTGCTTTTGTCGCCGGGAAATGGTATCCTATGTATAGGAGGTGAGCAAATGGAAGAAGGATTCGTTCTTTCCCAAAAGCTCGAGCTGTATGTTGCGAGCATCACCGCAGGCATTCGAAAGTCGGCCGTGCGTGAGCGCGTGGCGGCCGAATACCGCACGCGGATCGAGGAATATGTCAAAAGGGCCGTGCGTTCGGGAGAGAGCGCAGAGGATGCCTTTTCGCGCGTACGGGATGAGCTTGGTGATGCGCAAAGGCTCAAGGAGGCATTGGCCTCGCTCCACAACCCCCGCCGCTTGCCTGCGCGCGCTCTGCCCCTTTTGGCACTTTCGGTGTTCTCAATAGTGCTCTTTATCTATCTCCTTCTCTTCGATGAGGATTTCAGGTACTGGCTTTTGCCCATTCTGCAGCTTGCGCTGGTCATCGCTATGTGCATTCTTCTCTGGCGCGGGTGGCGCTATCTGGTCTCGCTTTGGATACGCGGCAGAAGCTATCGGCGGCTAAAGAAGTATTGTGAAAAGAATTCTTTACATTTAGAGAAAAACGCGAATGTATATCGCTCTGTTTTCATGCTTGGCAAGGCACCCGAGCTGACACTTGAAACGGAAAGTGAGCGGTTTCTTCTGTATCTTTTCCCTACCGTAAGGAAGCGAAAGACGCTCCGTCTTCTCGATAACGGGCTTTATTCGTATTGGGATAATGTCGGGTATATGCTGCTCTATACCAAGCACACGGCGCTCTTTGGTGCAGCAGGATCCCTCTTTCTTCCCAAGGGGACCAAGCCCTTCTCCATCTTTCGTTCGGACATGGTGGAGGTCCCGCGCGGTATGCGCCGTATGCCGGAAATCGATTGGGAAAGCCACGAGCGCCCGGGGAAGGAAGCCGTCCGTGTGCTCCTCCTTTCTCCCGTCCCCTTCAGGCTTGTGGGAATTGAGCGCGGTGTAGCGCGTGCGATGGGGGATGACTCTGTCTTTTGCGGCCGGCGCATCTTTTCCTTCACAGGCCTCATTTCGCACCTTGAGGGCCTTAGGATCGAGGAGGAGTATAAGAGCAAGCATGCGGCGCAAAAGGAGAAGCCGAGCTAACAAAAGGCCCGCTCTTTCGGCGGTTTTTGTATTCACCCATCCCCGAAAACCGCCCTCTCGCAGGCGCGGCCTTAAAAAACAAAAAAGATGCCTAAAAAAAGCGAAAAAGCCCTTGACTTTTCAAAAGGCGTGTGCTATAATACATAGGCATCTGGGTGTGGCGCAGCTGGTAGCGCGCTACCTTGGGGTGGTAGAGGCCGCAAGTTCAAGTCTTGTCACTCAGACCAAATCAGCACGATGATTTTGATAGAATTGTCGTGCTGATTTTTTTGCATTTTTGAGGGTTTTCGGGCGATTTTAAGCGTTTTTTCGCCCATTTCCCTCTCAGAAACGATAAAAGAGCCGTCCGAAAACGATAAAAGAGCCGTCCGAGTGTGTGTCCCCGGGCGGTTCTTTTATTTTCAGGTTTTATTTCGTTTTTTTATTGGTCATTTCGTTTTTTTATTAACCATTTCGTTTTTTTATTGATTTTT
>JAZNDG010000044.1:0-17261 GCA_045587985.1 Eubacteriales bacterium | reverse complement strand
ATGGCAAGCGAAAACGTCATCGCGAAGCGATATTCCGGGAGCACGGGGTGCTTTTGCTTTTGGACGTGCTACGCACAAAGCGCAGTGGGCTCTGTGCGCCATAGGCGCACAGAATCCGGGCCGCATACCCCGCCCGAAGATCGAAATGCTTGCATTTCAGGCGCAGGGCGTGGGTATCTTCGCCAAAGGCGAAATTCCGGGAACACGGGGTGCTTTTGCTTTTGGACGTGCTACGCACAAAGCGCAGTGGGCTCTGTGCGCCACAGGCGCACAGAATCCGGTCCGAGCGTTTCGCGCAGAGCAGCGCCCGCTTGCGAGGCGATGGCAAGCGAAAACGTCATCGCGACTCGATCTTCCGGGAGCACGGCGGCCCGATCCTTGATAACTCGAACGAGTATGTCACCGCTTTCGCAACGCTTTCCGTTTTTCAACAATAAGAATAGCGCAAAGGCCTTGACACCCCCCCTCTCTTTGTGCTACAATACACGTAATGTAGCCGAGGGCTTTCTCGGCCGCCACCCACTTTTGGAGGAAATCTTTATGAAAAAGTTCGTATCGCTCATTATCGTTCTCGCACTTCTTGCCACGATGGCCCTTTCGCTGACCGCTTGTGATGCCAAGCACCCCATTGAGAAATTCAAGTCCAAGATGATCAAGGACAACAGCTATCAGATGGATTTCTCGGTCTTTTCGAGCTTCCTTGGCGACACCGCCATCACCCTGACCACCGAAACCGATGGCAAGATCCATCACGTCCCCGCCTCTGTTCTGACAGCGGGGATTGAGATCTACGTGGAAACCGACAAGGACGAGATCAATTATTATACCAAGGGTCTTGACGGCAGATGGGTAAAGACCGCACTGACAGAGGCGCAGATGGCCGAGCTTGACTTCTTTGCCAATACCGAGCTGATTCTTACGCTCTTTGATTCGAAGAACTACAAGAAGGATAAGGACAACAAGAATCTCTATGTGCAGAAGAAGGAGGCACACTTCGATCTCTTTACCGAGGTCACCATCCTCATTGAGGACGATACCTGCACGATGGAAATGCTGACCATTGAGGACGGCACGAGCATCCAGATCGTGGTGTCAAGGATCGGTGAGGTGGATCTGACTCTGCCTACGGTCAACTGAAGCGAAAAAAGCGAGCCGATCTCGGCTCGCTTTTCTCTTGACAGGCGGGACACTTTGCGGTATAATTCCTTTAATAGAAAAAAGGAGCTTTCTTTATGAAAAACAAGCGATTTATGATTTTCGGGGACAGTTATTCGACCTTTGAGGGAACGATCCCCGAGGGATATCTTTCCTATTATACAGGGCACCGTGACAAGGAGCCCGACCTTGCATCGGCCGAGGAGGTCTGGTGGGGGATTTTGGCCAAGGAGCGCTCCTGGCAGCTTGTCCGCAACGACAGCTTCAGCGGCTCAACCGTTGGATTTACCGGCTATAACGGGGCGGATACATCCGGCACCAGCTCGTTTGTCGGGCGGCTTGAAGGGCTGATCGCCGAGGGCTTTTTCGAGCGCGAGGAGATCGACACCGTCTTCGTCTTTGGCGGCACGAATGACGACTGGTCGGATGCGCCGCTTGGCGAGGAGATGCTCACGGGCCACCGCCGCGAGGACCTCTACTCTGTCCTGCCCGCCATCGGGTATTTCTTCAAAAGACTGCGCGAGGTGCTGCCAAAGGCAGAGATCGTGGGCATCTCGAACTCGAACATCAAATACGGCATCGTGTGCGCCATTGAGCATGCGGCCGCCGCTGTCGGCGGAGCCTTCGTCCGCCTTCACGATATTGAAAAGAAGAACGCTCACCCGACCGCAGCCGGGATGAGGGCGATCGCCGCCCAGGTGGGAGAGGCCTTATAACCCACCCGTGGGCCATGCCCTTCATAAAACGGTTTTTCCGCTTAAAAAGGACGAGAAATTGCTTTTCTCGTCCTTTTTGCATGCTGTGCCGCCATGCGGTTTTTACGCGCCCGCATCCCCTTTCCTTATTTCCCGCCGGTAGCGGGCAGGGGTTTTCCCGTATCGCTTTTTAAACTCGGCATAGAGGCTGACCTTGGAGGAATAGCCCACCGTCCCCGCGATCTCCTCCACCGCAAGGTCTGTGGTACGCAGAAGGCTCTCGGCCGTGGCGATCCGCTTTTCACGCAAAATCTCGTGCAGGGAGCGCCCGTAATGCTTACGCACAAGGCGGGAGAGCTTGCGCTCCGAAACAAAGAGGTGGGCGGCGACCTCGGCCGCTGTCAGGGGCTCCATAAACCGCCCGCACAAAACCTCGTTCAGCTCGTATAGCAGGTCGGCCTCCCGCCGGCCCTCCTCTCTCTCCCCCCGACAGCACACGCCGCGCTCGGAAAGAAGAAGCAACAGCTCAAAAAGGGCAAGAAGCGGATGCAGCCCCCCCTCGCCAAGTGCCTCGGTGAGGTGCGCGGCTGTTTCGGCAGGTGTCGAAAAAACATGCACGCCTCCGCTTGCAAGCAGCTGCAAAAGGCGGCGCAGCACGCCCCTGCCCCCCTGGCGTACCCCGCCCTCAAAGGGCGAAAGGCGGAAATGACAGCTCCCATACACCGCCGCCTCATCCGATGGGCGCATGGTATGCGGCAGGTGCGGCGGCACCACCGCAAGCTCGCCTGCCGAAAAGCGCATAGGGCCTGTTGGCGTATCAAGCGTGATGGCCCCCTCCTTGATCACAAACAGCTCATACTCGGCATGGCTGTGGGCCATGAGGGAAAGGAGCTTTTTCTTACGGTCAATGGTCGGTGGGTCCACCCGCATCCAGAGGGTGACGTCCTCCACCGAGAGCTCCCCCGTATATTCGGAAGGAAAAATAAAGCGATACGGAAAATTCTCCATGCGGCCCCACCCTTTTTTTCTTTCATTATACGCCCGATCCGTTCAGAAAACAATAGATTTTTGCAAAAAAGTTCAGTTTTCGGCCATGGAAGAAGAAAAGTGACTGATGCGCGTATTCCAAATCCCGCTTTGCTATGCTACAATGAGGATAAGGGGACGGGCGCACGCCGCGGCCCCGGATACAACGAAAACGTGCAAGGAGAAGCTATGAAAAAAGGAATGAAGAAAAAGCTCGCCGCTATCAAGGCCGAGTTCTCCCGCCAGCTCTTTGAATGCGCCGCCTTCTGGACCGAAAACGGCATTGACAAGAAGCACGGCGGCGTTTATACCTGCCTTGACCGCACGGGCAAGCGCTATTCCACCGACAAGAGCGTGTGGATGCAGGGGCGGTGTGCCTACACCTTCGCAAGCCTCTCTAACCTGTACGGAGAGCGCCCCGAATGGCGCTGTGCAGCCGAATCCTGCCTTGACTTTATGGAGAAATACTGCAAGAACCCGAAGGCGGAGGGACGGATGTACTTTACCGTCACCGAGGACGGAAAGCCGCTGCGCCAGCGCCGCTACTTCTACTCCGAATCCTTTTACGCGATGGCAAACGCCGAATACTACGCCTTAACGGGTAAGGAGGAGTGCCTTGCGCGCGCAAAGTGGGCATACGATGCCTACTGGAAGCTCTGGCACGGCGAGCCCGACCCGACCGGCCTTGGGCCGAAGACCGAAGCCGAAACCCGCACCGGGCGCTCCTTTGGCCTGCCGATGATCTACCTCAATATGAGCGCCGTGATGGAAAAGGCCGACCCCGAGGGCAAGGCACTTTACCGCGCGCGCGCCGAGGAATGCGTTTCGGACATTCTTTCCTACCACCTGCATCCCGAGCTTTCCTGCCTGCTTGAAAACGTGGGCCCGAACGGCGAGGCACGGCTTGATTTCACCGAGGGGCGGATCGTGAACCCCGGGCACGATATCGAGGGGGTGTGGTTCCTGCTCGAGCACGCAAAGCGCACCGAGAACGCGGCGCTTGTGGAAAAGGCGGAGGAGATCTTCAACTACGCCTACCGCGGCGGTCTGGATACCGAGTTTGGCGGTCTTCTCTACTTTACCGATGCCCTCGGCCTGCCGCCCGAATCCTACGAGCACGATATGAAGCTCTGGTGGCCGCACAACGAGCTCCTCATTTCCTCCCTGATGCTCTACCGCGACACGGGGAAGGAGGAATACCTCGACATTTTCGTAAAGACCTACGACTACTGTATGAAGTATTTCTACGATAAGGAATACGGCGAATGGTATGGCTATCTCCGCCGTGACGGAAGGCCCACCATGCCCTCCACCAAGGGCTCGACCTTCAAGGGACCCTTCCACCTACCGAGAATGCTCGCCAAGGTTGATCTTATGCTTGGCGAAATCTTAAACGAACAGTAAGGAGAATATCATGGAAAAGTATCACGGCATTTTCCCCGCATTTTACGCCACATATGACGATGCGGGCGAGATCTCGATCGAAAGATGTGAGGCTCTTACCCGCCGGTTTGTCAAAAAGGGCGTGCAGGGGCTCTACGTTGGCGGATCCTCGGGCGAGTGCATCTATCAGAGCGTTTCCGAGCGCAAGGCCGTGCTTGAGGCGGTCGTACGGGCGGCCGAGGGCAAGCTCTGCATCATTGCCCATGTCGCTGCGAACAACACCCGTGACAGCATGGAGCTTGCCGCCCATGCCGAATCGCTCGGGGTGGATGCGATCGCCGCGATCCCGCCGATCTACTTTAAGCTCCCCCCCCACGCGATCGCGGCCTACTGGAACGATATTTCCGCAGCCGCCCCCCATACCGACTTTATTATCTATAATATCCCCCAGCTTGCGGGGGTGGCACTGACCCTGCCCCTGCTTACCGAAATGCTGAAGAACCCGCGCCTTATCGGCGTCAAGAACAGCTCGATGCCCACGATGGACATTCAGCAGTTCAAGCACGAGGGGACGAAGGGCGGCCGCCGCTTTGTCGTCTTTAACGGACCGGACGAGCAGCTGGCTGCCGGCCTTGTAGCGGGTGCGGATGCCGGCATTGGCGGTACCTACGGCGTGATGCCCGAGCTTTTCCTTACCATGTCGGCCCTCGTAAAGGCGGGTAAGAATGCCGAGGCGTGCGCCCTCCAGCACGATATCAACGATATCATTATGACCCTTTGCACCTGCCACGGCAACCTCTACGCCGCGATAAAGGCGGTCATCAAAAAGCGCGAGGGGCTCTCGCTTGGCGGTGTGCGCGCCCCGCTTGCCAACCTTGCCGAGGGAGATGAGGAGATCGTGTGCCGCGCTGCTGCCATGATCGATGCGGCGATCGCCAAGCACACCGTGTAAGGCAGACGATAGGCCCGTGCCGCAAGGAACGGCCTTGAAAGAAGGATAAAAGAATACCGAAAAAAGGAAAAGGACAGAGAATGCTTGGGGGCTGCCCCGTTCTTTGTCCTTTTTTCTGCCGGCCGCACCACAGGCGCACGCACCGATCCTTCCGCTTCTTTTATTTCCTGTCAAAGCTGCCAAGGATCCCATCGATCTCGGAATACGAGAGAAAAGCGTCCTTCTCCTCCCGCAGAAAGGAAAAAAGCTCGGCAAGGTCACGCCTTGCGACAAGACATACGATCATCCTTTTCTCCTCCCCCGAGTAAGCACCCACGGCTGGCAGGACGGTTGCACCGCGCAAGAGGCGCCCCTTAATAAAGGCGGCGATCCTTTCGGCCGAGGCAGGGGGCGCCACGATCTCAAAGCGGAGCCCGCCGCGCACAGGGCGCAAAATCGCCCCCGTGACCCTCTCGCAAACAAAGACCGAGATGACCGAAAGGCAGACGGCGCCAAGATCCCCCCATACAAAGAAAGAAAGCGCGACCACCGCGTAGCTCACGTAGGCAATCAGGCGTTCCACGTTTTTGTGGGGGGCGCGCGCGGCAAGAAGCCCGCCGATGATATCCACCCCGCCCGAGGAGCCGCCAAGCCGCAAGGGGATCCCGGTGAGCCCCTGGCAGGCACCGCCGAAAACAGCGGCGATCAGAGGCCCCACACCCACAGACGCCCCCTCGTACCGATAGAGCCCCACCGCATCGTAAAGCACGAGAAAGAGCGAGAGGGCCACGGTATAAAGAAGGGTATAAAGCACATAGCGCCGCCGCAGGATAAGCCCTGCCGCAAGAAGAAGCGGAAAATTAAGAAGGAGGGTAAAGATACCCGCATTGATCTTATAGCCGAGGTGCTTGCCCGAAAGATATTGCAAAATAGTGGCCAGCCCATCCACCCCCGCGGGGGCAAAGTCGGCAGGATACACGAACACATGGAGCCCTGCCCCCACAAGAAGCGCCGAAAGAACGATCAGGGTGGCCGCGCGCAGTGTTTTCAGTCCTTCTCTCTTCATGCTTCCCCCTCCCTTTCCTTTCTTATAGTATGCAAGGAAAGGAGAAAGGAAATGCACCGCAGAAAAAATCTGCGGCGCATGCCTTTATGATAGGGGAAAGGTCTTAAAGAAGATGCCGCCGGTTTCGTCATAGAGCCCCTTTTCATAGACCACGTAGGCGGTGGATGACACCACCGCAATGTCCGCATATCCCGCATCGGCATCGATCACGGGGTAGGCAAAAAAGCTCCGAAAGGCATCCGCCACCACCGACAAGCACAGCTTTTGCCGACAAAAGCGAAACGGCGTCTTTTTGTTATGTTTTGTTTTCATTTTCGTATATTTTCGGCTACATTTCGCCTCTCTACTCTCCGTAGAGTGCGCCCCCACCCTACGGAGAGAGAGGGACTGCGGAAGTAGGGTGCACGCCGCTCCCTTCTGTGTTATACTGCCCTTGGGCAGTAAACCGCCCGACACCCAAAGAAGGAGAGCCCTATGAGCTACAAGAACAGAAAAAGCGATTACGCACTTTACAAGACCGTTAACTACCGGGATATCCGCGATATGCTCATCGGCACGGCCGAAAAGCACGGAGATGCTCCCGCGATCTCCTACCGCAAGTCACCGAGCGATGGGGAGGCCGTGCGCCTTTCCTACCGCCGCGTGTACCGTGATGTGCGCGCCCTCGGTACCGCCCTTCACGCCCGCGGTATCAGCGGTAAAAAGGTAGGCCTCATTGGCGAAAACAGCCGTTCCTGGATCTATTCCTACTTTGCCGCCCTCTCGATCGGCGCCGTTCTCGTGCCCATTGATAAGGAGTATCCCGCCCCCGATATGGCAAGCATCCTGAACACCGCCGGGTGCGAGGCACTCTTCATCTCGGCAGTACTCGGGGAAAAGCTTACCCATCTCAAGGAAAACGTCCCCACGTTAAAGGATATCTTCTTCCTTGGCGAGGATCTTGCGGAGGAAGCCTCTCTCGATGCCCTGATCACCGAGGGGGAAGCGCTCCTTGATGCGGGGAATACCGCCTTTGATGATTACGCCATTGACCAAACGGCCCTCGCCTCCATCGTCTTTACCTCGGGTACGACCGGCAAGGGCAAGGGCGTGATGCTCTCAACAAGCAATATCCTCTCGGATATGACCCAGGGCATCTACCTCTTTTCAATGCCCCGCGAAAAGACACTCTTTGCCCTGCCCGCGCACCACACCTTCGGCTCGACCGTCAACCTTGTGGGGCACTATATGCAAGGAATCGAGATCTACATAAATAGCGGCGTGCGCTATATCCTGAACGAATTAAAGCAGGAGAACCCCAGCCACCTCGTGCTGGTGCCGCTTTATATCGAAACCTTTTATAAGAGGATCTTTACCACCATCGAAAAGCAGGGGAAGCTTGCGCTTGTTAAGCGCATGATGAAGCTTTCAAACGCCCTGCGCAAGGTCGGCATTGACCTGCGCGAGAAGCTGTTTACAAAGGTGCTTGAAAACTTCGGCGCGAAAATGCGGCTGATCGTTTCGGGCGGGGCGGCCTTGAACCCCGATATCATCAGGGATTTTGACGCACTCGGCATCACCATTCTCAACGGCTACGGCATTACCGAATGCGCGCCCCTGATCTCCTGCAACCGCAACCGTTACAGAAAGGACGGCTCTGTCGGCCGCCCGATCATCGGGGAGAGCGTGAAGATCGATAACCCCAACGAGGCCGGCGAGGGCGAGATCTGCGTGAAGGGACCGAACGTGATGCTCGGCTATTTCGAGGATGAGGCCGCGACCGCCGCCGTCTTTGATGAGGAGGGATATTTCCACACCGGTGACCTCGGCTATATGGACAAGGAGGGCTGGATCTACATCACGGGGCGCTCAAAGAACCTGATCATTCTTTCCAATGGCAAGAACGTCTATCCCGAGGAGATCGAAACCGAGCTTTCGCGCATTTACGGGATCTCGGAGGTGGTCGTGTATGCGGGAGAGAGCCGTGCCGACAGCAAGCGCGAGCTGATCGTGGCCGAGATCTTTCCGGATGCCGAAGCGTTGAAGCTGCGCGGCATTGGGGATGCCGATGCCTATTTCCATGCCGAGGTCGCAAAGGCCAACAACCGCATGGCCCCCTATAAAAGGGTGGAATACATCAAGCTCCGCGATACCGAATTTCAAAAGACCACCACAAGAAAGATCACAAGATTTACGATCGATAAGCGCGTGGACTAAAAGAAAAAGCGAGCCGTTTGGCTCGTACCCCAAAGGACAGTTTTGCAAAAATACGGTATATCTCGAAAGAGGTATGCCGTATTTTGCATTTGTGGACACAAATGCAGTGCTTCGTATACCTTAATTAAAGGCTACAACCAAATTTCCGTCTTTTTACAAGCAAATGCGTTTGTACTAACCAAAGGCTCCCTTGTGCAAAGGGAGCTGTCGCAAAGCGACTGAGGGATTGTTTGGAGCGCAAATCTAACCTTTACAATCCCTCCGTCACGGCAAGCCGTGCCACCTCCCTTTACACAAGGGAGGCTTTCTACTGTCCGATAGTTAAAACAAAGAGGACAGAGAACGTGAAGCATCCTCTGTCCCCCCTGTCGGCAGGTAACATATTCTATTAGATTTCAAAAGCTGTCCTTTTGAATTCGCCCCGTTTGGCTCGCTTTTTTTATGCCGGCAAAGAGGGCTTACAGAACAAACTGCAGCGTACAGAATGCAGCGTATATGGTGAGGAGCACAATGCCCTGCCAGCGGCTAAGACGCCCGCTGAGCAGTGAGGGGACGGCAAGCAACGCCATGACGAGCAGCATAACCGGAATATCGATCAGAAGTGAGGCAGAGATGCCCGCCAGCTGTTTTCCGAGCGGCACGCCGAAGGGCGAAAGGGTGGCCGCCACGCCGCTGACCAGCACGAGGTTAAAAAGGTTCGCCCCGATCACGTTGCCAAGCGAAAGAGCGCCCCGCCCCTTGATGAGCGCCGTCACGGCTGTGACCAGCTCGGGCAGGGAGGTGCCCAGCGCCACGAAGGTTAAGGCAATGACCGCCTCGGGCACGCCAAGTCCCTTGGCGATCAGCGTGCCGTTGTCAACAAGAAGGTCGGCACCCACGGCGATCAGCGCCGCGCCAAGCACAAGAAAGAGAATATCCTTATAAAGAGGGGACGGCCGAATGTCCTCGGGCGCCGGCTCCGTGGGATCGGTCCCCACGGGAATAGGCGCGCGCGTCTTGAGCGCACGGTAGACGGTCAGAGTCATATAGACGACAAAAATAAGGAGCAACGCAATACCCACAAGACGGGAAAAGGTCCCAAGGGCATACGCGACAGTCGCGTAAAGGGCGGCCGCGCCGAAGAAGAAGGCGATCGGCAGGACGAGGGGACCGCGCGCGATGCGTGCAGGGCGCACCGCCAGCGTCAGGGCGGCGATCAGAGCGGTATTGCAGATGATCGAGCCAATGGCGTTGCCGTAGGCAATCTCACCGTGGCCCGAAACGGCCGAGGTCGCCGATACCATCACCTCGGGCAGTGTCGTCCCGATCGCCACGACCGTAGCGCCGATCAGCACCTCGGGAATACGAAAGCGATAAGCGATCCCGCTCGCCCCGTCCACAAACCAGTCGCCCCCCTTGATCAACAGCACAAGGCCGACCGCAAACAAAACAACTGCAAGTACCATATCCTTTTCCTTTATCGACAGATTTCGCTCCTATTATAGCACATTTCCCCCGCACATGCAAGTGCATCTCCCCGATTGGGGAAAGGCAAAAGAAAAAACGCCGCGGCGCGGCGTTTTTTGCACTGCGGGGCGCTCGGCGCAGGAGGTATGCAGGCTGACAGCGTGCTTTGTGTACGTCAAGGTCTGCAAGGCACCGAAAGTGATGTATTGCGGAATTTATGCCTATGAGAGTTCGCCGAGCAGAAATTTCGCAAGACGAAGCGGAAGGGGGCTTGCAGGCTGACGGCGTACTTTGTGTACGTCAAGGTCTGCAAGGCCCCGACAATGATGTATTGCGGAATTTATGCCGGCGAAAAGACCTTGCCGACCAGCTTCTTAACAGCCCCGGGCAAAGAAACAGCAAGGCCGGGGGCGTGCAGCTCTCCCGGGAAGAAGATGACAAACGAGCCGGCGGGCAGGGGGAAAGACACACAGCTCTCCTTCGGAGGTACTGCCGAGAAGGCAGCATCAGCCCCCTCGTCATAGGGGAGGATCTCGGTAGCGGGCACGAGCGAGGGGACGTACATCAGCTCCTCACCCTCAAGGATGATCTGCACGTCAAAAAAGTCGCGGTGGACCTCCATCTTCGAGGCATCGGAAAGAGGCTTCGTTTCGTAAGCGTTCATATTGGCAAAGATCTTGCCGTCCGCGCCGGGGAGATCGTGGCGGCCCTTTTCGGCATTCTCCGAAATCAGGCGGCGCAAAAAGGCAAAGGCCTCCTTAAAGCGCGGATGGGCACTCTCATAGCGTTCAAGGTTTTCAAGCGTATCGCAGATCATAGCGGTTCCTCCTTGGCAAAATTGCCGTTTTCTTCTGTTCTCTAAGGACAATTATATTCTTTTCATCTCCTCGTGTCAAGCCCCGTGCTCGACCGTGATCACGGCAAAATACTTTTCATCAATCTCTTTAAGGTGGGAGGAAAGAAGAAGGACGATCTCATCCTTTCGGATCTTCGTATCGTAGGGGACCACCACATCAAAGAGGACATTGGTACGCCTCTTTCCGCATACAAGACGGAAATCGTGCACCGTAAAGCGCGCATCCATCAGAAGGAGGCGCGCGGCAATGCTTGCCTTTAAGGAATTGATCTCGGGGTCATCGGTCACGACAGGGTCAAGATGCCCTGTCAGCATAATGCCGGTTTCGGAGGCAAATTCTCTTTCGATATCGTCAATCAGCTCGTGCGCCACAAGCACGTCCGTTCTGGCATCCACCTCGATATGCGCGCTGGCAAAATACTTGTTCGGCCCGTAGGAATAGACCGAAAGGTCGTGTACGTCAAGCACCCCCTCGCGCGCAAGGATGCGCGCCTTGATCGCGCACAGAAGCTCATCGTCCGGCGCCTGGCCGATGAGCTTTGAGGAGATCTCACGCAGGATGCCCACCGCCGTCCAACCGATAAAGAGGGCAACGAGCAGCCCCGCATATCCGTCAATATCAAAGGAGAAAAGCTCGCCGATCACGGCGGATACGGCCACCACGGCACTTGACGCACAGTCCGAAAGGCTATCCGCGGCCGAGGCGCGCAAAAGATCCGAGCCGATGGCAGAGGCCACCCTGCGGTAATAGACGAAAAGGCCGAGCTTTGCGATGATCGAAAGCCCGAGGGCAAGCAGCACGATGTAGGAGAAGGCGGCAGGCGCAGGGGTAATGATCTTCGCAATGCTCTCCTTCGCCGTATCAAAGGCCACCGTGACGATCAGAAGCGCCAGGATCATCGAGCCGATGTACTCGATCCGCGCATGGCCGAAGGGATGCTCCTTGTCGGCCGGGCGGGAGGAAAGCTTGAAGGACACGATCGAGAGGAGGCTCCCGCCGCAGTCTGTCATATTGTTAAGGCCGTCAGCGAGCACGGCAATGCTGCCGAAAAGCGTGCCGACCACGATCTTTGTAAGCCCAAGCAGGATATTGACGGCGATGCCGACCGCCCCCGCTATCCTTCCTTTTCTTTGGCGTTTTGTTTCCTCTTGCATAGGCCCCTCCTGCTGCGTTCCCGGCCGCCTCCCCTGCACGCAAAAAGAAAGGAAGCCGCCTCGGTCCTTTATCATTATAGCAAAATGCACCCCTCTTTGCAAGCAAAATCCAAAAGGCGCAGTCTAAACCCATTTTTATTTGACAAACACCCCTCTTTGTGATACACTTGATACAAGCACAGCCGAAAGGAAGAGTTTTTATGGATATCCGGGAATATATCAGCGTAGGAGAAAACGAAAAGCCGCTTGACAGGATCGTGACGGACGGGGGCTTTGTTGGCATTTTCAGAAAGATCGCCTGCATCGGGGACAGCCTTTCCTCGGGCGAGTTTGAATCGACAAAGGAGGACGGCAGCCACCGCTACCACGATTTTTACGAATACTCCTGGGGGCAGTATATTGCGAGAAGCACGGGCGCTACCGTCTATAATTTCTCCTGCGGCGGGCTTTCGGCAAAGGGGTATATCGAGAGCTTTGCCGATCAGATGGGCTTTTGGAGCAACGATAAGGCCGCAGCGGCCTACATCATCGCCCTCGGTGTCAATGATATCACGGCGCATCTGCGGGGCGAAATTGAGCTTGGCGAGCTTTCGGACATTGATCTTTCGGACTATAGGAACAATAAAAGGACCTTTGCGGGCTACTACGCAGAGATCATCCAGCGCATCAAGCGCCTCCAGCCGCGTGCGCGCATCTTCCTTGTCAGCCCGCTCTGCCACGGGGATGCGAAGGACGAAAAGCGCAAGATCGTGCGCGATCTCCTTGAGGGGATGACAAAGCTTTTCCGCCACACCTACCTCCTTGATATGTACACCTACGCACCGAAGCATGATGCCGAATACTGCAAGACCTACCGTCTTGGGCATCTTACCCCTGCCGGCTATATCGTATCGGCACGGATGATCGAAAGCTATATCGACTACATCATCAGAAAGAACCCCGATGACTTTAAGCAGGTCCCCTTTATCGGAACCGACCTCTACTACGAGCCGGAAGAGGATTGATTTTGAAAGGTTTTGTTTACAAACAAAGAAAAGGTGCGGAAAACCGCACCTTTTTCTTGTAAAAGAACACAAATAAAGTTCTGCCGTCATTGAACGCCGTTTCTCCTGCGCATCTCAGTATACTCGGTCTGCATTTTTATGTAGTTCACATCCGCCATAAGAGCTTCGCTGCTCACATTAGCCTTGGCGAGCAACGCGTTGTTCAGTGCCGCGCTTGAAACGATGCTGCTCATCTTAGAGGATATTTCAAGGTTAGAGATCAAGATAGCATCCATTTTTTCCATTTGCTGCTTATGAATCTCGGACATTTCCTCTGCCAAAATCGAAAAACACCGTATCATATCATTTCTAAGAGCCGAAAGCCCTGCTCGAATGCTGCTTTCAATCTCTTCTCCCGCACGCTTGATGGCTCCCACGAGAGCATCGTTTTGCCGTTGAACATCCACAAGTTGCAGGGCTTCCTTTTTGGTATCGGCACGGCCTGTTTCAAAATAGTGTATAACGAGATCGAGATTCCTCCAGTCCCTGCTATTAAGAACCGGAGAAAACTGCTTTTCTAACAAGTCAAACAACTCCATTGCCTCTTGCCTTGCAGCTTTTTGTTTTTCTTTAGAGAGATGCACTTGTGCAGCAAATAGCAACTCTTTTTCTCGAAACGCCTTTTCAGCAATGGCCCTCTCCCATTCAAGACTTGCTTTTTTATCCTCTTCCTCTTTTATTTTTTTCTTTCTGGAGAACCAATCACCGAACGAAGAAAAATCTATTTCGAATCTTTCTTCACACATTTCTTTGAAGAAGTCTGATCTGCAATACAAAACCGCACAAACAATGGCCCCAATTATTATCACCGGAGAAAGAACGGAAGCGAAGTAGAAAACACCTTCCCAAAATCCCATATCGGTCGAATGCCACCCCTCAACAAGGTAGTCAGTCGTAATCATTCTATAACCACCGATGCATGCAACAACGACGGCCGCCGCAAGCAACAGAAGCGGGAGCCCAATAATGAACCACATTACCAGCGTTAGAGAGGACATCCCTAAATCACCTAAGCATGAAAAAAAGATTTCTTTTCTTGAATAGCTCTCAATCCGTCCTTGAGCCATGCCTACTTTCTCCTCGAGGGAGGCGATCCTTTTCTTTGCAACTTCTTTTTCTTGTGCGGAGTGAGCGAAAAATGCCTGTTCTTCTGCTACGTCTTTATCCAAATCATCCTTCTTTTGAGATATAGCAGAAAGCCCTGCTCTTAATGCATAAAGCGCCGGGAGCAGTTTTTCCCCTTCCTTTTGAGAAAAACTTTGAGAGATGGTTTCGTTGGTGTCCATAAGTTCTTTTCCTTTCTGTTAGCAATGTAGCGATAAAAAAAGTGCGCCTCAAACAGAGGCGCACGAAAAACGCATCTCTGTTTGCTGCTACACAACTTTTTTGCAAATTCTTGCGAACGCGAAAAAGGAGAGAATGCATTTTTACCGAAAGATAAAAAATACACGCTCGCAGAAAATTCGCCAATCTTAAGTTGTGTAGCAACCTCATTATAACACAACGGCATCGTCAAGTCAAGAGGAATACACTCCGTAAAAAGCTACATTAAAAAAGCAGGTACGCGCACGCACCTGCTTTTTTAAATCAAGGGGGCACACCGCTCTGCGCCCAAAATACTTAATGCACGTCCTTACATCTTCTCCACCTTAATGGCGACCGAAAGCGTGACCGCCTCGCCGGGGGCGAGTGTCTTTTTCACAAAGCCATCATCAAGAAGAGTGGTGGCAGGCTCAAGCCCGAGGGCGTAATCCCCGCTTGCCATGCTCCGCCACTCGACAAGGTGCGGCAGGGTGTCCTGCGAATAGGAAACGGTCAGCCTCTTGCCGATCCTCGGGTTTATGAGCGAGATCTCGGGCTTCTTAAGCTTTAAGAAATAGCACATCTCCTCCTGGTTGGGCACGGGGGCGGATATGGTGAGCATCTCGCCCTCGGTTTCCTTTGACCAGGGGGTTCGCGGCGTGCAGCTTTCAATATCCGCTTCCACGTGCGCCCCCTCATCGAGCATCGGATAGCCGACATTGATATGGTAGAGAACGCAGTAGCCCTCCTGACGGTAGCCCTCATTCAGAATGGTATCGGTCAGCGAAAGGGTATCCCCGCCGATCGGCGCTGTGATCCTTCTTTTCAAGACAAGATTCTGTCCAAAGAGCGAGGTATCACGGACGGTGGCCTCCACCACGATTTCGTCCTCGGTGCACTCGGCACGCGTAATCTCGGCCGGGAGATTGTGATAATTGCCGTGGATCGGATATCCATCCCTGCCGCCCACGCTGTCAAGACCGCAGGTGTAGAGCATCCCGCCCTCAAAGCGGCGGAGGAAATCACCCTTGTCGGTCACAAGGCCGTTCTTTGACACAAAGGATACGTTCTGTCCCTCGTGATAAAGCTGTGCAATGTCACAGCCCTTGGTCACATTGAGGAGGAAGCGGATCCTGCCTGTATCGCAGTCGATCACAGAAAGCCCTGCCTCTCTGCCCTCGGTCAGGGTATAGCGGCGGATGGATGCCACCTGCATAAAATTCGAAATTCTGCCGTCCATAGGTTTTCTCCTTTATAAAAGTACTCTCATTATAGCATGATTTTTACCATGTTTCAATAGCTTGAAGGCAAAAACGGATTGCGGCAAAGGAGACTACAAAAAAAAGCAGGGCGCATTGCGCCCTGCTTTTTACATCACCGCCCGATGAACATCTGGGTCCAATAGTGGCCACCCTCCACATATCCCACACCGATCTCGGTGAAGGAAGCGTTCAGAATATTGGCGCGGTGACCGGAGGAATTCATCCAAGCATCCACAACGGCCGCCGGGCTTCTCTGCCCCCGCGCGATGTTCTCACCCGCGCTTTTGTAGGAAATACCAAAGCTCTTCATCATCTGAAAGGGCGTGCCGTACACGGGGCTTGTGTGAGAAAAATAGCGATTGTCCTTCATATCCTCGGATTTATAGCGCGCCACGCGCCCAAGCTCCCAGTTGTGCGTCAGTTCCTTTAATCCGTTCTCTGCGCGGATCTCATTGACAAGACGCACAACCTCCTTTTCATAGCTCAAGGCGGTCGCATCCACGCTCGGGATGTTCAGGATCTGACCGGGATAGATCAGGTCGGGATTTTTTATCTGCGGATTTTCCGATTTGATCTCGCTCAGCCCCACTTGATATTTTACGGCGATCTTCCACATGGAATCTCCCGGCACTACCGTATATGTCGCGGCCGCCGATGCAGGTATAATAAACAAGCCGACACTCACAAGAGCGATCAGCACAGAAATAAACAGCTTCTTCATCGATTGAGCCTCCCTATATGAATTTGGAAGCATGCCGATAACCGCATTGCGCCCACGGCACCCTCCATATCCATGATAACATATCTCTCGCCCCGATTCAAATGTAAGTTCAGGAACGGCTGCCAATAGAAGGCTATGGAAAGGACATGGAACGGGAAATGGCAGGGTGAGCAAAGAGAAAAAGCCCCGGTGGGCTTTTTCTCAAAGCGAAGTCCTCGGCGTAGGGAGTTCGCGAAGCAATCTATGATTGCGACAATGAACGACCATACGACAGGACAGGCGAGCAAAGAGAAAAAGCCCCGGTGGGGCTTTTTCTCGAAGCGATACCCCAAGGATAGGAAGAAATGAAGCGAGTGCTATGCCGAGCGCGCATTTCGCCCATATCCGCGGGGAGAAAGAAGCCAAGAGGGGCGCAAAAAAAACAAAAGAAAAGGAGCGCACTTTGTGAGTACGCCCCTCTTGGCTCCCCCTGCTGGGCTCGAACCAGCGACAACCTGATTAACAGTCAGGTGCTCTGCCAACTGAGCTAAGGAGGAATATGAACGCTCGGCAAGGCAAGCGGACATTGAAAACCGAATAAAGGGTGGTATGGTAACGAAAGACTCAAGGAATACGAACTGCAAAGCAGTTCAAGCGATCGGTCTATTAGTATCGTTCAGCTGAACACATTACTGTGCTTACACCTACGACCTATCAACTTGTAGTCTACAAGTGACCTCACGGGCCGAAGCCCATGGATATCTAATCTTGAGGTGTGCTTCACGCTTAGATGCCTTCAGCGTTTATTACATCCGCACGCGGCTACCCAGCTATGCCCTTGGCAGAACAACTGGTGCACCGGAGGTGCGTTCAACCCGGTCCTCTCGTACTAAGGTTAACTCCTCTCAAATATCCTACGCCCACGACAGATAGGGACCGAACTGTCTCACGACGTTCTGAACCCAGCTCGCGTACCACTTTAATCGGCGGACAGCCGAACCCTTGGGACCTTCTCCAAGCCCCAGGATGTGATGAGCCGACATCG
>JAZNDG010000043.1:0-11939 GCA_045587985.1 Eubacteriales bacterium | reverse complement strand
TCTCGCCTGGGTATAACGGTAGGCGGCCGCACCGTCACCGTCCACATTAGCGAAGTTACCGTGGCCCTCGACAAGAGGATAGCGGAGCGAGAAGGACTGGGCAAGGCGCACCATCGTTTCATAGACGGCGGCATCCCCGTGCGGATGGTAGCGGCCCAGCACGTTACCGACCGTGGTGGCCGATTTACGGAAGGGCTTTTCATGCGTTAAGCCGTCCTCATACATCGCATAAAGGATGCGGCGCTGGCCCGGCTTCAGCCCGTCACGCACGTCAGGAAGCGCGCGCGAGGTAATAACGCTCATGGAGTATTCAAGGAAGGCCTGGCGGACCTCCTTCTCCATATATCTCTTTTCTATCTTCTGCAGGGGAAAGGAAAGGTCTTCACCCTGGGCTCTGTGCTCGTGTGCCATATTCACTTTCTCCCTTCATCAAATATCAAGATTTTCAACAAATTTCGCATTCTGCTCAATGAACTCGCGCCGCGGCTCCACATCATCCCCCATCAGAAGAGAGAATACCTGGTCGCAAAGGATCGCATCGCTCATTTCAACACGCAGAAGGGTTCTCGTTTCGGGGTTCATCGTGGTTTCCCAAAGCTGCTCGGGGTCCATTTCACCAAGACCCTTATACCGCTCTGCCTCAATATTGCCGCCCATCTCCTCGATGATGGCGTCCCTCTCGGCATCCGAGAAGGCGTATCTCTCCTGCTTGCCCTTCTTGATCTTATAAAGCGGGGGCTGGGCAAGATAGACATGCCCTTCCTCAATGAGCTTTCTCATATACCGGAAAAGGAAGGTGAGAAGCAGAACACGGATGTGGGCACCGTCCACGTCAGCATCGGCCATCAGGATGATCTTGCCGTAGCGGAGCTTTTCAATATCAAAATCCTCATCGATCCCACAGCCGAGCGCTTGGATGATCGGAATGATCGAGGGGTTTTTGAAGATCTTATACTTATTCGCCTTTTCCACGTTCAGGACCTTACCGCGCAGGGGAAGGATTGCCTGGAAGCGGCTGTCACGCCCGTCCTTGGCCGAGCCGCCTGCCGAGTCACCCTCCACAAGATAGAGCTCGGTCAGCTCGGCGCGCCTTTCCTGACAGTCGGAAAGCTTGCCGGGAAGGCCGCCGCCCTCAAGCACGCCCTTGCGCCTTGTCAGCTCACGCGCCTTTCTTGCCGCCTCACGCGCACGGAAGGCAGCCAGCGCCTTTTCGATGATCGCACGGCCCGAGGAGGGATTTTCTTCAAAATACTCCTCCATCTTTTTAGAAACGATCGAGTCAACAAGGAAGCGGACCTCCGAGTTACCGAGCTTAGCCTTGGTCTGGCTCTCAAACTGTGCATCCTGCAGCTTCACGCTCACAATGGCGGTAATGCCCTCGCGCACATCGTCCCCCGAAAGGTTCTTGTCGTTCTCCTTAAGAGAGCCGATCTTGCGCGCATAATCGTTGATCGCCTTGGTAATGGCCGATTTAAAGCCGGCCTCGTGCGTGCCGCCCTCCACGGTTGCCATGTTGTTGGCAAAGGAGATGAGCGTTTCGTTATAGGAATCGTTATACTGGAGCGCCACCTCGGCAATAATGCCGTTTTTCTCGCCCCGCATATACACAACGTCCTTATGAATAAGAGAGCAGTGCTTTTGCGAATTAAGGTATTCGACAAACGAGATAATACCGCCCTCATAGCAAAGCTCGGCAACAAGCGGCTCCTCCGGGCGCAGATCACTGAGGATGATCTTAACACCCGCATTCAGAAATGCCTGCTCACGCATTCTTGCAAGCACTCTTTCGTATTCAAACACCGTTTCCTCAAAGATGGTCGGGTCGGGCTTGAAGGTAACCGTCACACCGTGAAGATCGGTATCCCCTTCGCAGGCAAAGGGAACATCCACATGGCCGCGCACAAAGCGCTCGCTATACACCTTGCCGCCGCGGTGGTTCTTCACCTCCAGCCACTCGGAAAGCGCGTTGACGACCGAAGCGCCGACACCGTGCAGACCGCCCGCGATCTTATAGCCGTCCCCACCGAACTTACCGCCGGCGTGCAGAACGGTATAAATGACCTCAAGGGTAGGGAGCCCGGTCTTTTCGTTATACCCATCGGGAATACCGCGCCCATCGTCCTCCACCGTCACGCTGCCGTCCTTATTAAGACTCACGCGGATGGTGGTGCAGTGCCCTGCCAGCGCCTCGTCAATCGAGTTATCCACGATCTCATTGATCAGATGGTGGAGCCCCTGCGAGGAGGTGGTGCCGATGTACATACCGGGGCGCTTTCTGACAGCCTCAAGCCCTTCAAGAACCTGAATCTGACTGTCGTTATAGCCCTCTGTGCCTACAAGCTTTTCTTCCATAATGTCCTTCCTTTTCTTTACATTCCAAAGAGCCCGGCCCTGCGCCGCAGCACCTTGGGTGCATTACGCGTCATAAAAACGCGGAGGGTTTTATTTGTATCCTTGCTTACGATAAAGGAAACAGGAATATCGGTTGCCGTGACCAGGACAGCACCCTCCTTTTCCTTTTCTCTTAAAAAGCTGCGCGTATCCCTTGATACGGTTGCCGTGTCAAGATCAAAGATCCCCACGATATCCGCTTTTGTTACAGCCGTTTTTTCATTCAGATAGAGCTTCATATTTTCCACCCTCTGCTCTGATCAAGGCAGCGCCGCAGCCCAAAAAATCCCTTTCGTCACACGCCGTGATGATGATCTGCCTTTCTCCGAGAGAGGAAAGGAGAAAGCGGCGGCGCGCTTCATCAAGCTCACTCATCACATCGTCAAAGAGGAAGATCGGGTTCTCCCCCGTGATCCTCTTACAGACCTCACCCTCCGAAATCTTAAGGGCAAGCGTGATCGAGCGCTGCTGTCCTTGGGAGGCATACTCCCTTGCCGCATGGCCGGAAAGAAAAAGCGAAAGATCGTCATGATGCGGCCCGTAAAGGGTATATCCCAAGGAGGCCTCACGCTCTACATTTTTTAAAAGGAGATCCTCATACTCCTTTTTCATGCCCTCATCGTCTTCACTCTTTATTTCCGAAAGATACTCGATCAAAAGGCTTTCCCTACCGCCCGAAATTTCCTTCATCATTTCCGTAACGGTGGGGGAAAGAAGGCCTACATACTCTTTTCTTTTCTTCGTGATCAGGGCGGCAAGATGAGCAAGGCGGAGGCTATATACCTCCATCTCCTCATTTTCTACATAAAGCCCCTTTTGCCTGAACTTCAAAAGACTGTTTCTTTCCTCAAGGATCCTTTTATATTCGGCATAATACCTTATATAAGAGGGATCTATCTGGGAAATGGCAATATTGATAAAGTCCCTTCGCAGCTGGGGGCTGCCCTTGACGAGAAGAAGATGCTCGGGGTGGAAAAGGACGGCGCGCAATTCTCCGATCATATCCTGGGCCTTATCAACCGGGGCACCGTTTTTCTTTTTGATCTTTTCCTTGCCGCAATAGCGGTAAAGAAGGCTTTTTTCTCTCCCTGCGGCATCAAATTTTGCCTCTATCTCGAAAAAGCCTGTAGAAAATGAGCAAAGCTCACCGTCATGCGCGCCGCGAAAGCTTTTTCCCCTCGCGAAATAGTAGATTGCTTCAAGAAGATTGGTTTTTCCCTCGGCATTGTTGCCGTATATAAGGTTTACACCCGGAGAAAACGCCACCCTCTCGTCATGTATATTGCGAAAGGAGCGTGCCCTTACTTCCTTTAACAGCATCAGTCACCCATGCGGACGGGCAGCACCATATAAAAGTAGCTGCTCTCCTCGTTTTTCTCCTTCGGCTCGATGGTCACGCTCTGCTTTGCGCTCTTTAAGGTAAGAAGGATCTCCTCACCCTCTGCCGCGCGGATCGAATTAATCAGATAACGGCAGTTAAAGCCAATCTCAATGCTCTCGCCCGTATGGCTGCAGCTCATTTCATCGTACACCTTACCCGAAACCGAGGTCGAGGTCAGGGTAAGAAGATTGTCCTCCACAAGGATCCTGACAAAGCTTCTGCCGTTAGACTGGCTCTTGTCCTCGGCTACAAGCCCAGCTCTTTCAAGACCCTCAAGAAGTCTTTCACGGTTCACCGTCACAAACACCGTCTGATCCTTCGGGATAATGCGGGTATAATCAATATAATCCTCATCGATAAGACGGGTGAAGAAGGTCATTTCATCAAGACGGAAGATGGCGTGCTTTCTTGTGAGATACACGTTGATCTTCTCCTCGCCCTCGGGCAGGATACGGAGAAGCTCGTTTAAGGCATGCCCCGGCACGATAAACTCAAAGATCGGGCTGTCAACAGCTCCAATGTCACGCACATCGCACACCTTCTTGCAGATCGAAAGGGTAAAGCTGTCGCAGGATACGATCTCAAACGTACCGTCCTTGATTCTGAAAAAGGCACCGCCGAGCATCGGGCGGGATTCCTGCGCCTCACCCACCGAGTGGATGACCTTGGAGATCATCCTGCGTAAAAGACCGGATTCAATCTCAAAGCCACGCTCCCCCGTCAGGATCGGGAGGTTCGGAAAATCCGAGCCGCGCAGAGAAAAGAGAGAGAAGGAGGAGGCACCGCTGTAAAGCTTGGCACTGAAGCGCTCGTCCACCTCCAGCGTCACCTCATCCTCGGGCATCACCTTCAGGATCTGGGCAAGACGGGAGGCGTTGATAATAACACTGCCGCCCTCACACTCCTCAATGCTCTCAAGGCTTGAAACCATCCCCTTCTTCATATCGTAGGTGGAAAGCTTCATAATGCCATCCTTCGCATCAATAAGAACACCCTCGATCGAGGCGATGGTATTTTTACTCGAAACCGTACCCATGGCGGGCAGGAGCCTTTCAAGAAAGCGGGATTTGGAAAATACGATCTTCATGCGCGCATCCTTTCCTGTTTAGAAAAAAACAAAACAAAATAAAATAACAATATAAAAGGTAGTAGTAGCCGTTATAGGGGCGGTTTAAAGAGTGAATAACTTTAAAAGATGAGATGGAATAAGGGAAAATGAAAGTGGGAAGGGTTTAAAAGAGAGGGGGATAAGCGGTTGAAAAGTAAGAGGTTTTCCACAGGCCGAAATAAGCGATTTAGGAAAAATACTTTTCCACCGTATAATCCACAGGGAAATCCACCAAACGGTGGAAAATTAATTGCGTATATCCCGCAGCATTTCCTCAATCTCAAAGTCAAGGGTGGGGTTTACTTCAATGTTCTTTTCAACCGTTTTGATGGAGTTGAGAATGGTGGTATGGTCACGGTCAAAATACACCCCGATGGCAGACTGTGAAAGGTCGGTCAGCTGTCTTATGAGATAAATGCAGATATGTCTTGCAGAGGCAATGTTCTCGGTCCGTCTTTTCCCCTTGATCTCATCGGGCGATACGTGGTAACGCCTTGACACAGCGCGGAAGATCTTATCCACCACGTCTGCCGTTGAGGTATTGGCGTGGAGAAAATCGGCCACCGAGCGGCGGCACATATCAAGCGTGACCGCCGTGCCCGAGAGCATGGTCACACCCTTGAGGCGGTTGAGTGCCCCCTCGATCTGGCGGATGTTCTCGGTCAGATTATCGGCCATGTAGGCAACCACATCCGAGGGAAGGTTCAGCTTCATATCGGCCGATTTTTTCTTGATGATGGCCGTACGCAGCTCGCTTGACGGCGGCTGGATATCGGCAAGCTGCCCCCACTCAAAGCGGGTGCGGAGCCGCTCCTCCAAGGTTTTCATATCCCTCGGCGGCCGGTCGGAGGTCAGGATGATCTGCTTTCCCTCCTCGTAAAGAGCAGAGAAGGTATGGAAAAATTCCTCCTGCGTTTGCTCCTTGCCGGCAATAAACTGCACATCGTCAATCAAAAGCACGTCTGCCGTGCGGTAATAGGAGCGGAAGGTTTCGGTTGAATGCTTTTCAATGGCCGAAAGAAGCTCTGTTGTAAAGGCCTCTCCCGATTTATAAATAATGCGTACACCCTTTTTCTTCAGCTTGATCTCATTTGTGATGGCGTAAAGAAGGTGGGTCTTGCCAAGCCCGCTCTTTCCGTAAATGAAAAGCGGGTTGTAGATGTTGGCGTTCTCGTCACTCTCGTCACACGCGTAGCGCGCCACCGCCCTTGCGGCGGCATAGGCAAAGCGGTTCGAGTCTGCCACGAGGAAGTTTTCAAAGGTATATCTGTCCACGATCGTTTTCGGGTTTTCAAGATCGCGGATGTTGATCTGCTGCGGATCCTCCTCCTCGCCCCCTCTGATAATGGGTGCGCCCTCCTCGGTTCTCGGTGCGGGCTCGGCAGGAGCGGGTGCCGGCTTCTTCTCGGGCTCACGGTACACAAAGGTAACCGAAACGGGATGACCCATGACCGAGGAAAGCGCCTCACCCACCGTTTTTTTATGGTGCTGATTTAAGTAATCGGTCTTAAAAACCGAGTCGATCGAAAGAAAAGAATCCTCTCCGAGGCTTTCAATGCGAAGATCACGGAACCAGAGATTGAAGATCGCCGCCGGATACTTTCCGCGCAGAACCTCCAGCATCACCTCGCCAATTTCGCGAAATTCCCTTTCCATTCATACCTCCTAAACGCTGCAAAAGTCACTTATACAGATAGTATTATAACATATTATATTATATAATACAATAGGAGAGGCAAAAAAATGTACTAAAAAGTTTACATTTTGACCCTATTTGCAGTAAATCAAAAATAAAGATTGAAAAAGGGCTGCGTATTTGATATAATCATAAAAGAAATGAGAGGTAGATTATGAAACTGACGCTTCTGATCCCGATGTATAATGAAAAAAGCATCATAGATGCAACCCTCCTTGAGGTCAGCACCTATATGAAAAGGACCTTCCTTGAGGATTATGAGATCCTTTTCGTGAATGACGGATCAAGGGACGGCTGTGAGGAGGCCGTCCGTGCCTTTCCCGATCCTGCTGTAAGGCTCGTATCGTACGGGGAAAACAGGGGAAAGGGATACGCCATCAGAAAAGGCGTTTTTGAAGCGAAGGGAGATGTGATCCTCTTTACAGACTGTGACCTTGCCTATGGGTGTGATGTCATCAAGGAGTTTTATGACCTTCTCTCCAAGGAGGACGGACCGCACGTGGCGGTCGGCAGCCGCGCCCTGCATCCTGCGGGGTATGCGGGCTATACCCCCCTGCGCCGTCTTGTGAGCCGCGCCTATCTTCTTTTCTTAAGGACGGTCGGCGGGCTGCAGCTTTCGGACTCGCAGTGCGGGTGCAAGGGCTTTCGCGCTCCTATGGCAAAAAGCATATTCTCCTTTTGCGAGGTGGATCGCTTTGCCTTTGATTTTGAGGCCATCCTCATCGCCAAGGAAATGGGCGCGCGATTTGCCGAGATCCCGGTAAAGGTTCTCTTTCACGGCGAGAGCAAGGTGCATCTTTTGAAGGATACCGCGCGCATGCTGCGTGATCTTGCCAGGATGAAAAAACGGATAAAGTCGCTTGATTTAGCCAATAAATGTAAAGAAAACACGACAAAAGGAGAAGAAGCATGACCGAGGCAAACAGAAGAAAGAAAAAGAAAAAGGACATCATCCTCCTCTCGGTGATCTCCTTTTTGGTGCTTCTTGGAATTTTAGCGGCCATCCTCATTCCCGTGATCAGGAACAACCAAAGGCTTGACCGTGCCGAGCGCATCCTAAAGGAGGAGGGCTTTAACCTTGTCACCCGCTCGGGTGAGGGCTCCTCCCGCCCCACCGGTAACGAAAAGGTGGCAGGAAGGGTAGAGGGCAAGGGCGGCCCGAACGGTGAATACATCACGGTAGTAAAATTCTATAACGAGGAGGATGCCAAGCTGACCTATGACGCCGTTAAGGACGATTTCACCATGATGCAAACGGCCGTGCGGGAGGGTGTGTATGTCTATTACGGAACCCGCACGACCTACGAGAAAATTAAGTAAGAAACGCTCTTATGGAATAAAAAGGAGATACGGAGAGATCCCCCGTATCTCCTTTTTATTTTTTCTGCCCTTTTGCCTGAAGGCGCGCTTCCTTTCTCACCCTTTTCTTATTTGGTTGCTTTTTTATAAGGGCGGGCGTTCTTTTTTCGTATCGTTCCCACCGCGGTGCACATACTAAATAAAAAAAGGAGAGGGATATGAATAAAAAGGAATATAAAAAGCTCACAGAGCGGCGGGCGGGGAGATCACCGGTTTTTTCGAACACGCTGGCGGCCTATCTTGTGGGGGGCAGCATTTGCCTTTTCGGAGAGGCCCTGCGCCGTCTTTATCTTTTGCTTGGCGCTGTCGAGGAGGATTCCTTCCTGCTTGTTACGGTGAGCGTGATCTTTCTTTCGGTGCTGGCGACCGGGCTCGGTGTTTTTGATACGGTGGCGCGTGTGGCAGGCGCGGGGACCCTGGTGCCGGTTTCGGGCTTTGCCAACGCCGTTTCCTCCCCTGCACTGGACCTTGTGGCAGAGGGGCCTGTGCTCGGCGTGGGTGCGGGCATTTTTAAGGTAGCAGGCCCTGTGCTCCTCTTTTCGGTGCTGGCAGGCTCGCTTTACGGGCTTCTTTACTTTCTTTTTGGGGTGGCCTTCTGATGGGGCGCATTCTTTTGCCGCGGGAGGATGTACGCATTCTCTCCACCGCCGCCGTTGGTGGGTATGAGGAGAAAAGAGGGCCGCTTGGCGCCATATTTGACTATACGGCAGAGGATGACCGCTTTGGCCAAAAGAGCTTTGAGCTGGCCGAGGCCGAAATGGCGCGCATGGCCCTCTCCTTTGCGCTTGGCAAGGGGGATATAACCCTGCCCGACCTCCTTTTCTCGGGGGACCTGCAAAATCAGTGCGTGGCCTCCTCCAACGGGCCCGCCTCGGTGGGGGCGCCCTTTATCGGTCTCTTTGGTGCCTGCTCCACGATGGCAGAGGGGCTTGGGATGGCTACGCTTGCGCTTTCGGGCTGTGGGGCCGTGACGGCGGCAGTCGTCACCTCCTCTCACAATGCGGCGGCAGAGCGGCAATTCCGCACCCCGCTTGAATACGGCGCACAGCGTACGCCGACCGCCCAGTGGACGGCAACCGCCGCAGGAGCGGCCGTTCTTGCCAAGGGCGTGGGGAGGGGCGTTAGAATTTCCGCCTTTTTACCCGGGCGAGTGGTGGATGCCGAAATTACCGATGCTGCCAACATGGGGGCGGCCATGGCCCCCTCCGCGGCCGATACCCTCCTTGCCTATTTCGGGGAATCGGGCGAGCGCGCCGAGGACTTTGACCTCATCCTCACGGGCGACCTCGGGCAGGAGGGGAGTGTTATTCTTGGCATGCTTCTTGCCGAAAAATTGCCAGATATTACCTTGCGCCACAAGGACTGCGGCTGCCTTTTATACGATATAGAAAAGGAGGATGTGCACGCAGGCGGAAGCGGCTGCGGCTGTATCGCCTCGGTGCTTTCGGGGCATATCATTCCCGCAATGGAAAGGGGAGAATACCGCCGCATCCTTGCCATCGGCACGGGGGCGCTGATGAACCCCGCAAGCCTCCAGCAGGGGGGGAGCATTGCGGGGGTTGCACACCTTATCAGATTGGAGATGGATATATGAGTGAATTTCTTTCTTACCTGTACGCCTTTCTTGTGGGAGGAGCCTTTTGTGCGGTGGCCCAGCTGCTCCTTGACAAGACCCGTATGACGCCTGCGCGGATCCTTGTGCTTTACGTGGTGGCGGGGGTATTCCTTTACGCCATCGGAGTCTATGGGCCGCTTCTCGATTTTGCGGGGGAGGGTGCCTCGCTTCCGCTCACCGGCTTTGGCGCGGTGGTCGGAAAGGGGGTGCAGGAGGCGATCGATGAGGAGGGCGCGCTTGGGATCCTCACAGGCCCGCTTACGGCGGCGGCAGGCGGCATTACGGCCGCCTTGGTGTTTGGCTATTTGGCGGCGCTTTTGTTTAAAGGAAAGCCCAAGCGGTTGTAAGGGGCGGCATCCTTTGGCAGAACCGAAAAGGTGAGCAAAGAGAAAACGCCCCGGTGGGGCGTTTTCTTGAAGCGAAGTGCCCGATATAGGGAGTTCGAGAAGCAAGCTATGCTTGCGACAATGAACGACCATATAGCGGCACAGGTCAAAGAGGTGTTATGGTTGCACATAGCACCTCTTTTTTACATCTTCGCAGTTCGGTTGATTTTAAGGATGAAAGCCTATGGCTTTCTTCTAACTTATTCTATTTCCTTTTCTTTCACCTTTTTCTCCTTTTAAAGAAAATCCTTGACAGATGCCTTTCTGCGTGTTACAATAGCCTCGTCTATTTTATAAGGATGAGGAAATGCAATGGAGAAGAGCATGCCGATACGGGACAAGAGGGAGCTTTCCGAGCTTTTGCACCTGTTTTTGGATATAGGAGAGGCCATCCACCGCGCGGGGGGCGAGATCTTCCGTGTGGAGGATACGCTCTCGCGCCTTGGCGCGGCATACGGTGCGGCAAGAACCGATATTTTTGCCATCACCTCGCACCTTGAGGTGACCATGACCTTTGGGGATATCGAGCTGACGCGCACGCGCCGCATTCACGGCGGTACGACCGACCTTGCAAGGCTGGAGGCGTTTAACGACCTCTCGCGCAGGGTGTGTGCAAGCCCCCTGTCAAGCGCCGCCCTCCGGGAGGAGATCGAGAAGGCGCGCGGCGTTGGCAGCCGCCTGCCGATCTACATCGGCTCGGCCCTGGCAAGCGGGAGCTTTGCCGTCTTTTTCGGCGGTGGGATCCTTGACGGTGTGATGGCGGCCCTCATCGGCCTTCTTGTCTGCTTTATGCAGGAAAAGCTGCCTGCCATCTCGCCGAACAGCGTGGTCGTCAGCTTTATTGCGGCGCTTGCCACCGGCTTTGCGGCCTGTCTTCTTTCGCTTCTTATCCCCATTCTTATGCCGGATAAGATCATGATCGGGGATATCATGCTCCTGATCCCCGGCATCGCTCTGACCACCGCCATCCGTAACATTCTGGTCGGGGACACCGTTTCGGGCGTGCTGCGATTTACAGAGAGCCTTGTGCAGGCGGCCGCGCTTGCCGCGGGCTTTATGATCGCCATGAGCCTTCTGGGGGTGCAGTGATGGACACTTTTGTACAGCTTGTATCGGCCGCCCTCGGCTCGGTGGGCTTTGCCCTCATTTTCCGTCTGCGTGCTCGGCTTTTGCCGCTTGCCGCCCTCGGCGGTCTTCTCAACTGGGGGGCGTATCTCCTCCTCTTTCACCTCACGGGCGCTCTCTTTTTCTCAAGCCTTGCGGCCTCGGCCGCCGCGGCCGTGTATGCCGAGCTGCTTGCCCGCCGCCTGCGTGCGCCGACCACCCTCTTTTTCGTGCCTGCGGTCATTCCGTCCATCCCCGGGAGCAACCTCTATTACACCATGAAGGGGGCGGTGGAGGGGAACTTTGCCGCCGTTTCGGAAAATGCGCTTTTAACCCTCGAATGGGCCTTTGCCATCGCGGGGGGCATCAGTATCGTGACGGTTTTCTTCTCTGTCTATAAGGGCATCCGCCTGCATATGGCAAGAAAAGGGGAAGAAAAGAAACAAAACGCATAAAAAAGGGTTGTATCCTAAAGGATAGTTTTATAAAGCACGGCATATCTCGAAAGAGGTATGCCGTGTTTTGCATTTGTAGATACAAAAGCAGTGCTTGTCAGGAAAAACAGACGGACTTTCGGGGACAAAAAAGAAGGCTCCCTTGTGTAAAGGGAGCTCCGCCGTAGGCGGTGAGGGATTGTTTTGAGCGCAAATCTAACCTTTACAATCCCTCCGTCACGGCGATGCCGTGCCACCTCCCTTTACACAAGGGAGGCTTTTTGGCTAACCGTTACGTATGCGTTTTCTGTTTCAAATTCATTTGTGATCTTAAGATTTGATATTGAAAGATAACTGCGTATATCGTTAGGGTTATATGTATCGTCCTTTTATCAAAGGTTTAGCAAATATCCGTACCCTTGTTATATCACAAAAACCGCAGAAAATCAATCTGCGGTTTCTGTT
>JAZNDG010000042.1:0-7620 GCA_045587985.1 Eubacteriales bacterium | reverse complement strand
CCTGCCGAAGCAGGGGATATAAATACGCTTTGTCTATTGCGAAAAGCCACAGCGTATCGGTTTTTCTTCTGCGGTGGGACACAATCCCCCACCCGCTTTGCGGGAGCCCCCTTTACACAAGGGGGCCTAATAGCGCGGGGCACTTCCTTTATATAAAATATAAAAAACCCCCGAAAGGGGGTTGACAAGTATAAAAAACCCCCGAAAGGGGGTTGACAAGCGACTGCGCGAGTGCTATAATTGACGAAGAAAACGATCTTTAAATCGATACCGTGATGTCGAGAAGATTTCCATAGAATGCGGCTGGCCCCCTCGGGTGTAGCCTGCCTTTTTGCGAGGTCTTGTCGGCGGACAAGGCTTTTTTCTTTAATTTGGAGGGAAGGGCATGGAGGCAAAGGCACAGGTCCTGGATGCGGCGGGCGTTGGGCGCGCTGTGGCACGCATCACGCACGAGATCATTGAGCGCAACCGCGGTGTTGAGGGGCTTTGCCTTCTCGGTGTACGCCGCCGCGGTGAGCCCCTTGCACGGCTGCTTGCCGATACTATAGAGCGCTTTGAGGGCAAGCGTGTGCCGATCGGGTATCTGGATGTCACCTACCACCGTGACGACCTGACCGATGAGGAGCGCGCCGGCCTTGTGGCCGAATGCCATATCCCCTGCGATGTCAGGGAAAAGACGGTGGTGATCGTGGATGACGTGCTCTATACCGGGCGCACGGCGCGCGCGGCGATGGAGGCAGTCTTCTCAACCGGCAGGCCAAAGGCCATCCAGCTGGCCGTGCTGGTCGATCGCGGCCACCGTGAGCTGCCGATCCGCCCCGATTACGTGGGCAAGAACGTCCCCACCTCGAAGGCAGAGCGCATCTCGGTGCTCATTGAGAGTGTGGACGGAGAAGACGGCGTATATATCTGCGATATCAACTGAATGAAAACAAAACGTTACAAAGGAGAGGGCAAAATGAAACCGACAATGACGATGACCGAGCTTATGGCTGCTACCCGTCTTGAAGCAGAGGCGCTCCTTTCCTCTTGTGGGCTTTCTTTTTCGTCCCCTTCCTTTTGTATTCTCCCCGGCTTTTGCGATGTGCACGTGCATCTTCGCGAGCCGGGCTTTTCTTATAAAGAAACGGTCGCAAGCGGCACGGCGGCCGGCGCACGGGGGGGATACACCGCCCTTTGCACCATGCCGAACCTTAACCCCGTCCCCGACTGCCCCGAGGCCCTTTCGGTGCAGACCGACATCATCGCGCGGGATGCGCGCATCCCGGTCTATCCGCTCGGTGCCATCACACGGGGTGAGCGCGGAGAAGAGCTCTCGGATATGGAGGGAATGTGCGCGGCCGTTGTCGGCTTTTCGGATGACGGAAGAGGCGTGCAGTCGGAAGCGATGATGAAGGCCGCGATGGAGCGCGCATATGCACTCGGCCGCCCGATCGTGGCGCACTGCGAGGTGAACGAGCTGCTCTGCGGCGGCTACATTCATAAGGGCGAATACGCAAGAGCGCACGGCCACCGCGGGATATGCTCGGAGAGCGAATACCTGCAGGTGGAGCGGGATCTCTATCTTGCGGAAAAGGTGGGCTGTGCCTACCACGTCTGCCATATTTCGGCCGCCGAAACGGTGGACATGATCCGGCGCGCCAAGGCGCGCGGGGTGAATGTCACCTGCGAAACCGGGCCGCACTACCTCGTGCTTGATGAGGGGGATCTGCTTGAGGACGGCCGTTTTAAAATGAATCCGCCGCTCAGGTCGCGGCGTGACCGTCTTTCGCTGATCGAGGGACTTCTTGACGGGACGGTGGATATGATCGCCACCGACCATGCGCCCCACAGCGCCGAGGAAAAGGCGCGCGGGCTTCTTGGGAGCGCCTTTGGGATCGTGGGGCTTGAAACCGCCTTCCCGGTGCTCTACACGCAGCTTGTAAGGACCGGCGTTCTTCCGCTTGACCGCCTCCTTTCTGCGATGGTCACGGCGCCGCGCGCGCGCTTCCGGATTCCCTCGCCCATCGGCTTCTCTGTATGGAGCCTTGAAGAAGAATTTACCGTTGACCCCGATGATTTCCTGTCAAAGGGCAGGGCCACCCCCTTTGCGGGCGCGCGCCTCTACGGTGTCAATTATCTCACCGCACTTGGCGGCAATATTGTGTATCAAAAATAAAAACATAGAGAGAAAAAAGGAAAAGAGGAAAAAGTCATGCCAAAAAGAGAAGACCTCAAAAAGATCCTGATCATCGGCTCGGGCCCGATCGTTATCGGCCAGGCGGCCGAGTTCGACTATGCGGGCACCCAGGCCTGCCTTGCTCTCAAGGAGGAGGGGTACGAGGTGATCCTTGCCAACTCCAACCCGGCCACCATCATGACCGACACGACCATTGCCGACAAGGTCTATATGGAGCCCCTGACGCTTGAGTACGTGGCCAAGATCCTGCGCTATGAGCGCCCGGATGCCATCGTGCCCGGCATCGGCGGTCAGACCGGCCTTAACCTTGTCATGCAGCTTGAAAAGAGAGGCATTCTCAAGGAATGCCACGTGGAGCTGCTCGGCACTCCCTCTGCCAGCATTGAGCGTGCTGAGGACCGTGAGCTTTTCAAGGAGCTTTGCCGCTCGATCGGCGAGCCGACCATCCCCTCCGAGATCATCTACTCGGTGGAGGAGGCCAAGGCGGCGGCCGCGCGCATCGGCTATCCGGTCGTTCTGCGCCCTGCCTTCACGCTCGGCGGTACCGGCGGCGGCTTTGCCTATGACGAGACGGAGCTTGTCGAGATCGTCACGAACGGCCTTGCCCTTTCGCCTGTCCATCAGGTGCTGGTCGAGAAGAGCGTGCGCGGCTATAAGGAGATCGAGTTTGAGGTCATGCGTGACTCCTCCGACCGTGCCATCACCATCTGCGGCATGGAGAACATCGACCCTGTCGGCGTGCACACCGGTGACTCGATCGTGGTGGCGCCCATCCTCTCACTCCCCCCGCACGAGCTGAAGATGCTGAACGACAGCGCCCTTAAGATCATCCGTGCCCTCGGCATTGAGGGTGGGTGCAACGTGCAGTATGCCTTGCACCCGACAAGCGGCGAATACTACCTCATCGAGGTCAATCCGCGCGTGTCCCGCTCCTCGGCCCTTGCCTCCAAGGCCAGCGGCTACCCCATCGCCCGTGTGACCGCCAAGATCGCCGTGGGTATGACGCTTGACGAGATCGCTCTGCCCGGCACCACCGCCGCCACCGAGCCGCGGCTTGACTATATCGTGGCCAAGTTCCCCCGCTTCCCGTTTGACAAATTCACCTCTGCCCCGAACCTGCTCGGCACCCAGATGAAGGCGACCGGCGAGGTCATGGGCATCGGCTCTACGCTTGACGAGTGCATGCTCAAGTCGGTGCGCTCGCTTGAGATCGGTGTCAACCACTTCTATATGCAGAAGTTTGACGGCATGCAGAAGAGCGAGCTCCTCGATTACGTGCGCACCTTCCGCGCCGACAACATCTTTGCGATCGCAGAGCTCTTCCGCCTCGGTGCGACTGTTGATGAGGTGCATCTTGCCACCGACATCACCGAGATGTTCCTTGAATGCATCGAGCGCATTGTGGAAATGGAAAGGGTCCTTTCGGAGAAGGTCGGGGACGTGAACGTGCTTTCGGCCGCCAAGAAGCTCGGCTTTGCCGATGCCTACATTGCAAAGCTCTGGAAGATGAACGAGCTTGAGGTGTGCGCCCTCCGTAAGGAAAACGGCATCGTGCCGGTATTCCGTATGGTGGACACCCTGCACGCAGGCGCGTACATCCCCTATTTCTATTCCTCCTACATGGGAGAAAACGAGTCGATCCTTACAAGCCGCAAGAAGGCGGTCGTGCTGGGTGCCGGCCCCATCCGTATCGGCCAGGGCGTGGAGTTTGACTATTCGACCGTGCACGCCGTTTCGACCATTAAGCAGTCGGGGTACGAGGCGATCATCATCAACAACAACCCCGAAACCGTTTCGACCGACTACACCACCTCGGACAAGCTCTATTTCGAGCCCTTGACGCCCGAGGACGTGATGAATATCATTGACTTTGAAAATCCCGAGGGGGCGCTTGCGTCCCTCGGCGGGCAGACGGCCATTAACCTTGCCGAGCCGCTCCGCCGCCGCGGCGTACGCATCATCGGCACCGATTGCGATGCCATTGACCGCGCCGAGAACCGCGACCTCTTTGAAAAGCTCTTGAAGGAGCTGAACATTCCCCAGCCCGAGGGGCGCGCCGTTACCAAGATCGAGGACGGTGTGGCCGCGGCCGCAAAGATCGGCTACCCCGTGCTCGTCCGCCCGAGCTTTGTTCTCGGCGGCCGCGCCATGCAGATCGTGGGCAATGAGGAGCAGCTCCGCCACTACCTGCGTACCGCTGTTGAGATCGATGAGGATAAGCCGGT
Source organism: Eubacteriales bacterium (assembly GCA_045587985.1). Classification (GTDB taxonomy): domain Bacteria; phylum Bacillota; class Clostridia; order Oscillospirales; family CAG-272; genus UBA1740. The sequence goes on along the minus strand of JAZNDG010000042.1, from coordinate 3,216 downwards.
GCTGGTCGATAAGTACATCATCGGCAAGGAGGTCGAGGTGGACGCCATCTGTGACGGGCGCGATGTCTTTGTGCCCGGCATTATGGAGCTTGTTGAGCGCACGGGTATCCACTCGGGTGACTCGATCAGCGTCTATCCCTCCTTCTCGATCTCGGATAAGGTCAAGGGCACCATCCTCGGCTATGCAAAGAAGCTTGGCCTTGGGATCGGCATTGTCGGCCTTTACAACATCCAGTTCATCGTGGATAAGGATGAGCGGGTATTCATCATCGAGGTGAACCCGCGCTCCTCGCGCACCGTGCCCTTCCTCTCGAAGGCCACCGGCTATTCTCTTGCCGATATCGCCACCGAGGTCACGCTCGGTAAGAGCTTAAAGGAGCAGGGCATCTTCGATATCTATCCGCCCGAAAAGAAGCGCTGGTATGTCAAGGTCCCGGTATTCTCCTTCAGCAAGATCCGCGGCCTTGATGCCTACCTCTCGCCCGAAATGAAATCCACGGGTGAGGCCATCGGCTATGACGATAAGCTCAACCGCGCGCTCTATAAGGCGCTCCAGGCAAGCGGCATGCACCTGCAGAACTACGGCACGGTGTTTGCGACCATTGCCGATAAGGATAAGGAGGAGGCGCTCCCCCTCATCCGCCGCTTCTATGACCTCGGCTTCAACATCGAGGCCACCGAGGGCACGGCCCGCTTCTTAAAGGCCAACGGCATCCGCACCCATATCCTCGGCAAGATCGGCTCGGGCTCGCAGGAGATCCCGGATGCCATCCGCCAGGGGCATATCGCCTATGTCATCAACACCTCGGACATCGGCTCCGCAAGCGGCCTGCATGACGGGCACGAGATCAGAAAGCTGGCCACCGAAAACAATGTGACCATCTTTACCTCGCTTGACACCGTGAAGGTGCTGCTTGACGTGCTTGACGAGAACACCATCCGTATCTCGACCATCGATGCGTGAGGCGGCCATGAAGGAAGGCATCTTTACGATCATCGAAAATATCCCCCTGACCGCGACCGTTTACCGCATGGTGCTCGGGGGGGACACCTCGGCCATCACCGCCTGCGGCCAGTTCGTCAACATCCGTATTGACGGTCTTTTCCTGCGCCGCCCGATCTCGGTGTGCGATGCCGAGGGTGACCGCCTTACCCTTGTTTACAAGGTGGTGGGGAAGGGCACCGAGAAAATGAGCCGTATGCAGGCGGGGGAGGAGCTCTCGCTCCTTTCGGGGCTTGGCAACGGCTACGATCTCAAGGCGGCCGGCGATGCGCCCCTCCTCGTTGGTGGCGGAGTGGGCGTTCCGCCCCTTTATATGCTGGCAAAACGGCTGCTCGCCGAAGGCAAGCGCGTGCGCGTGATCCTCGGCTTCAATACAAAGGATGAGGTCTTTTACGAGGACGAGTTCCGTGCCCTGGGCGCAGATGTTACGGTCACGACCGTGGACGGAAGCCATGGGATCTGCGGCTTTGTGACCGCCGCCCTTGACCTTGCCCCCTACACCTACTTTTACACCTGCGGGCCCGAGCCGATGCTGAAGGCGCTGCACGCTGCCACCCTGACCTCGGGGCAATACAGCTTTGAAGAGCGCATGGGCTGCGGCTTTGGCGCTTGCATGGGCTGCTCCTGCAAGACCGTGACCGGCTATAAGCGCATCTGCCGCGAGGGGCCTGTGCTTAAAAAGGAGGAGCTTTTATGGAACGCTTAAAGGTAAATCTTGCGGGCATCGAGCTTGATAACCCGGTGATCCCCGCCAGCGGCACCTTCGGCTTCGGCTATGAGTTTGCCGAGCTTTATGACATCAATATTCTCGGCACCTTCTCCTTTAAGGGGACGACCCGGGAGGGGCGCTTTGGTAACCCCACCCCCCCCATTGCCGAGTGCACGGCCGGTATGATCAACGCCGTGGGGCTTCAGAACCCCGGCGCAGAGAAGGTCATTTCCGAGGAGCTGCCAAAGCTCCGCCGTGTTTTTAAAAAGCCGGTGATGGCCAACGTGTCCGGCTTTTCGGTGGAGGAGTACCGTGACACGGTCGCGCTGCTCGACCCCTGCCCCGAGATCGGCTGGTTTGAGGTGAACATCAGCTGCCCGAACGTCCATGGGGGCGGTATGAGCTTTGGCACCTCGGCCGCCGCCGCCGCCGAGGTCACGCGCGAGGTACGTGCCGTGACGAAAAAGCCTGTTTTCTTAAAGCTCTCGCCCAACGTTTCGGACATCGTATCGATCGCAAAGGCGTGTGAGGAGGCGGGGGCAGACGGCATTTCGCTCATCAACACCCTGCTCGGCATGCGGATCGACCTTGCCCGCCGCCGCCCCGTTATCGCCAATACGATGGGGGGCTTTTCGGGCCCCGCCATCTTCCCGGTGGCCGTGCGGATGGTCTATCAGGTGGCCAAGGCGGTGAAGGTTCCCGTCATCGGGATGGGCGGCGTTTCGACCGCCGAGGACGTCATTGAAATGATGATGGCCGGCGCCACCGCCGTTGAGGTGGGCGCTGCCAACCTTGTCGATCCCTACGTCTGCCGCACGATCATTGAGGATTTGCCGCGCGTGATGGATCAGTACCGAATCGAAAAACTGACTGATATAATCGGAGGAATCAAATTATGGGAAAAGACGTGATCATCGCCTGTGACTTTGACAGCGCGGAAAAGACCTTTGCCTTTCTTGACCGATTCACCGGCAGAAAGCCCTTTGTGAAGATCGGGATGGAGCTCTACTATGCCGAGGGCCCCTCGATCGTGCGGGCCATTAAGGAACGGGGCCACAAGATCTTCCTCGATCTGAAGCTGCACGATATTCCGAACACCGTAAAAAAGGCAATGGCCGTGCTCTCCCGTCTTGACGTGGATATGACCAACCTGCACGCAGGCGGCACCCGCCGCATGATGGAGGCGGCCGTAGAGGGGCTGACGCGCCCGGACGGTACCCGCCCGCTTCTCATCGCGGTCACCCAGCTGACCTCGACCGATGAAGAAACCATGCATCAGGACCTGCTCATTGAAGGCAACATCAAGGACGTTGTCATGCACTATGCAAAGAACGCAGAGCTCGCAGGGCTTGACGGCGTTGTCTGCTCGCCGCTGGAGGCAGAGGCCGTGCACGAGAGGTGCGGCAGGCAGTTCCTCACGGTGACCCCCGGCGTCCGCTTTGCCGATGGGGACATGGGGGACCAGAAGCGGGTCATGACCCCCGCGGAAGCCAAAAAGATCGGC
>JAZNDG010000041.1:0-12517 GCA_045587985.1 Eubacteriales bacterium | reverse complement strand
CTTTCTTCCTCCCTCTCTGCCCTTTCGGTCGCGCTTGCCGGCACGCTTGGTGTCGGGAATATCGCAGGGGTCGGGGTGGCGCTTACGGTGGGGGGCGCGGGGGCGCTCTTCTGGATGCCGCTTGGCGGCCTTCTCGTTGCCTTCTTAAAATACGCCGAGATCACGCTTTCGCTCGATGCGCGCGGCAGAGGGGGGAGCCGAGGGGCGCTTGACTATATCGGCCCCACCCTTGGCAAGGGTGCTGCCACCCTCTTTGCCATTCTCTCGGTGGTGCTTGCCTTCACCATGGGCAGCCTCTTGCAGGGGCAGGTGATCGCCGAGGCGACAGCATCCGTCCTCCCTATCCTCCCCCTCCCATGCGGGCTCTTGCTCTCGGCCGTCACCCTTCTTTTGTTTCTCGGCGGTCAGAGGGCTGTTGAGCGGCTTGCAGGAGCCTTGATCCCGATCCTGACCGTTCTTTATACCTTGGCGGCGCTTTTCGTGCTTTTCGTAAATATGAGTTCGCTTCCGGGCGTTTTCCTGCGCATTATGAAGGAGGCCTTTTCCTTAAAGAGCGCGGGGGGCGGATTGCTCGGTATGGGGATCTGCCGAGCCATGCGGGTGGGGCTTGGGCGCGGACTGTTTTCAAATGAAGCAGGGGCGGGCACCGCCCCCTTTGCCCACGGCGATGCCGCCGTTCTCCATCCTGCAAGGCAGGGGCTCTTTGGGTTCCTTGAGGTCCTGATCGACACGGTCCTTATGTGCACCCTCACGGGGCTTGCCGTGCTTTCGGCCCTTGACCCTTTGCCAAGCCTTTCGGGCACGGCCTTGGTGGCCGCCGCCTTTTCCTCTGCCTTTGGCGGTGCGGCGGGAGCTGTCGTTTCTCTCTCGGTAGCCGCCTTTGCCTACGCCACGGTCGCCTGCTGGGTGAAATACGGGATGAAGGCGCTCTGCCACATCAAGGATTCCTTTTCCTTACGCGTTCTTTTCTCGCTTATATTCTGTCTTTTGCTCACGGTGGGTGCCACCCTATCGGCCGAGGGCGCCTTTGGCCTTTGCGATCTTGTGCTCGGCGTGATGACGCTCATCAATACGCTTGCCCTTCTTAAGAACGCAAAAAGAGTCCGTACCCTTTCGGTCGAGTACGGACTCTTAAAGAATGAAGTCAGAGCACGCGGATGTGCGAAAGAAGCGCGCCGCCCATTGCCGCCACACGGCTGAGCTTATCAAGAAGCTCGCTCTCCGAGATCTCGGAGGTGATAAGAGCGATCCCGTCCTCGGTAGGGATAAACTCCGCCCCGCCAAAGAAGACCTCGGCCGCATTGCGGTCGATCTTGGCAAGCGCAAGGTAGCGGCGGCAGGTGAAGTGCGAAAAATCGGTCACATCGCCTTCGCTTGCCTCTTGCCACTCCGCATGGTAGGGCGCACCGCCCATGGCAATATGCAATACATCTCCAACCATCGCCGATGCAGTGGGCGCAGCACCCGCACCGCGGCCGAAGAAGAGCACATCATCCACAAAATTCCCGTTTACGAGAACGCCGTTAAAGACACCCGTGATGGGATAGAGGGGGGACGCTTTGGGAACGAGGAAGGGGGCTACCATCAAGAAGAGATCACCGACCTCGGTGCGGATCATCCGCCCAAGCAGCTTGATCGCATAGCCAAGCCTCCCGGCCGCCTCTACATCAAGGGCACGGATCTTCGTAATCCCCTCGGTGTGGATCTTCTCGGTCTTGGCAAGCTTACCGGTGGCAACCGCCGTCAGAATGGCGATCTTACGGCAGGCATCAAGCCCCTCGATATCGGCGGCAGGATTTGCCTCGGCATAGCCTCTTTTTTGCGCATCGCAGAGCGCGTCCTCAAAGCTCTTGCCCGCCTCAAACATTTCGGTCAGAATAAAGTTGGTGGTGCCGTTGAGGATGCCCGAGATGCTACCGATCTCGTTGGGTGCAAGGTCCTCTGCAAGAGGATGGATCACGGGGATACCGCCGCCAACGCTGGCCTCAAAAAGGTACTGGACGCCCTTTTCCCTTGCGGTGGCCAAAAGATCCACGCCAAAGTTGGCCACGACCTCCTTGTTGGAGGTGACCACATGCTTACCTGCAAGCAGCGCACGCTTTGAAAACTCATACGCCGGGTGGGAGCCACCCATAGCCTCGATCACCAAGGAAACCTCGGGATCCGCCTCGATCACCTCAAAGTCCTTTACCACCTTATCGGCGTACGGCGTATCCGAAAGATCGCGCCTTTCAAGAATGTATTTTACCGTGATCTCCTGCCCTGCGCGCGCCTTGATGCGCGATGCGTTTTCACAAAGGAAATCAACGGTTCCACGGCCGACAACACCGCAGCCGAGAACTGCAACCTGCATGATAAACCTCCTAATGTCCAAATGACACTTTATGTGATATTATAACACACGCAAAGAAAAAATACAAGAGCATCAAAGGAAAAAGCGCCCGAAGGCGCTTTTTTTATGCTTCGGCAGCCTCGGCGGCCTCATCTGCCTCCTTGGCATCCCCGCAGTGGCAGCCGCAGTTATGCTCGGGCGTGCAATCACAGTCAGGGCCGCAGTCACAATCGTCACAGCCGCAGCCGCACTCCATCTCCTCCTCGATCTCCTCATCGATCTTACGGTCGAGCAGTGTTCTGAAGACCCAGGCAACACCGAGCACAGCGGCCACAGTAGCGGCCACGCTTACAAGATAACCCAAAACGGCAAAGAATTTACTCATCGTATATACCCCTTTCTTTTATTAATTCTATTGTAGCATAAGGAACCCCCGATTGCAAGAACTATTTTTTTCAAAAACACGAAAAAAACACTTGCATTTTAAAAAAAGGTATGCTATAATAACATTCGCGTGATTTGTATTTAAAAAAATTACAGATAGATTCATACCCACTTGGGGATGAAGATCAGGAGGTGTCAGTTATGGCAAAATGCAGTGTTTGCGGCAAGGGTGTGTCGTTTGGCCACAATGTGTCCCACTCCAACCGGAAGACCAACCGGACCTGGAAGCCCAATATCCGCAAGGTCAAAGCGATCGTTGGCGGCAACCGCGAGAGCGTTTATGTTTGCTCCCGTTGCCTGCGTTCCGGCAAGGTAGAGCGTGCCTGACCGACAGAAATCCCGTCGTTTGACGGGTTTTTTGTTTTATAGCCCCCCACAGCCTCAAAAAGGAGCCTCACAAGGACGGCAAGGATCGGCCCGAGCAGAAGGCCGAAGAGCCCGAAAAAGCGCGCCCCGAAATAAAGAGCGGCAAGTGAAAGGAGGGGCGGAATACCAAGCGCCCTACCAAGCAGTCTTGGTTCAAGGATCTGGCGCACCACCTCACTGACAGCGAAAAGGACAAGAAGCCCGATACCGAGCGAGCCTTTCCCAAAGAGGAGCGAGAGGATCCCCCAGGGCACAAGCACGGTCCCAACGCCAACGACCGGAAGGATATCGACCGCCGAAAGAAGGATCGAAAGCAAGAGCGCGTACTCCACTCCAAGAAGCGAGAGCCCTGCCAGCATGATAAGAAAGATCACGGCTGTCAAGAGAAGGTAAGCACGCAGATAGCCGCACCCAATGCGCATAGCCCCCTCGCGCAGCCTTGTAAGCTGTGACGAGAGCGCCCCGGGCAAAAGACGGCCAATGGATGCGTGGATGCTGTCAAGATCAAGACTGAAATAGAAGGCGGCCATCACCGTGACAAGCACCGAAAGCAGCATCCCGGGAATTGAGAGCACCGCACTTCCGAGAAGGGGCGGGATCGCCGTAAGAAGCGCCTCTGCAAGGTGATCGGCCAGTGCACCCGCATAGCCGAGAAGCCCTTCCCCTCCGTTTGGGAAAAGGCCGTCAAGGAGCCCTGTAAGCGGGCTTGGCTCGCCCGAAAGATATTCTACCGCGCCGCGCAGCTCAAAAAGCAGGCGGTCGACCGAAAAATAGAGAAAAAGACCGACAAGAAAAAGCGAAAGCAGCACGGTGGAAAACGCAATGGCGCGCCGCCCGATATGCAGGCGGCGGGAAAGATACACGTTAAGGGGGCGCAGGACAAGCGCAAGCGCCCAGGCCAAAAGAAACGGGAGCGCCACCGGCAGAAGATAGCGCAAGAGGAGATAGGCACCGAAAAGACCGAGCGCCAGCGCAAGAAGGGTGGATGCATAACGCCCAAGGTCAAGCTTTTTATCATTCATACACGATCCTCCGTACCGTTAGTATATTCGGCCGGGGGCTTGATTATTTAAGAAAAAGGAGAAGAGTATGGTTATCATTGAAATGGAAAACGGGCAGAAGATCAAGATTGAGCTCTATCCCGAATTCGCACCCGAAACGGTCAAAAATTTTGAGGAGCTTTGCGGCCGCGGCTTTTATGACGGGCTGATCTTTCACCGTGTGATCCCCGGCTTTATGATCCAGGGGGGCGACCCGATGGGTACCGGCATGGGGGGCTCGGGCAAGCACATCACCGGTGAATTTGCCGCCAACGGCCACAAGAACGACCTGCGCCACACGCGCGGCGTTATCTCGATGGCGCGTGCCTACGACCCGAATTCGGCCTCCTCGCAGTTCTTTATCATGCACGCGGATGCGCCGCATCTTGACGGGCAGTACGCCGCCTTCGGCAAGGTGATCGAGGGGATGGAGACGGTGGACGAGATCGCATCCGTGCCCACCGATTTCCGTGATCGGCCTGTTTCGGATATGCGGATGAAGAAGGTCACCGTCGAGTGATTTTAAAGTCACCTTCAAATAGAAAAAGGGCTGTGCCGCGGCACAGCCCTTTTTTGGCTTCAGTTGATAAATTCAAACTCAAAGTCGTAGATATTGACAATATCCTCTTCCTCGATCCCCGCCTCACGCAGGCGATCGATGATCCCCTCCTTTACGAGGATGCGCTGGAAGAAGGCAATCGACTCGCGATCCGAGAAATTGACCTGGCCGAGCAGATTGCGGAGCCACTCTCCCTCCACGAAGAAGGTGTGATTCTCGCGGCGGACGGTGGTCTTGCGCTCGCCCGCGCCGCGCGTTGAGCGCTCCTCGGGCGTTACCTCATCCTCATAGACGGTGATGGGGGGCAGCTCCGAAAGGCGGGCCGAGGTACGGTGCACGAGGGTATCAAGCCCCTCGCCCGTCACGGCGCTGACAAGGATGCACTCACGCCCCAGCGACCGAACGTGGGCAAGAAAGCGCTCGACATGCTCCTCCTCAAGAAGGACGGCATCGCATTTGTTGGCCACCACGATCTGGGGGCGCTTTGCAAGCTCGGGGCTGTATTTTTCAAGCTCCTCATCGATCTTGGTAAGATCCTCGGTGGGATCACGGCCGTCAACGGCGGCAAGGTCGACCACGTGCAAAAGAAGCCGACAGCGGTCCACGTGGCGAAGGAAGGCGTGACCAAGGCCAAGCCCGTCCGATGCGCCCTCGATCAGCCCCGGGATATCGGCGGCAACAAAGCCATGCCCCTCCTCCCCTGCCGACACAACGCCAAGGTTCGGGGAAAGGGTGGTGAACTGGTAATTTGCGATCTTCGGGCGGGCAGAGGAAATACGAGAGAGGATCGAGGACTTACCGGCATTCGGGAAGCCGACAAGCCCGACATCCGCGAGCATCTTAAGCTCAAGCAGGACCTCACGCTCCTCCCCGCGGGTGCCGCTTTTGGCAAAGCGGGGGATCTGACGGGGGGGGGTGGCAAAGTGACGGTTGCCCCAGCCGCCGCGGCCGCCGCGACAGACGATAAAATCGCCCTCCGAGGACATATCGTGGATAATGCGACCGGTGTCCGGCTCCTTAATAAGGGTGCCGGGGGGCACAAGCACGACAAGGGGTGCACCGCTCTTGCCGTGGCACTTCTCGCTCTTGCCGGCCTCGCCCGATTCGGCGATAAACTTGCGCTTATAGCGGAAGGCAAGCAGGGTGTTGGAGCCGGGGTCCACGCGGAACACGATGTCACCGCCGTTGCCGCCGTCCCCACCGCTCGGGCCGCCTGCCGACACGTATTTTTCACGGTGGAAGGCTACGGCGCCGTTACCGCCGTCCCCTGCCTTCAGGTAGATTTTGATCGAATCAATAAACATATCGGTGCTCCTTATACCTTATCCGGCATCTCGTCCCCGCGCTGGCGGACCACGATACGGATCGGCGTACCCGCAAACGAGAAGGCGGTACGCAGGCAGTTTTCAAGATACCGCTGGTACGAGAAATGAAAGAGGGCGGCGCTGTTGCAGAACACCACAAAGGTGGGAGGCGCGACCGACACCTCGGTCATATAATAGATCTTCAGGTGCTTGCCCTTGTCCGAGGGGGGCTGGACACGGGTAATCGCATCCGAGAGAAGGTCGTTGAGCACACCGGTCGAGATCCGCTTATGCGCCTCGGCATACACCTCAAGGATCTTTTCAAAGAGGATGTGCGTGCGCTGGCCGGTCTTGGCCGACACAAAGAAGATGGGCGCATAGGGCATATAGGCAAGAGAGGTACGGATCTTCTTTGTATATTCGTTGACCGTACTGTTGTCCTTCTCAATAAGATCCCACTTGTTGACCACAATGATGGTGGCCTTGCCCGCCTCATGCGCGATCCCCGCGATCTTCTCGTCCTGCTCGGTGATCCCCTCGGCAGCATCAATGAGAAGCAAGCAGACATCGGCGCGCTCCACCGCCATCTTGGCACGGAGCACCGAGAACTTCTCGATCCTGTCCTCCACCTTGCTCTGGCGGCGGATGCCCGCCGTATCGATAAAGTTGAAGCGACCGAGCTCGTTTTCAAAGACGGTGTCAACCGCATCTCTTGTGGTTCCGGGGATGTTCGACACGATCTGTCTTTCCTCCCCGATCAGGCGGTTGACGAGCGAGGATTTGCCCGCATTCGGCTTACCGATGACCGCCACCGAAACGGCCGACTCATCTCTCTCCTCCTCACAAGCGGCGGGCAGAGCCGAAACGACCTCATCAAGCAAATCACCCGTACCGGTGCCATGGAGCGAGGAAAGCACGATGGGATCCCGCTCAAATCCGAGCTCATAAAATTCGTAAAATTCAAAGGGAGGCTCACCCACACGGTCGATCTTATTGACGGCAAGCACGATCGGCTTGCCGGACTTTTTCAGCATAACGGCGATATCGCGGTCATCGGCCGTCAGCCCCGCGTGCACATCGCAGATAAAGACGATCACATCGGCGCTCGCAATGGCCACCTCGGCCTGCATGCGCATCTTGGCAAGGATCACATCATCCGTCTTCGGCTCAATGCCGCCGGTGTCAACAAGGAGAAATTCCCTGCCGCACCACTCGGCATCCCCATAGATGCGGTCCCGCGTGACGCCGGGGGTATCCTCCACGATCGAGCGGCGCTCACCGATCAGCTTATTAAAAAGGGTGCTTTTCCCTACGTTTGGCCGTCCTACAACGGCAACAACCGGTTTTGCCATACCTTTCTCCTTTCCTACTCTTCACCGAGGAGTGCGGCCACAAAGGCCGCCCCATCCTCTCCGATGAAGGCAATCGGCACCCCAAGCTCGGCTTCAAGCTCTCGGGGGCTCATCCCGCAAAGAAAGAGATCCCCCTCTGCGCGCAGTGCGGCGCGCGGAAGAAGGAGAAGCTCTCCAAGCGGCTTTCCCTTTAACTGCTCGGCAATGTCACGGCCTGTCAAAAGCCCTGCGACCGTGATGCTCTCACCAAACCAGCGGTTCTTTATTTCGTAAACATAACTTGTCAGATTCCCATGCTTTTCGGCCACCTCATCGGCGATTTCGCGCAGCATGGGGGCGGCCGCAACCCCGGTTGCTACCGAAACGGTGCGGGGCAAGCAGGCAGAGGGTGCATCGGTCAGCTCACAGGCCGCCTCCTCACGGAAGGAGCGGAGCATCCCAACCCCGTTCTCGATCTGGGGATAGTCCTCATAGCTTTCCTCGGGCGGCAGGGGAAGGCCTGCACGCAGATACAGCTCGTCCGCCGCAAAGAAAAGGCGCGAGCCGGTCCGCTCAAAATGGGCATCGGCCGCCGCCTCCACCGTCTTTACGATCTCCCTTGCCTCCTCCTCGGTATAAGCGGTGAGGGGATACAGCCCCTCGCGGTGGGCGGTGAGGCCTGCCGGCACGACCGAAACGCTGTCAAGCGAGGGATAAAGGCGGGAAAGGTCGGAAAGCGAGCGCAAAAGCTCCTCGCCATCGTTGATCCCGCGGCAGAGAACGATCTGGGCGCGCAGGGTGATGCCCGCATCCGCCAGGCGGTCAAGGTAGGAAAGCACCTCGCCTGCACGCTTATTCTTCATCATCTTAACGCGCAGCGCGGGATTTGTCGTATGCACCGACACGTTGACAGGGGAGATGCGCATTTCGATGATCCTGTCAATATCCGCATCGTCAAGGTTCGTCAGGGTGATGTAGTTGCCGTGCAGGAAGGAAAGGCGCGCATCGTCATCCTTGAAATAGAGGCTCTCCCTCATCCCCTTCGGCAGCTGGTCGATAAAGCAGAAAATGCAGCCGTTGCGGCAGGAATGCTTCTTGTCCATCAAGGGGGTTTCAAAGAGAAGGCCGATATCGTCATAGGTTTCCTTGCAGATCTTCTTTTTGACGGTTTTCTCCCCGCGAAGGAGGGTGAGGAGCACGACCTTTTCGGCAAGATAAAAATGATAGTCAAGCACGTCACGGATCTCATGTCCGTTCACGGAAACGAGTGTATCGCCCGCCTTTATCCCACGGCGTGCGGCACGCGAGCGGGGCGTCACCTCGGTGATCTTAACCATATTCGTCCTCCTTCCCATACGTATTCATATTATTATATCATACTTTACCCCCGTTTTGCAAGAGTGTAAAGAAAAAAGCCCAAAAGGGCTTTTTTTCTTTTTTCGGAGCCGCGCGGAGCAGAAGCGGATAGGGACGAAGCGCAAGGAGGCCTGCAGGCTGACGGCGCACAGGGCGTGCGCCGAGGTCTGCAAGCCTCCGACAATGACGTGTTGCGAAACTTATACCCGCAAAATCAGCGTTCCTCTCGGAAATAGGAAAGCCCAAGTGACGCCGGGGGTTGATTTTCACGCTTCTTTTTCTTGCTGGCAAACACAAGCACGATGAGGGTGACAAGATAGGGGAAGGTCGCAAAGAACTCCACCATGCTGCGCGAAAGCCCCGGAATGACGACCGGCAGAATATAAAGACCACCGAACACGAACGAGCCTAGGATGCCGTAGGAGGGATTCCAAAGGGCGAAGATGACAAGCGCGATGGCAAGCCAGCCACGGTCACCGAAGCCATTGTTTGACCAGATGCCCCCCATATAGTCCATCACGTAGTAAAGACCTCCAAGCCCTGCGACAGCACCGCCAAGGACGGTGGCACCGTACTTGTAAGCGCCGACGTTGATACCGGCGGCATCGGCGGTGGCAGGGTTTTCGCCCACCGCACGCAGATGCAGACCAAGCCGGGTGCGCTTTAAGATGACGGTGACCACAACAGCCGCAATGATCGCAAAGTAGGCAAGGAAGCCGTAAGAATTATCTATTTATGAGTATATATTACACCATCCGACAAAAAATTGCAATAGGTTTTTGTCGAACTTTTGAACAAACTTTTAACCGTTTTTTTCGGTTTTGTGTCAAATCTTCACGAATGCTGCCAAAGGCAGGGTGAAAAAAGGGCGGAAATCAGGGCCTTTCGGGCGGGAGCTCTCTTGCCATGGCCGCATTGCGGTAGCGGCCGTCCTCGGTAATTTCGGTAAGAATATGCAAATAGGGCGGCAGGGAGAGTGCGGCATCCTCGCACGGGAGCTCTACCTCAAGGAGGGCCGTATGCTGCCAAAAGGGGTAAAGATCGATCTCAAGAAGATGGGGGCCGTAGGGAATCGTGATGCGCTCCTTTTCGATCGTGCGGAGGGCTCTGTCGGCACGGAGAAGGAGGCGCTCATATTCATCTTTATCAATTCGGCGCTCGTCTTCATAGGCGGTGGCGGCCGTCACGCGGTGCTTTGCGGTATGGGTGTAGGCAACGCCGCTTTCCCACTCGCGGCGGCGGACACGCTCGGTCACGCCGAGGGAGGAGGCAAGATAGGTCTGCACAATGCGCGAGCTCTCTGCCCCGGGCAGAGAAAGAAGCGCTTCCCTATTTGGCATTTCGACAAGAAATCTGCGCTCGGTTTCAAGAGCCGACAAAGCACCCACCCCCCTTTTTTTCCTATTATAACGGTGCGTCCCGAAAAAAGCAAGCCCGCCGCTAAAAAAGATAGAGAGGCGGGGCGGCGGATGGCATGAAAAGCCTCGGCTTAAACAAAAAAGCACTTGCAAAAGCAAGTGCTTTTTTCGCCTGCGCGCTTAGGCTGTGATTTGAATGCCGCAAGCCTTTAGGAGAGGCCCCCATTATTTTTTGCGCAGGGCGGCAAGAACACGGTCAAACCAACGGTGGCCGCGAGGATTGTTCAGGATGTCACACACCGTGAAAATGGCAAGGTAAATGACGAGGGCTACCGAGGCTATAATGGGGTAGCGCAGAAAGGGCACACCCTCAAAGGGGGAGTGGATGATAAACATGGAGTTGACACCGTATGCCGCTTCCGGGGAAACAAGCGCGCTGAAAATGAGGTTGCAGTACAGTCCGATCACGTACATAGCCAACACGGATATCACCATATTGCACATATTTCGGAGGAAGCTGGGGCGAAGAAGCCCAAGAACGGGAATAAGCATCACGTTAAACAGGAGCGTGGCGTGTGCAACGATGCTTTTTGTTACCTCAAAGTCACTTAAGGTTGGATTCATAATAAAATCCACATTCGCAAACATGCCGACAAGAGTGGAGGCAATGCCAAACCAAAAGATATAATCGGAAAGAAGGAGGCCGACCTTGCTTTCCTTATTGGGCATAAGACCGTAAGCGAGGGCGCACCACATCACAACATTGCACGGATAGATCGGCAAAATGAGGTTCGGGGTGCTGCTCAGATATTCAACCCCCGCGCCCGTAAAGACAGAATGATATAAGAACGAGCTGTAATGAAACGCAATGGTAACAAGCGGTGCAAGCAGCAAAAGCGCACGCCTCGCCCTCTCGCTACGCACCCATTTTTTTACCGCAACAAGCAAAGCGGCGATGATAAGGATCAAAATACCGTTAAAAATAATAAGTGTTCCCATTTTTCCTCCCGTTCGGTAAACATTAAGGAAAAGAATGATAAACCGATTGTAGCACAAATGGTATTACATTTCAATATGCATACGCCTTTTTGTCGAATTGGATAGAAAAAAGCCAAGTTGGTTCAACTTGGCTTTTTTCTGGCTGGGCGTATTGGATGTAAGTTGAACCGAGGATGATACAAATTTAATCTCATGATTTAACTTGTTCTATATCGCTTTTCGCTTTTTTATCCGCTTTTTTGCATATTCGCGCGTGCACTTTTACGCAGATCGTTTCCATAATTCCATCGAAAATGAAAAAATCGAAAAAAACCAACATTAAAGAAAATATGTTTATCCAATTCGAATTGTTAAGCGGGGAAATCACCCCTACTAAAGACAACAAGCAAAAAGCAAAGCTAAGCGTGGCACCGAAATTTATGATTTTTGTTATTGCATTCATAGTGGCGGTATATTTTTGAAGCGCCATAGATAGAGCAATATTATTTATAGATTGGCCAATTCTATTGGTTATCATTATTTTATCTTCGGCAACATCTTCGTTTCTTTCTTCCTTTTGGGCAATTAATTGCTTGCGGAGGATTATTTGTTCCTGCAGCAACTCTACAATTTTGTTTTGCTGTACAACTGCCTTTTCAAAATAATCTTTAATGAATTTATTACATTTCACCATTAAAGTTGATACAGTAAACAAAAATATAGGAAATGACAAACTGTTGATGGCATTTGCAAAACCCGTATCAGTTTTGAAAAAGGATAATACACCGACAATTACCAAAAAAAGCAAAAAGCCGTAGTTGAGAATACTTTTCTGATCCTTCACTTTAAATCACCTTTACAATCTTACTTAAAAATGTGGACTCGGGTAGCCGCTCAAACCTGATTGCGAAATATTCATTCCATTATAACTTTCTTGAACAAAACCATACCACAAAATTTTGGCATGGGTATTGACAAGGATCCACAAATCGGGTATAATAATAACGGAGAGCACCGATGACGGTCGCCTCCCAAGTCAGTTATAGAAATAACCGCCTTATGTGAGAGTCAGGCGGTTATTTCTTTTTATTTGTCACGTCGATTATCGAAATACTCGGCGAGAGCGATAAGCAAGGACAGAAACATCAGTAATTCTACCAATGTGATGTACATGGTTATCACCTCCCCTCAAAGAATTGAAGGGAGAAAAAGAAAATTTCGCTCCCTTCACAGAAGGGAAGCAACCGCCACCGTATGGTGCTCTTCGGGTACACGAGGTACCGCACATATTATACCATATTCGACATATTAAGTCAAGGTAAAAAGCTCGTTCATAGAGTGTTTTTGCAACAAAGGCGAGCCGTGAAAAGCTCGCCTTTTCTATTCAGTTAATAGCACCAACTACTATCGCCGCGATAACAGAAATAACGATCGTTAGGCTTTGAAGCG
>JAZNDG010000040.1:0-2356 GCA_045587985.1 Eubacteriales bacterium | reverse complement strand
GGTGACCCCCGGCGTCCGCTTTGCCGATGGGGATATCGGCGACCAGAAGCGAGTGATGACGCCTGCCGAGGCAAAGCGCATCGGCTCTGACTACATCGTGGTGGGCCGTCCCATCACGGCCGCCCCCGATCCCGTGGCCGCTTACGAGCGCTGCGTGGCCGAATTTTGCGATTAAATGGAAAGGAAGCTTTACAAAATGGAGAACATTCAGAAGCAGATCGCCCGTGACCTTCTTTCGATCCGTGCCGTCTTTTTCCGCCCCGAGGAGCCCTTCACCTGGGCAAGCGGCATCAAGAGCCCGGTGTACTGTGACAACCGCCTGACCCTGACCGCCCCCGCCGTGCGCACGCACGTGGAGGAGGGGCTTGCCACGCTTATCCGTGAGAACTTTGCGGATGCCGAGGTCCTGATGGGCACCTCGACTGCCGGTATTGCTCACGCCGCCATTACCGGCCACATCCTCGGCCTGCCGATGGGCTATGTCCGCTCGGGCGCCAAGGACCACGGCCGCCAGAACCAGATCGAGGGGCGCCTTTCGGCGGGCCAAAAGGTCGTGGTGGTGGAGGATCTTATCTCGACCGGCGGCAGCGTTATTGAGGTCGTGAACGTCCTGCGTGAGGCGGGGGCCGAGGTGCTCGGCATCGTTTCGATCTTCACCTACGGGATGAAGAAGGGGCTTGACCGTCTTGCCGAGGCAAACGTGAAGAACATCTCGCTCACAAACTTTGATGTGATTGCCGAGGTTGCCGCCGAGGAGGGCTACATCAAGCCCGCCGATATTGCGCGCCTGATCGCCTTCCGCAACAATCCCTCTGACGAGAGCTGGATCGGCAAATGAGGAGCCTGATCGATATCCAGGACCTCACGGTTGCCGAGCTGGATGCGCTGATCGCAAGAGCCAGTGATATCGCGGAGCATCCCGCCGTGTATGCCGAGGCCTGCCACGGAAAGAAGCTTGCCACCCTCTTTTTTGAGCCCTCCACCCGTACCCGCCTTTCGTTTGAGGCGGCAATGCTGGAGCTTGGCGGCAGCGTGATCGGCTTTTCGGATGCCGATTCCTCCTCGGCCGCCAAGGGCGAGAGCGTGGCCGATACGGCGCGCGTGATCAGCGCGTATGCCGATATCATTGCCATGCGCCATCCGCGTGAGGGCACGGCACAGGTTGCGGCCGAGAATGCAAGCGTACCGCTGATCAACGCGGGGGACGGCGGTCACGCCCACCCCACCCAGACACTGGCCGATCTTTTGACCATTCACCGCCGCCACGGTAGGATTGGCGGGCTCACGGTCGGCTTCTGCGGCGACTTAAAGTACGGGAGGACCGTGCATTCGCTCCTTTCGGCGCTTCTGCGCTATGAGGATATCCGCGTGGTGCTCATCTCGCCGGATGAGCTGCGCACCCCGGCGCATCTGACTGCCGAGCTCGGCGCGGCGGGCCTGCCGTATCTTGAAACGGCCGACCTTGAGGGTGCGATCCCCTCGCTCGATATCCTGTATATGACGCGTATCCAGCGCGAGCGCTTTCCCGATCTTTCGGTCTATGAGCGCTTAAAGGACAGCTATATCCTGACCCCCGAAAAGCTCGTAGGCGCAAAGGAAAGCCTTGCGATCCTGCATCCCCTGCCGCGCGTCAACGAGATCAGCGTGCGGGTGGATGCCGATCCCCGCGCCGCCTATTTTGAGCAGGTGAAGAACGGCAAATATATGCGCATGGCCCTGATCTTAAAGCTCCTTGAGGAGGCCGCGCGCGATCCCTCTCCCTTCCCGAAAATGGGCAAGGAGGAGCCGGGGCACATCTGCCAGAACCCTGTCTGCATCACGCATACCGAGCAGGAGCTTATTCCGCGGTATGATGAGGAGGGGCGTTGCATCTTCTGCAGAAGGTGAGAAACGGTGCCTTTTGGCATAACCGCAAACAAAAAGAGATACGGGGATACACCTTGTATCTCTTTTTTGCATCTTCGTAATTTGATTGATTTTTAAGGTTGAAAGCCTTTGGCTTTCTCCGAAATTATTTTATTTTGTTTGCTTTCACCGTTCTCTTCCTCTTGACGTACGCTTGTACGCCTTCGGGGCGAGAACGGCGAATTCTGCTCAAAATCCCCTCGTTTCTCAACGCGCGCTCTGCGCGCGGCACGCCACGGCATTTGCTGGCGCAACAGTGCCTTTTGGCATAACCGCAAACAAAAAGAGATACGGGGATACACCTTGTATCTCTTTTTTGTATCTTCGTAATTTGATTGATTTTTAAGGTTGAAAGCCTTTGGCTTTCTCCGTAATTATTTTATTTTGTTTGCTTTCACCGTTCTCTTCCTCTTGACGTACGCTTGTACGCCTTCGGGGCGAGAACGGCAAA
>JAZNDG010000039.1:0-31558 GCA_045587985.1 Eubacteriales bacterium | reverse complement strand
TGTGGAGCTTGATGATGCGGGGGCTATGGAGCTTGCCAAGCGCTCCCGCGGCACGCCGCGTATTGCCAACCGTCTTTTGAAGCGCATCCGGGACTTCGCCCTTGTGCGTGGGGACGGCCGCATCACCGAGGAGATCGCGCGCGCAGGCCTTACGATGCTTGAGATTGACGAGCTTGGGCTTGACAACACCGACAGAAGAATGCTTGAGGCGATCATCCGCTACTACGGCGGCGGTCCTGTCGGTCTTGAAACACTCGCCGCCACGACCGGCGAGGAGGCCATCACCATTGAGGACGTGTATGAGCCTTACCTTCTGCAGATCGGATTCATCTCGAGAACCCCGCGCGGCCGCTGTGTCACGCACCTGGCATATGAGCATCTCGGTATTCGGCCGGGAACGGGTCAGCAGATCACCATTGACCAAGCGGAAGAATAATTCTTGTAAACAAGTCATTACAATTAAAAAAATCTAACCGAAAAAGGAAGAGATGGCCGAGAACCGCCGAATGCCACCGCTTCCTTTTTTCATATACTTAATAGGAAAAAACGGATTTTTTATCGCTGCTCCTCGTTTTCTTCGGGCAATCTATACAAGGGGTTGCCCAAGAAGAAGGACGGTTTTTTCTTATATTTTTAAAGGTGGAGCCCAAAACTCAATAAAACCGTTGTGTTTTTGGGTTGTTTTTTCCGTTTTTTGGCGTTTTCTCCCGAAAATCTTCTCCTTTTTCTATCCTTTTTCTTGTCCAGTAGGCAAAACGTAGAAATTGTACTTTATCCGTTTTCGGAGTTTTCCACCGCGTTTCTGTGGAAAGTGTGAGTAACTTTGAGTTTACATCCGATTTTTTTCCAGCAGATTTCGCAACCGTTCCGAGTTTTCCACTTTTTCGCCAAGTTTTCCACCGACTTTTTGTGGAAAACCCTGTTTTTCGCTTTTTCGGCGTTTTGCACAATTTCAGAAAAAGAAGCGTCAACGGAATAATTGAGTTTTTGCATGACCCTTCTTCTGCTGTTACGCATAAGAAATCCGCCCCGCTACATACAATCCTTTTACGAAAGCTTTGGAAACCTACTAAAAAACGCTTTGCACAAACATAATCAAAATTTATGGAACATATAAAAAAATAGTTCTTTACTTATCTGAAAAAATGTTGTATAATAAATGAGCAGGACAACTGACGGAGGTCCCGCTTCTCTATTCTACCGTCTGTGAGGAACCCATGGAAAGACTGATTGGTACTGTTTCTCGCGGGGTGCGCGCCCCCATTATCCGCAGTGGTGACGATATTGCCGCCATTGTGGTGGACAGCGTGCTGAATGCCGCAGAGAGTGAAAATCTTTCGCTCCGTGACCGTGATGTGATCGCCGTAACCGAGGCTGTCGTGGCACGTGCACAGGGCAACTACGCTACGATTGACGATATTGGCGCGGACATTGCCGAGAAGTTTCCCTCCGGCCATGTCGGTGTCATCTTCCCCATCCTGAGCCGCAACCGCTTTGCCATCTGCCTGCGCGGTATTGCGCGCGGCGCCAAGAAGGTCACCCTGATGCTCTCCTACCCCTCGGATGAGGTGGGCAATCATCTGATCTCGCTTGACGATCTGGATGCGGCAGGCATCAACCCCTACTCGGATATCCTGACCGAGGCGCGCTACCGCGAGCTCTTTGGCTTTAAGAAGCACACCTTCACGGGTGTTGACTACATTTCTTATTATAAGGAAGTAATCGAGAGCGAGGACTGCGAGGCCGAGATCATCCTTGCCAATGACTGCCGTGCGATCCTCCCCTACACAAAGAGCGTTCTCACCTGCGATATCCATAGCCGCGCCCGCTCCAAGCGCCTTCTTAAGGCCGCGGGGGCCGAGATCGTGCTCGGGCTTGACGATATTATGACCGCTTCCCGAGGCGGTAGCGGCTATAATGCCGATTACGGCCTGCTTGGCAGCAACAAGTCCACCGAGGACAGCGTAAAGCTCTTCCCGCGGGATGCACAGGAGATCGTGGACCGCATTGCCGCCACCATCCTTGAGAAAACCGGCAAATCGGTTGAGGTCATGGTGTACGGTGACGGTGCCTTCAAGGATCCTGTCGGAAAGATCTGGGAGCTGGCAGACCCGGTTGTTTCGCCCTTCCACACCGCAGGGCTCGTTGGCCAGCCGAACGAGGTGAAGCTCAAGTATCTTGCCGATAACGATTTTGCTCACCTTTCGGGGGATGCTCTTAAGGAAGCCATTTCGGATTACATCCGCCACAAGGACGGCGACCTCGTTGGGCAGATGGCCTCGCAGGGGACCACGCCCCGCCGCCTGACCGACCTGATCGGCTCACTCTGTGATCTTACCTCGGGTAGTGGCGACAAGGGCACGCCCATCGTATGGATTCAGGGCTACTTCGATAATTACACCAACTGATATCCAAGCAGAAACGCCCGGCGGTCATTACGCCGGGCTTTTTTTGCACCCGCTCTTGCGAATATTTATTTTGTTTTTATGAATAATATTTCTCCCCACCCCCATTTCCCCGTCAGAATAAGCAGGAGTGCCTCCACCCGATTGCTTTGCCGCAAACACAAAGAACCGAATACCACTGAAAATATACATATAAACTACTCAAATATACATATAAAATATATGGGCGATCACATATAAAACCCGTTTTTTCGCTTTTCTCCCCCTGTTTTTGTGTTTTTTTCGGAAGCGAAAGTACCGCTTGGAAAAATATTTGATTTTCGAGAATATTTTTTCAAAAACCTCTTGACAAACCGAGAATAGAAAGCTATAATGGTATCACACCACAGGAAAACCAAATATTTTACATATAAAGGAGTACAATCATGAAAAAAGTTCTTTCTCTCGTGCTGGCCGCGCTTTTGATCTGCGGCTCGGTATTTGCACTTGCCTCGTGCGGTTCTAACGAGATCATCGTACGTACCAACGCGTATTTCGCGCCCTTTGAGTACTACGAGGGCACCGAGATCGTCGGCGTTGACGTTGACATTATGAAGCTCGTTGGCGAAAAGCTTGGCAAGAAGATCGTCTGGAAGGATGGCGACTTTGGCACTATCATTGACAACGTTGCCGAGGGCACCATTGCCGACTGCGGCGCGGCCGGTATCACCATCACCCCCGCTCGTCAGGAAAAGGTTGACTTCTCGAACCCCTACTACACCTCGATCCAGTACGTCGTGGTTCCCGAGGGCGTGACCGTTGACACCAAGACGGTTAACGGCGTTGAGTACATCGTTTGGGAAGCGCTTGCGGGTCTTAAGATCGCCACGCAGATTGACACCACCGGTTGGATCTACACCGAGGGCGAAATCAACGCAACCGCCGCTGACGAGGCCTACGGCTATGACGGCGTTCTTTACGGCACCAACACCACCCTCGTTGAGATGCCCGATGCCCAGGCTGCCGTGGATGCGCTCGGTGTATCTGCCGATGTCTTTGTCATCGACCAGCTCCCCGCTCAGTACCTTGTCCAGAACGCCTCGAAGTCGCTTGAGGCATTCCCGCTTTACTACTCCGGTTCAGACGGAGATGCTGACGCCCCCGTTGAAGAGCAGTACGCCATCTGCGTGACCAAGGGGAATGACGAGCTCCTCGCCGCAATCAACGATGTTCTTGCCGAGCTTGGCGAAGCCGAGATCCAGGCAATGGTCATGGCGCACATGGGTCTTACCAACGACTGATAAATCAATACTCCAAGGAAAAAGAACCGTGCTTTTTCGCACAGTTCTTTTTCCCTGTTTAAAAGGATTTCACAATGAGCTTTTTTGAAGAAATATGGGAGCTCCTCAGCTCCTCAAAATACATGGGGATGCTCTTCACCGGTCTTGGGACCACATTCCTCGTTTCGGTGTTTGCCGCAATCCTCGGTCTGCTTCTCGGTACCATCGTTGCACTTATCGTAATTATGCCCGATTCCAGGGTAATTAAGATTCCGAAGGCAATCTGTAAAATTTATGTGACCATCATCCGCGGAACACCTATGGCTCTGCAGCTCTTCATTATGATGTATGCGATCTTTGCCATCCGCGGCTTCCCACAGGAGATTACCGCGATCATCGCTTTCGGTATCAACTCGGGTGCCTACGTATCCGAGAGCATCCGTGGCGGTATTCTGTCGGTCGATATCGGCCAGACAGAGGCGAGCCGTGCACTTGGCCTTCCGAGCGGTGTTACGCTTAGAAAGATCGTCATTCCGCAGGCGATCAAAAACGTGATCCCTGCGATCGGTAACGAGCTGATTGCGCTGATTAAGGAAACCTCCATCGTCAGCATGATCGGCATGTACGACCTCACCCAGGCCGCAAAGGTCATCGGCGCCGGAAACAACATGGCCAGCTACATTGTCCCCATGTCGGTCGCGGCCTGCTTCTACCTTGCTATTGTATATGCCCTGACCTTTGCCATCAAGGCGATTGAGAAGCGCCTGCGCGCAAGCGATAGGAGGTAAAACGTATGGAAAACATAAATAACACTACCGAAAAGATTTTCACCATCAAGGGCCTTTGCAAGAGCTTTGGCGACCACAAGGTGCTCACGGGCATTGATCTTGATATCCGGCACGGCGAGCAGATTGCCATTATCGGGCCTTCGGGCTGTGGGAAATCGACCTTCCTCCGTTGCCTTAACTGCATGGAGGATCCGACAAGCGGCTCGATCATCTTTGACGGTGTGGATATTGCGGACGTCCGTGTAAACATCAACACCCACCGTGAGCACATCGGCATGGTATTCCAGCAGTTTAACCTTTTCAACAACAAAACGGTGCTGCAAAACATCACGCTTGCGCCCCTTTATGTCGGGTATCGCAACTTAAGACACGCGAAGCGCAAAAACCTTATGACTCGCTTTGCCAACCTCTTCCGCAAGGAGAAGAAAGCGCTTCTTCCCATCACCACCACCAAGCAAGAGATCAAGAAGGAGGCAGAGGAAAAGGCGTATGCCCTTCTCCGCCGCATCGGACTTGAGGAAAAGGCAAACGTTTATCCCTCCACCCTTTCGGGCGGTCAGAAGCAGCGCATTGCCATTGTCCGCGCGCTTGCCATGAATCCGAAGGTGATGCTGTTTGACGAGCCGACAAGCGCCCTTGACCCCGAAATGGTCGGCGAGGTGCTGGATCTTATCCGTCAGCTTGCCGTGGAAGGAATGACAATGGTGATCGTCACCCACGAGATGGGCTTTGCCCGCGAGGTAGCAAATCGCGTCCTCTTTATGGACAGCGGTATTATTGCCGAGGAGGGCACGCCTGCCGAGCTGTTTGACAATCCCCAAAACCCGAGAACCAAGCAATTTTTGAACGCGGTTCTCTAATTCGCAAAAAAATATAGTTTGGGCGAGGAAAAGCGCGAAAAATGCTTGCTTTTTCCTCGCCCTTATGCTATACTTATTAACAAATATAATAAACACAACGATAAGGAGCTTTCTATGGCGATCTTTTACGAAGAACCGTCCCGCACCTTTAACGAATACCTTCTGATTCCGGGGTATTCCTCCAGCGAGTGCATTCCCGCTAACGTATCTCTGCGCACCCCTCTGGTTCGCTACCGCCGCGGTGAGGAGCCGGCCCTTTCCCTGAACATTCCGATGGTTTCCTCCATCATGCAGTCGGTATCCGGGGATCAGCTGGCCATCGCGCTGGCGCGTGAGGGCGGCGTATCCTTCATTTACGGCTCGCAGTCGATCGAGGATGAGGCCGCGATGGTCGCGCGCGTTAAGGCCTACAAGGCAGGCTTTGTCCGCAGCGATTCCAACCTCAGCCCGAATCATACGCTGGCGGACGTGCTCGATCTCAAGGCGCGCACCGGTCACTCCACGGTTGCGATCACCGAGGACGGCACGCCTGAAGGGCGCCTTATGGGCATCGTTACCGGCCGCGATTACCGCGTGAGCCGTATGGGCCCCGAAACTCCTATCCATACCTTTATGACCCCCCGCGAGAAGCTGATCACGGCGCCCGAGGGTACCACCCTGAAGGAAGCCAACGACATCATCTGGGATCACAAGCTCAACTCGCTCCCCATCGTAAACGAAAAGGACGAGCTTGTGTACTTCGTCTTCCGTAAGGACTATGACATCCACAAGCAGAATCCCCTTGAGTGCCTTGATAAGGACAAGCGCTACGTGGTAGGCGCGGGTATCAACACCCGTGACTATGCCGAGCGTGTTCCTGCCCTGCTTGAGGCCGGCTGTGACGTGCTTTGCATTGACTCCTCCGAGGGCTTCAGCGAGTGGCAGAAGCTGACCATCGATTGGATCCGTAAGAACTACGGTGAGAGCGTAAAGGTCGGTGCCGGCAACGTGGTGGATGCCGAGGGCTTCCGCTACCTTGCCGACTGCGGTGCAGACTTTATTAAGGTCGGCATCGGCGGCGGATCGATCTGCATTACGCGTGAAACCAAGGGCATCGGCCGCGGACAGGCTACCGCCCTGATTGACGTGTGCCGCGCACGTGATGAATATTACAAGGAAACCGGCATTTACGTCCCCGTCTGCTCGGACGGCGGTATCGTGCATGACCATCATATGACCCTGGCGCTTGCCATGGGTGCAGACTTTTTGATGCTGGGCCGTTATTTTGCAAGATTTGACGAGGCCCCCGGCGGAAAGGTCAATGTGAACGGCACACTCATGAAGGAATACTGGGGCGAGGGCTCTAACCGTGCCCGCAACTGGCAGAGATATGACCTCGGCGGGGCCACCAAGCTCTCGTTTGAGGAGGGTGTTGACAGCTATGTGCCTTATGCCGGCAAGCTTTCCGACAACGTACAGCTGACGCTTGCCAAGGTGCGCTCCACTATGTGCAACTGCGGCGCGCTCTCGATTACCGAGCTGCAGGAGAAGGCCAAGCTCACCCTTGTTTCCTCGGTCAGCATCGTGGAGGGCGGCGCGCACGACGTGCAGCTCAAAACCCAGACCACCAAGCTTTAAAAAAGAAAGCCCCTTTTGGCGCACCTGCGATAAAGCAGGTGCGCCAACTCTATTCGCCTGCGGCGAGTGATATGCACGTTGTGCGTGATATTGCCTGGGCAGTGATATGCTTTATGGAAGATACCCCTTTCGGGGCTTTTTTATTAAGCAAAGAAGCGATTTTCGCATAGTATGGTAAGGGAGACCTTCTAACGACTATGCTGACTGAATTTCTTATAGGACTTTTCTTGCCCTTTCTCGGCACGGCTCTTGGCGCAACGCTTGTGTTTTTTATGCACGCGGGGTTAAAAAGAAAAACCGAAGAGGCGCTTCTTGGCTTTTCGGGCGGTGTGATGGTGGCGGCCTCCATCTTCAGCCTGCTCTTGCCCTCCATTGAGCGTGCCGCCCATCTCGGGCATTTCGCCTTTTTGCCTGCGATATCAGGCATCCTGCTCGGCTTTCTGTTTCTCCTTCTGATTGACATTCCGTTTACTCACAAGGCAACCGTAAGCAATCCGCAAAAAAAGCTGCGTATGCTGGTCTTTTCGGTCACACTGCACAACATTCCCGAGGGGATGGCGGTAGGTGTCCTGCTTTCGGCACGGCTTGCGGGAGATCCTTCGGTAGGGGCGGCGGCTGTCATTACCCTTGCCCTCGGAATTGCCATTCAAAACTTTCCCGAGGGTGCCATTATCTCTATGCCCATGCGCGGCTGCGGCGCAGGAAGAGCACAGGCGTTTTTCTTTGCCCTACTCTCCGCGCTTGCCGAGCTTATGGGTGCGCTTCTTGCGCTTTTTATGGCCACTCTTGTCGGAGCACTTTTGCCTATCTTTCTATCCTTTGCGGCAGGCGCTATGCTCTTTGTCGTAGTGGATGAGCTGATACCGGATTCGGCACCTGCGGGGAACGCGCATACCGCCACCGTCTTTTTTGCACTCGGTTTTTCCCTGATGACAGCACTTGATGTCGCCCTCGGATAAAAAAGGCTGATGCGTTGCATCAGCCTTTTTTTATCTGTTTTCTGCAATGAAGAAAAAGGGCGAGGTCGGAGAGTTGATGATCCGGAGACAGGAAACCGACACCTTGCGGCGATCCAGCGTTGCAAAATATTCGGAAAGCATCTCGCCCTCACGCGTGCCCTCCTCGTGCCCGGGATAAACGGCTACCATCAGGATGCCATCGGGTGCCAAAAGCTCCATGGCTGCCTTGACGGCAGGAAGGGTGGTTTCGCACATCGTGGTAAGCGTTCTGCGCCCGCTGCGCGGCAGATATCCGAGATTAAACATCCCCGCCTTGATCGGCTCTTTCACGTAGTCCAGCACCTTGTGATGCGAAGCATGGATCAGAGTGTAATTTGCAGGCGCCCCCTCCGCCTCAAGATGGGCACGGGTGGAAGCAAGGGCATCCTCCTGAATATCAAAGGCATAGACGTGCCCATTCTCTCCCACCGTGCGTGAGAGAAAGAGGGTATCGTTTCCGTTTCCCATTGTAAAATCAACCGCCGTATCCCCCTCCTTAAGATGAGAAAGGATAAAATATTTTTGCATATCCAGCAAATCAAGCATCAGTTTTTTCTCCTATTGTATCTCTTGGACGAACATATGCCGTGGAGTTGGTCTTGTAGGTCACGTATCCCGGGCGGGAAGCAGGAGGCTTCTTGACGTTCTTAACGCGGGTATAATCCACCGCCGTCACATCATCCCCTGCCTGCGAATAGTAAGCGGCAAGCGATGCCGCCTCGGTATAATCGACAGCTGGCGGCTCATCGCCCCCCGACACAAGAATCACGTGCGAGCCGCCGACATCCTTGGCGTGGAACCAGATATCCTCCTTGGCCGCAAGGTGAAAGGTAAGCATATCGTTCTGCAGATTGTTTCGACCGACAAGAACACGGTAGCCGTTTGTGGTCGTAAATTCAAGTGGACGCGCACGGTGCTGCTTCTTATCCTTTGCCCCGCGCTCCCTTGCAAGATAGCCACCCGAGGAAAGCTCTGCGCGGATCTCCTGCAGATCAAGGTCATTTTCGGCACGGCGCAGAAAACCGTGAACGCCCGAAAGATAGCGGAGCTCCTCTTCACCCGAAAGGATCAGCTCGGAAAGCTTCTCCTTGGCGCGCCTCGATTTGGTGTAAAGCTTATACATTCTCTGCGCATTTGCGGCAGGAGAAAGACGGGCATCCAGGGGAACAGACACCTCCAAGGGCGGATCCTCTCTGTAATCGGTCGCCACAAAGGAGGTCATCCCGCGGGAAAGACGGTAAATATTTTCGGTAATCAGGTCGCCGTACCGCTTATATTCATCCCCCTGCTCGCAAGCGGCAATCTCCTCACGCTGGGCCTCCAGCTTGCGGACAAGCTGCCCCTCACGCCGTGTAAGAAAGCGCGAAAGGTCAAGAGATCTCTGGCGGAGCCGCTCGGCACGGTCACGCTCGCCGAAATAGGCATCAAAAAGAGAGCCGAAATCCTCGGGATGCGCAACATTCAGGCCGGAATGCATTATATCGGTATAGGCATATTCAACGGGGGCACCCCCATCATCCGAAAGAAGCGTGGGCAGAAAGCGCCCCTCACGGACAGCCGAAAACCAGTCGGTAAAGACCGATGCCAGCAAAGAGGGCTCCACCTCAGAAAGGGGGGCATCGGGCGGCGCCATGCGGGCGGCAAGCTCACGCGCGGTTGCCGAGGCGATCCCGAGATAGGTGTCGGAAAGGAAGCGGACGATCGTGCGCTCCTTCGGATAGGAATCATAGGCAAAAAGCAATTCCTCCCGCCCCGTTGTGAGCGGATCGAGCTTTTCCTGTATAGGAGGCTTTACATAATGCATACCGGGCAGCACCTGACGGACACGGCTTGCAGAGAAATCCACAATACGGAAGGCTGAGATGATCTTATCCTCACCGTCAAGAAGAATGAGGTTGCTATACTTCCCCATCATCTCGGCCACAATTGTCCTGCCAACGCCGAACCCAAGCTCATCCCGTGCGGAAAACGTAAAGCGCGCGGCACGCTCAAAATCGATCTGCTCGACCGACAAAAGCTTGGCACCGACAAGATGCTTGCGCAAAAGCATGCAGAACATGGAAGGGGTGGGGAGATTCTCGCGGTCAATCCTCGAATAGGAGAAATGAGGTGTATTCGTCCCCACGACAAAGGAAAGGCGGCGTGTAACGCCGCCCGTACGCAGCCAGAACACGAATTCATCGCGCGCGGGCTGTGTGACTCTTTCAACCTTGGCCCCGCCGCAAAGCGTATCCGCAATTTCCTTCACAACGGCACGGAGCATGCCGGCATCAAAGGCCATCTTGGTTCTCCCTTCGGTTTATTTCAAAAATCCGCTGATGATCTGCTCCTCGGCCTCGGCCTCGGTAAGCCCCAGCGTCATCAGCTTAATGAGCTGCTCTCCCGCAATCTTGCCGATGGCGGCCTCATGAATCAAGGACGCGTCAAGATGTGCGGCCGTCAGCTCGGGAATCGCCGTCACGTGGCCCTTGTCCATCAGGATGGCATCGCACTCGGTGTGCCCGGTGCAGGCGGCGTTGCCCACAATGCGCGAACGGAAGAGCTGACTGGAGGTATCCTTTGCCACCGAGCGGGAAACAAGATCGGCGGCCGAGCCCTCACCGTCAAGCGTAACGGTAAAATCGGTTTCGGCATACTGGGTGCCGTGGGTCATGATCTTTTCACGCACAAGGAGCGTGGCGCCCGCCTTCAGATCGGCGGTCGTCTTACGGATAGTAGAGTCGATCCCGCGGATCTGGGTGGTTTCCATCTCAAGCGAGCCGCCCTCATCGATCTCGATCACGGTGGTCGGGTTCATCACGCGGCCGCCCGTGCCATCCCCATCGCCATAGTGCTTTTCCACATAGCGCACGCGGGCACGCTTGCCGACATGGAAGCTGTGAATGCCGCTGTGCTCGCTCTTTTCATCCCCGGCGTTATGGATCCCGCAGCCTGCCACGATCAGAACATCGGCATCATCTCCGATATAAAAATCATTATAAACAGACTCACGAATTCCGGCCTTGCTGATGATAACGGGAATATGAATGCTCTCATTTTTCGTGCCCGCCTTGACGGTGACGGCAATGCCGTCCCCCTCCTTGCGGGGAGCGATCTCGATATTTTCGGTTGAAACGCGGGCCACAGCCTCACCGTTTTCGCGGATGTTGTATGCGCCTGCCGGTACACCGTGCAGGTCACTGACCTCACGCAGGAGGTTCTTTTTGATTTCATCCTGCTTCATTACTTCACCACCTTTTCAGAAAGAGCATGGCAAGTGCCGGTTCCTATAAGATGCGGCATGATCTCGGCAGGTGTCCCGCTTTCGCGCACACGGCCGTCCGCCAGCACAATAATACGGTCTGCAATGTTAAGAATGCGCTCCTGATGCGAGATAATAAGAATGGAGCCACGGGTCTTCTCGCACATATTTTCAAACACGCGGATCAGGCTCTGGAAGCTCCAGAGGTCGATCCCCGCCTCAGGCTCATCAAAGACAGAGAACGCCGCGCCTCTTGCAAGCACCGTGGCAATCTCGATCCGCTTGACCTCGCCGCCCGAAAGACTCGCGTTGACCTCACGGTTGATGTAATCACGCGCGCAAAGGCCCACCTCGGAAAGATACTGACAAGCCTCCGCAACGCCGATCTCACGCCCTGCGGCAAGCGTGATAAGATCCCGCACCGTAATGCCCTTGAAGCGCACGGGCGCCTGGAAGGCATAGCTGATTCCAAGCCTTGCTCTCTCGGTAATGGAAAGATCGGTAATATCCTCGCCCTTGAAAAAGATATGGCCCGAGGTCGGAGCCAGGATCCCGGCAGCGATCTTGGCAAGAGTGGATTTACCGCCACCGTTCGGCCCGGTAATCGCCGTCAGACGGTCATCAATCGCGAGGGAAACGTCCGAGAGGATCTCCCGGTATTCATCATCCTCGCCCACATGATAGGATATGTTTTTAAATTCCAGCATATTTTCATCCTTTGGCTTTCGCCTGTGCATATTTCTACAAGTTTATTATACCGCACACGCAAGCGAAATGCAAGCAAAAAAGACACCGTTTTTCAAAAGCGGTGCCTTTTTTATCTGTTTTTTCTTATACAGGCATTTTCTGCAGCTCCTGCAGCTCGGAAAGCGATGCCGCAGCCTCTTGAATTTTCCCAAGGTACATCAGATGAGCCGTGTGGGTAATCATCGCATTGTGCGCTTCACAGTTCAGACGGTTGCGGATCGCGGCGCACTGATAGACATTATCCCAATCACGCTCTGTGAGCATCTTTTCGGTCACGGAGGGGTAGCTCGTGATATGGCCAATCCCGCTCTGCGTGCACCAAGCATCGTAGAAGCGTTCGACCTCCTTCGGATCCTTTATAATAGCCGAGAGCTTATCAATGTACGCAAGCATCTTCTCCTTCTCCTCTCCCTCAAAGACGTGAAGGAGTCTGCCCTCATCCACAAGATGATAGGGGATCAGACGGAAGGTGACAGGCTTGCCCTTTTCAAAAAAGAGCTCGGTCATGTAGCCGTAGTGCCAGGGAGAATCCGCAGCAAAGGGCGCCCCCTCTCTGTGGTAGCCGTTAAAATAGAAGTTGCCCATGCTGTAAATGATCGGCTTGCCCTCAAAGACCTCTGTGCCCTGGATGCAGTGGGTGTGCATGGCCACCACGGCATCGGCGCCGAAGACGGTGAAAAGACGGTAACGGTCAATGTGCGAGGGGCCGGGGACCGGGTTCATCTCCTGACCGCCGTGGAAGATAACGAC
The DNA here is from genome assembly GCA_045587985.1 of Eubacteriales bacterium. Classification (GTDB taxonomy): domain Bacteria; phylum Bacillota; class Clostridia; order Oscillospirales; family CAG-272; genus UBA1740. The sequence goes on along the minus strand of JAZNDG010000039.1, from coordinate 18,893 downwards.
CACAAAATCTGCCTTTTTCTTTTCCTCCACAATACGGGTGCGAACACGCATCTCGTTATAGCCGGCAGATCCGGGGAAATCCTCACCCGCGCCGCCAAACTCATTCTCGCACACCGAGATAAAGGCGATCTTCACGCCATCCTTCTCGGCATACCAGGCGGCATACGCCTCCTCTATGTTCTTGCCGCCGCCACAATAGCCGATCCCCGCCTCATTAAGACGGCGGATGGTATCGAGCACCGGAAGCGGTCCGTAGTCACCGAGGTGGTTGTTGGCAAGGAACACGCAGTCAAAGCCACCCTCGGTCAGAAGGCCGATCTCCTCGGGCTCGCCGCGCAGGTTCGGGCCACACTTGATGATCTTCTCACCGAGCCCTTCCTCGCAAAGGATATTTTCAAGGTTGCAAAGACGGAAATCTGCCGCATCAAGATCGGCGCGGAGCTCACGGAACAGCCCCTTTGCATATTCCTTGTCCGAAACGCACCAGGCGCGGCTCCACTCGGTTGCTACGTCCCCGCCGATCAGAACGCGGACAGCACTACTGTTTTCACTCATTGCTCTTCCCTCCTACCGTCATACGGGCATTTTCTGCAGCTCCTGCAGCTCTGCATACGATTCGGCAGCCTCGCCGATCTTACCGAGATACATAAGCTGAGAGGTGCGGCGCAGCATCTCATTGTGCGCTTCACAGGTGTGGATATTGCGCAGGATGGCATTCATCTTGCGGTTGTTGGCATCGCTCGGATCCTTCACGTACTGCTCATAGTACTTCGGCTTTGCACGCAGATACATAAGGCCGCTCTTGGTACACCAGGCATCATAGAAGCGCTGGGTCTCCTTTGGATCCTGAATGAGAGCGGAAAGCTTATCGATGTACGCAAGCATCTTCTCCTTCTCCTCTCCCTCAAAGACATGAAGGAGCCGCCCCTCATCCACAAGATGATAAGGAATAAGACGGAAGGTAACAGGCTTGCCCTTTTCAAAGAAGAGCTCGGTCATGTAGCCGTAATGCCACGGCGCATCCTCGGCATAGGCCCCTTTTTCTCTGTGGTAGCCGTTAAAATAGAAGTTACCCATGCTGTAAATGATCGGCTTGCCCTCAAAGACCTCTGTGCCCTGGATGCAGTGGGTGTGCATGGCCACCACGGCATCGGCACCGTAAACGGTAAAGAGGCGATAGCGGTCAATGTGGGAGGGGCCCGCAACCGGGTTCATCTCCTGGCCGCCGTGGAAGATAATGACCACAAAATCGGCCTTTTTCTTTTCCTCCACGATACGGGTACGGACACGCATCTCGTTATAGCCGGCAGAGCCGGGGAAATCCTCACGCGCACAGCCAAACTCATTCTCGCAGACCGAGATAAAGGCGATCTTCACGCCATTCTTCTCGGCATACCAGGCAGCGTATGCTTCATCAATATCCTTGCCGCCGCCGCAATGGCCGATCCCCACCTCATCAAGGCGGCGGATGGTATCGAGAACCGGAAGCGGCCCGTGGTCGCCAAGATGGTTGTTGGCGAGGAACACGCAGTCGAAGCCGCCCTCGGTCAGAAAACCGATCTCCTCCGGCTCACCGCGCAGATTGGGGCCACTCTTGATAATCGGGTCCTCAAGCTCTGCCTCACAAATCACGTTTTCAAGGTTGCAAAGGCGAAAATCCGCCGCATCAAGATCCTTGCGAAGCTCACGGAACAGGGTACGTGAATACTCCGCATCGGTTAAACGCCAATCTTTGCTGTAATGGGTGGAAACGTCACCGCCGATCAAAACACGCACAGCGGTGTTCTCCTTTATACTCATAGCTGTTTCTCCTTATCTTGTCTTCGAAATCCGGCATTGCCCGAAGATTCGAGTTCAGTATATCACAGAGGACAAAAAAATTCAATTCCTTGCCAAGAAAAAGCTTTTTTTTAGGCATTTGACACAAAAAAAAACAAAATATTTGGTCATTTTGCGGTTCACATTTTTTTGTACGAAATTCCATAATGAACTTGGACACTTTGGCGCTTCAAATTACAGTAGTTGCACGTAGTGCAAGGAGGGTATCATGACGAAAAAAGGGGTGCCCGGGTGGGCGTTGTCGGTCACGGCGGCGGTGCGATGAGCATTCTGACCGGTATTGCCGGCAATAAATCGATTGCCAGCGGTATGCCCGTTGACGTTCTCTCGCTCGTTGACATCCCCGGCTTCAAGAGATAATACAATAAGAGAAGCGGCGCTCTTGCGCCGCTTTTTCTTTGTCTTCCCTTCTTTTCTGTTGTATTTTTTCTTTCCCCATGCTATACTATCGGTAAGAAAATCAAAAGACACCCAAAGGAGCGTGCTTATGAAGATACTCTTTCTTTTCACGGGTGGCACGATCGGCAGTACCCTGCGCGGCGATGCCTTCAAAATCGATGAAAGAAAGCCCTACCTGCTTCTTCATGCCTATGACCGTCTTTTCGGAATCGATTTTTCCTATGACACCGCCGAGCCCTACACGATCTTAAGCGAGAACAACACCGGAAAAACCTTGAGTGATCTGATGAAAAGCGTAGAAAAGGGGCTCGGCAGTGATTATGACGGCATTGTCATCACCCACGGCACCGACACCCTCCAATATTCGGCCGCCGCCCTCTCGTACGCCTTCTCGGATGCGAAGTGCCCGATCTGCCTTGTATCAAGCAATACACCGATCGAGGAGCCTGCCTCTAACGGCCTTTCCAATCTCCGCGGCGCCCTCCGCTTTATCAGGGAGGTCAAGTGCCCCGGTGTATGGGTCCCCTATCAAAACCCGGGCGAACTGCTGAAGATCCACCGTGGAACCCGCCTACTCGGGGGCGCCGCCTTCTCGGATCGCATCGACAGCATAAAGGACAGCTTTTACGGCTCATTCCGTGAAGGCGTACCCTTCGAAAAGAATCCGCAATACCGCGAGAATGCCGATGGCATGCCAGCACTCGGAGCGGTTGATCTTCCTACCGAGTGCAAGGAGATCCTTATGCTATCCCCCTTTCCCTCAATGACTTATCCGACCCTTGATGACGGTGTGCGCTATATCCTGCACGCAAGCTATCATTCGGGCACCGTCAATACCGAGGCCCCCACAGTCGATGCTTTTTTTAAAGAGGCAAGCGAGAGAGGCATTCTCTCCTTTCTCACAGGCGCCGTCCCCGGCGTCACCTACGAAAGTTCCAAAAAGCTCCATGAGCTCGGAATCCGCCCGCTTTACAATATAGCACCGATATCCGCCTATATGAAGCTCTTTATGTGGCACACGCTACACAACGAAATTCCCGCTACCGAGGCCATGCTTACCCCTCTTGCGGGCGACATTCTTCCGTAAAGAAAAGAAAGCCGCATCCGCGGCTTTCTTTCTTATTCTTCGCTTTCCTCTTCATCCTCGCCTGCATCCTCCTCAGGCAAGTGCGAAACATCAACATATATAACACGGTGAGAATCCATCTCCACCACCTCGATCTCAAGGCCTTGGCAGATCACCACATCACCGACCTCGGGCAGGTCCTCATGCAGCTCCATCACAAGACCGCCGAGCGACACCGCCTCCGACTCGATCTTCACCGAGAAGAATTCGGAAAAATCGTCAAGATTGACCGAGCAGTCCACGCGGTATTTCCCATCGCCGAGGTCATGGTAATTCTCCACCACCTCATCATGCTCATCCCAGATCTCGCCAACAAGCTCTTCAAGGATATCCTCCATTGTCACAATGCCGAGCGTGCCGCCGTATTCATCAAGAACCACGGCGATATGCGTCTTGTTTTTCTGGAGCGTTTTAAGCAGCTGGCTGATCTTTTCAGACTGGTGAATAAAGACGGCGGGCGCCATCAGAGCGGAAAGCGGCAGGGCGGTGATCCCATTGGCGGTATAAAAATCCTTCTGATGAATGACACCTACGATCTTATCGATCGTTTCCTCATACACAAGCAGACGGGAGAACTGCGTCTGAGCAAACTTTTCGGCAATTTCGTCCTTTTCGGCATCAAGCGGCACGGCGGCAAGGTCCACACGGTGGGTGAGGATATCCTCCGCCTTCAGCTCTGTAAACTCGATCGCATTGCGAAGGAGATTGCCCTCGTTATTGTCAATGCTCCCCTCCTGCTGGACCTCCTCTACAAGAAGGAGCAGCTCCTCTTGGGACATCTTGGTATCCTCCTTGGAGCGGAAGAGCTTGGAAAGTAGCTTTTTCCACATGCTGAAAAGGAACACAAAGGGAACGAAGATCCAAACAAGAAGCTGGATCATGGGGGCGGCAAACATGGCAAAGCGCTCGGGCATATCCTTGGCAATGCTCTTGGGCGTGATTTCACCAAAAATAAGAACCGCCACTGTGATAACCGCCGTTGAAACGGTGGCACCGATATCGGCGAGCTGTAGGGTTTCCACGAAAAAGATCGTGCCCATCGAGGCAAGCGCAATATTCACAATGTTGTTTCCGATAAGAATGGTGGAAAGCAGACCGTCATAGCGCTCGACAAGCGAAAGAGCGAGGATCGCACGGCGGTTTCCCTTTTCGGCAAAGGTTTTAAGACGGGTTTTATTCATGGTGGAAAAAGCCGTTTCGGTCGCAGAAAAATAGGCCGAAAGCAGCACCATAAGCACCATGAGCAAAATTTGGGTTGTCATGATTTACTCCTAAAAATTTATGTAAAATATAAGGCGGTTTGGTCACACAGTGCTATGCATCAGGGGCGCAAGCGCCGAAAACGCAAAAAGGCGCATCCTTCACTCTTCCTGCGAGTAAGATGAGCCACAAAGCACCGTTTTTTAATTTGCCACACCGTCGTGAAGCGACAATCGTCCTCACTACTGTCCGCGTCCATGGACCGTATCCTCCCCCTCTCTTCTATCGCTTGCGGTTTTCCGCATCTGCATTTATCATATCATATATATCGGGATATGTCAAGCCCTCGGACAAAAAAGAAAGCCGGATGTCCGGCTTTCTTTATCTTTTGTAAAGGGGCATCGGCTCGATAGTGTGTAAGATCACCCTCTCGCAGTAGCAGGCGCCGCAGGAGGGACAGACATCGTGCCCGCACCTTTGGCAAAGTGTGCGATGGCGGCCGTCATGATACGCAAAGCCGCAACGAAAACAGGCGGTGGTATCTGCAAGTGCCCTTTCGTATTGCCGCCGACAGTAGTCAATATTGACCGTATCGCAGCCATAGAGGGTGTATGTGCTTGCATAAAGATCATAGGCATCGAAAAGCTGCTTGTATTCTTCAAGATCCTCTCTCGGGGCCTTGGGGGCAACGTCCTGTGCAAAGACACCGCGAAGGCGGTCAGAAAGCGCAGAAAACGCCAAAGAACGATATCTTCGCGGAATCGGAAGGCGTTTTCCTCCCCGTTCGGGATCCTCATAAAAAAGGCTCTTATCAAGCAAATGACGGTAAAAGGAGGCGCCCTTATTCATGAATACACGGCGGTCCTCGGCTACCGTCTGTGCAAAAAGGTGCATATTGCGAGAGATCAAGGGATAGTAGGCGGGTGCATAACGGGAAAAAACCCTTTGGCACCAAGCCCTTATCGCCTCACGCATTTCGGCCCGCATAGTAAGATAGCGAAGGGCCTCATCCGCATCCGAGAGTGCAAAATATTCAAGAAGCTCGGAATACGGCGCACATATCCTTTCGCCGAAAACGTCAATATCCTCGGCAGAAAGAAGCGCCTCATACTCCTGTGGCTTCAGGACAAACCGATCGGCATACTGACGCGCATCCAAATAAAGCGCTTCTCCGTGGCGGTGCACAAGAAGGAGGGGACGGTACAGGGACAGCGCATCATAAAGACGGCCGCGTATATAGGCGGTCATAAGACTGTACCGCCCTTTCGGCGTGCGAAGGCCGGCATACCGTGCCGAAAGGAATGCAAGTGAGAGAAGCGAAAGGAGCGCGGCGCAAAAAGGCGCCGCGCAGGTCAGAAGAAGCACATAAAATTCTGCACCCACCCACCCGAGAAGGAGAAAGAGGAGCGCAAGAATGGGGGAGGCAACGACCAAAGCGGCAAGAACGAAGGAAAGCCCCTTTTTTGCAAGGGGCAAGCGCTCGGCCGCGCGCAAGCGGCAGAGAACGCTCTTTCCCTTCATTCCCTTGGGATACTCCTTGCGAATGCTTCTCACGCGGTTTCCCTCCGAAGAGCGTTTAGAAGCCAAGCGACTTGATCTTTGCTTCCATCGCGGCCGCCTCATCCGCATTCAGAAGGCCTGTTTCCATGCGGTAGGTGACGGTTTCGCCCTTCCCAAGGTAGCGCTGATAGCCCTTCTTGCGGCAGTCGATACGGCCCTGGTGCTCTGCCGTGGCGGGCAGCACCATGCCAAGAGCATCCTCGTCCTCGGTTCTGGCGATCCAACGGACACCGCAGGGGAGCTCCTCGGGACGGTGAATGACATAGGTAGCGGTCCCATCGGGGTTCTTCTGCATGGTGTAGGCCTTTCCGTCCGCATCCGCCTTATGGAAGAGGCAGAACACGATCTCGGGGGCGTAGCTCTGCCCTTCCGCACCCAGAACATCCATCAGGGATGGATCCTTATCAAGACGGGCAAGATACGCATTGGTCGCCGCGGCCGCCTCGGCAGAGAAATAGTTCTCGGGCACCTCGTGATACACGATGGCATTGTTGCGGGGGGCGGTATAGATCAGCCTTGCGCCGTCCACCGGGCGGTGGTTAATGTGGCAGAGGTAATAGTATTCAAGAGGCACATCCTTATTGTTCGTGAAGCTGACCGTCACATCGATCGAGGTCTTGCCCTCGTAAAGCTTGATGAGCGGACTGAAATCATAATTCAGCTCAAAGCAAAACTTGTGCGAATAGACACCGCTAAGACCGACATAACGGCCGCCCTCGTCCTCTCCGCTGACAAGAAACACCTTCTGGTACTTGGCAATCGGAAGCTCACCGTGCGGGAGATGGGTATCCTCGGGCGTAGCATTGCCCATACCGGTCAGGCCGCAATGGAGAAGGAAGCAGCCGTAGGTTTCGCCGTACACGTGCACCGCGGGCATCGGCTCGTCATAGATCGACTTCATGGCAAGCTCTCTGCCGTCAAAGGTGCAGCGCCAGACCATCTGCCCCATATACGGAAGGATCACGACACTGCCGCGCTCATTCGAAAGGCGGACAGCTGCAACACCGGTGGAATAGGTAAAGGTGGAGGCCGAAAGCGCACCAAAGGAGAGAACCTTGGTTTCCGCCTCGGCAAAATAGGATTCCTTAAGATAGACTCTGTTTTCCATATCTGAACCTCTTTCTGCTATAAATTCTGACAAAATCAGTATATCACGCGCACGCATCAAAGTCAAGCAATTATTCTTTGTCAAAGGGCAGTTCCAACATTTCAGCGGAGATTGTCGGTTGCACAGGAAGACAAAAATCGCTATAATGTTTTCTAGCAAACGGATATTTCCGTGGCGAAAGGAGAAAAACATGGAAAAGCCCTTTCGGCAGGAACGCCGCCTTTGGTTCCGCCTTTTCAAAAAGCTACTTGTCATACGCTATAAAAGACCGAAATTCATTTATCTCGGCAAGCCGTTCGACACATCCGGCATTATTGTCAGCAATCACGCGGGAACGGATGCACCCCTGTCGCTTGAGCTCTACTGCAACAAGCCCATCCGTTTATGGGGTGCGCACGAGATGAACTCGGGGCTCATTTCGCTCTACAAGTATCAGACAAGAATCTATTATCACGAGAAAAAGCACTGGAATCTGCATCTTGCGCGTCTTTTCTGCCTTCTGGCCAGCCCTCTTACCTACATTTTCTACAGGGGCCTTAATCTGATATCCACCTATCACGATGCGCGCTTTGTCAAAACCCTGCGCGAGAGCCTTGCCGCCATCAAGGCGGGCGAAAACATCGTGGTTTTCCCGGAGGATTCCTCCGAAGGCTATAAGGACGAGCTTGACGGATTCTTCGGCGGATTTCTCACGCTTGCCGAGCATTGCCACCACGAGAAGATCGATGTGCCGATCTACGTCACATACTTCCGCAAGCGCGATCTTACCTATTTTGTGGATGCACCCATTCTCTACTCCGAGCTCTGCCGAGGCGGAGCCACAAAGGAGGAAATGGCTGCCCGTCTGGTTGCACGCTGTAACGAGCTTGGAAGGATGGATCCCGACAACATCGAATATCCGGCCAAGCAAGACATGCTTGCGGTATGAAAGGCTGTCTTTACATAAAAAACAACGGCTTCTTGGAGCCGTTGTTTTTTCTTTTCAGCGTATTTACGGGGCAGGAGCTGTTTGGATTCCGAAGAAACCGTACAGCTTTTCTTTATCCTCATCGGTTACACCGTCAACAGAGTCGATCGCGGTTTTGAACGTAGCCTTATCCGCCTCATTCACCTCGATCTCCACCGCCTCTATGATCGTAAGGCAGTCATACGCCTTGTCAACGATGTCATTTGCCTGATCCTGCGACAGCGCATTTCCGTCAAGCTTGACCTGCTCATATTCGGCAAAGGCCTTGACGCCGTTACCGGCCTGCACAAAGAATTCAGGAGTCAGCATTTCCAGCATTTCATCCAGCTCTTCCTGAGAAATATCCTGTCCGCTCATCTCGGTAGCCAGATCCTTTATCATATTCACGATCCCGTCATCCAGCTCTTCCATCGAACCGCCAACCGTTACAAGCTTGTCACCAAGGCTGTTAAGAACCGAAATCACCTCTTCGGGCTCTGCGTCCTCGTCACCCAGGATCTTAAGATCATCCTCAAGCGAAACGGCTATGTCGGCCACCTCCATGATAACACCTACCGAATTTAACGTGCTGTCAAGCGAAACCGCATTTCCGTCAGCATCGGTTGCCGTGGCCATCATGTTATAGAACCAATGTCCGGTCGTATTGTAGATTTTGCCGATTGCGGATTCCGAATATTCGGAAAGGCCCACATCCTCAGGCATCTCAAGCAACGCCTCTCCGCCGATCTTGACGCTTGCGATCCGGTCCACCTGTGTCAGCAGGCAGGTCATGGGAGCAAGCAGGAAATAGGCAAGAAGAACGCCCTGCAAAAGGCCGACCAACGCGCCAATACCTCTATGCTTTTTCACATACATTTTGCGGTCCTTGCGTGTGATTTTTCTGTTGGGCTCAGCCTCAGCACCCCCCGAGGCATTCTTGACTGTCGGCTCGGCGCTTGCGGCAGCGTCCACGATTACAGACTCGGTATTTTCGGTACCCTTCTCGGCCAATATGTTTCTGACACGCTTGTTCTCAAATTTTCTGATGATGAGCTTGAGGAAGGGGAAAAAGAGCATCCAGGTCAAAAATCTCAAGGCGAAAAGAAGGACGAAATACGAAACAAAGCCTATAACGATTTCGATAAGTACGAAAATAAGATTCCGAAGACCCTCGGGGATACCCGCGCCGTCCGAAGAAAAGCTCTCCATCAAGGTTGCCTGCAAGGTAGCACCTTCAATGCTGACATTCATCACAGCATCCACAACAACACCGCGAAGCGCCAGCGCAAGAGCTGCCGAAAGAATAACCAGCGCCAGTCTCAAAAGCGCACGATCTCTACCGCGGAGAAGACCGAACAGCGCGCCGAACAGCATACCTACCAATGTTAATCCCAAAACCGTTACTGTGACAGTACCCATGACAAATCACCTCATGAATATTTATAATACATATTATATATGAACATCTGCAAAATTTCAAGGAATCGCGCAAAAAATTTATAAAAATTTGAAAAACCGCCGTAAGGGCGGTTTTTCTTTTGGCGGTACATGCTCGATGAAAAGCGAAGCGACAAAAAGCTCTTATCGATACGCGCCCGAAAAATTTATTGCTTTTCAAACAAAACCCTTACGGTCGTACCGATGCCGAATTCGCTCTCAATGGAAAGCTCCGCACCGAAAATAGCGCAGATATGCTTAACGATGGCAAGACCGAGCCCCGTACCACCGATGCGCTTGGAGTGGGATTTGTCAACACGATAAAAGCGCTCGCAAAGTCTTGGAAGATGCTCTTTTTCGATACCGATGCCCGTATCCGCGACTTGCAGGCAAACACCCTTCTCTGTGTCGCCGATTGAAATCGTGACCGAGCCGCCGTCCTTATTATACTTAATGGCGTTGGAAACGAGATTTTCAACAAGCTCAAAAATCATAGTTTGATCGGCGGTAAGCTTTGCCGAACCGACAATAGCAGCTGTGATATTTCTGCTTTGGGCCTTTTCAGAAAGCCCATCAAGAACCTCTTTGGCAATGTCTTCAAGTGCCACCTCGGAAAGAACCCTCTTCGGTGCATCTCCGCTTTCGATTTTTGAAAGCATAAGCATATCCGAAATAAGAGAGCCGAGTCTTTGGCTTTCTTTATAAATTCGTCCAAGCTGCTTCTTGGAGGCATCGTCAATGCCTTCCTTGTTCATGAGAACCTCGGCAAATCCCTGCATAACCGTAATGGGCGTTTTCAGCTCGTGGGAAGCATTGGCGAAGAAATCACTCTTTTGCTTCTGAACAAGCTTTTCCTGTGTACTGTCGGTTACGATAAGGATGGCGGCGATCTCATCCGAAATCGCATCGTCTGTCACCTTGCTGATAACTACGGAAAGCTCCATTCCGTTATAGGAGCAGGTAAAGGCGTGATCCTCGCCCAAATGGCTTGAAATGTTTTCGTATATTTCAGGGTTTTCGATCAGGAAGATCAGATCCCTTCCGATGACACGGTGCGTACCGTTAAACAACGAAAACGCGCTTTTGTTAGCAAATACAATTCTCTTTGCAGAATCAAGTGCAATAATGCTTTGAGATACGTTGTCAAGCACGGTATTCAGCTTAACCCTCTCACCGTCTGCAACACGAATATGACTGTGAATGTTTGCATTCAGCTCGTTTATCTGATTGAGTACGGCAAAAAGCTCGGGCTCGCTCATATCGGTTTTGATGGGCGTATATTCGCCCCCGTTAAGGCTCTTTAAGCTCTCGCCGATCTCGGTAACCTTCCCCGATACGCTTCTTGAAAGGATGTTCGAGAGGATGAATGAGATGATCAAGGAAACAGCGAGAACCACAATGAGAAGCGGAACGAGTGCTGTTATGTACGAGGTGACCTGGCTGCTTCTCACGGCAAGACGGAAAATAACCTCTTCGCCGCCCACAAGCGTTGCTTTGACAGCATAATAGGTCATATCGCATTTGAAGGTATCGGAGTATCTTTCAACGGTAGTCGGATTTCCGGCTATGGCGTTTATGATCTCCTCACGGTCGGCGTGATTACCAAGCGCAGCCTTTGCATCGCTTTCGTAAAGAGTATTGCCCTGGATGTCAAAAATCGTGATGCGAAGCTCGGGGTTGTCCGAATACGCATTAAACACAGTAAAATCGCTTTGCTCGTTGAGCAGCCTGGCCGCAAGCTCGGTTTCTTCCTTCAGCCGTTCGTTCACTACGTTCTTTGTGTTAAGATTGACGGCCAAAAGGCCGAAAACGAACATCAGAAGAACAGAAACAAGCGTAACCGCAAAGAAACGGTAAAATATCTTCTTTTTCATTTTGCTTCAAAGCGATATCCGATACCTCGCACGGTAACGATCACATCGCCGCCTCCACATTCGGTTATTTTGTCGCGGAGCTGAGAAATATGTATATCAAGCGTTCTCGTTTCGCCCATATAGCTTTCTCCCCAAACCTCACGGAACAGCTCTTCACGCTCTATGGTAACGCCTGCGCGCGCAATCAGCATTTTGAGAAGCTTATATTCCTTCAGGGTGAGTCCCAAATCCCGTCCTTCATAAAAGACCTTGTAGAGATTGTTATCGATTACAAACCCCCTCTGACTCGTCACGTAAAGGTTCGTACGGCGAATGTTGGTTTTAACACGTGCGATCAGCTCAAGCACCGAAAAGGGCTTGGTCATATAATCGTCAGCCCCCTTATTCAGTCCTTTTACGGCACTGATCTCATCCGACTTTGCACTTACGATGATAACAGGGATTTTTTCGTCAATCTCGCGGATCTTTGTCAGAATCGTATATCCGTCCATATCGGGAAGCATAATGTCAAGAATGATAAGGCTTGGACGGGCCTTTTCGAAAGAGTGGAAAAAATCCTTACCGTTTTCAAACATTTCGGTAAGGTACACGCCTTCAAAAGCTCCCTCGTATAATTCTCTTATGCCTTCATCATCTTCAACAATATAGATCATTTCATCCATTAATACTTCCTGTGCACCCCCGTTTCGTTGTTTCAATCATTATAGCACACAATCGCTTCAAAATCAATGTGATTCACTATGCGAAATGTAAGGTTTATGTAAAGTCTATTGACGGTAAAATCCGTGAATGTTATAATGATGCAGGTTCGGATACAATATCGCATTTTTTGCGGTCCATACATAAAAACGGAGGATATCTATGTTTGACTTTTTTGACGTGCTCGCCTTAATAGGCGGTCTTTGTCTGTTCCTTTTCGGCATGAACGTGATGGGTGACGGACTTGAAAGGCGTGCCGGCAACAGCTTGAAGGCGCTTCTCGGCAGGCTTACAGACAGTAAGCTTAAGGGCTTTTTGACGGGTATGGGTGTAACCGCCGTTATTCAAAGCTCGTCTGCCACAACCGTAATGGTGGTAGGCTTCGTAAACTCGAAGATCATGACCTTAAAGCAATCCATCGGTGTTATAATGGGTGCGAATATCGGTACGACCGTTACCGCTTGGATACTCAGCCTTAGCGGTATATCGAGCGATAACGTAGTAATGAAGCTTTTGAAGCCGACGTCCTTCACACCGATTCTTGCGCTCCTCGGTATTGGCCTTATTATGTTCTCCAAGTCATCAAAAAAGCGTGACGTGGGAACGATCCTTCTCGGATTTGCAACGCTTATGTTCGGTATGGATGCGATGAGCGATGCGGTGTCGGGTCTTAAAGATATTCCCGAATTCCAAAATCTGTTCCTTGCATTCACCAATCCGATTCTCGGTGTGCTTGTCGGCACACTCGTAACCGCGATCATTCAGTCCTCCTCGGCATCTGTTGGTATCCTTCAGGCTTTAAGCGCCACGGGCGCAGTTTCCTATGCAGCCGCCATCCCGATCATTATGGGGCAGAATATCGGTACTTGTGTAACGGCCATGCTCTCTTCCTTTGGCGCAAATAAGAACGCAAAGCGAGCATCCTTTGTTCATCTGCTCTTCAACGTGGTCGGCACTGTGATCTGGCTTTCTGTTTTCTGTATCATATCCGCAATCTTTAAGCCTGTGATACTGAACGAATCCGCAAGCTATCTCGGCATTGCTGTTTGCCACACCATATTCAACGTGCTCTGCACCGCTATTCTTCTGCCGGCATCCTCGCTCCTTGAAAAGCTCGCATACAGGCTTGTTCCCGAAGGGAAAGTCCCCGAAAAGGTTGTCGAGCTTGACGAGCGCCTTCTTGCCACGCCCGCAATTGCGGTCGAGCAGAGCAGCCGCCTGGCTGCCAAGATGGCAACCGAAGCGATCGAAGGCTTCCGCCTCAGTGTACAGTCTATAACCGATTATACGCCCGAAATTGCAGAAAGAATCAGAAAGATCGAGGACGATACCGACCATTACGAAGACGTTCTCGGTACATATCTGACAAAGCTCAGTAAGAGTCAGGTGTCTGACGAGGACAGCGCAATCGTAACCAAGCTTTTGAAAGCGATCGGTGACTTTGAACGGATCTCCGACCACGCAGTAAACGTGCTTGAATCGGTTGAAGAGCTTCGTGAAAAAGGCATTGAGTTCTCTCCTGCTGCAAAAGAGGAGATCGCAGTTCTTTGTGAAGCCACAGGCGAAATCCTTTCTCTGACCGAATCGGCCTATGTTAGAAACGATCTTGCTATCGCGTATGACGTTGAGCCGCTTGAACAGGTTATTGACAACCTTAAAACGCTTCTTCGTAACAACCACATTGCAAGACTGAAAGACGGTGCTTGCACCGTTGAAACCGGATTTATATGGTCGGATCTTATCACCAACTTTGAGCGTGTAAGTGACCATTGCTCCAACGTTGCCGTGGGTATCATCGACGTGAGTGAGCACACGATGAATGCTCACGAGGTTGTAAAAAGTCTTAAGCACGGCAATACCAATTACAACGATAAGTACGAGGAATATTCAAGGAAATATTCTGTAAATCGCAGCTTTGGTTTGTAATCCTTTCAGCCTTGCAGTATAAGCAAACAAAAAGCGCCCCTCGCCCGGGGCGCTTTTTGTTTTTGAAAAACCACCGCAAGGGTGGTTGTATAGGGTGCTTTCGCGCAAAGCGCGAAGATCCTTGTGCCCGGTCGCCCCTCAGCAAGCTACCGCCGCCCTCGGGCACGGATGCGGATAATCAAGCGAAGCGAGTCCGTGCTTGCACGAGCGAGTGAGGGACGGTTGCTCCGCGAGCGCTTCGCAAGGAGCGAAGCAAGTGCGTAGCACCGCCGTGGACGGCGGGCGAAGCGGAGCAACCCTGCCGACTTTGCGGCAGGGGCGGCCGTGGCCTATTCACCAAAACAAAAAACCACCGCAAGGGTGGTTTTTGTTTTGGTGGAAATAGGGGGGCTCGAACCCTCGACCTCACGGATGTGAACCGTGCGCTCTGACCAACTGAGCTATATTTCCGAAGCGCTTGTATAGTATATCACAAGATTTCGGTTTTGTAAAGGGGATTTTTCGTTTTTTTCAAAAAACTTTTTTCTCTCCGAAAACGGTTTGCGTTTCTTGCTCTCTCTTTATAAACCTTTGTCATAAATTTACCTATTCTTTCTTTTTCTATTGAAAAAGGCTTCCTCTTTTGATATAATAAACTTGTCAAAATAGGGGCGCTTGCCCCGAAAGGTAGGTTCACTTATGTTTTATAAGAGCGATTCGGTGATCTCGGACGCAGAGCTTAAGCAGTATCTTGCCGATTCCATCAAGGGAAAAAGCTTAAAAAAGGTTCTGCTCCTCCCCCCCGACTATACGCGTATGTATTCGGGAGCAGGCAAGATCGCCGCTTACTACTACGAAATGCTGAAGGATACCTGCGAGGTGGACGTTATGCCCGCTCTTGGTACCCACGTCCCGATGACCGAGGAGGAATGCGAGGTCTTCTTCCTTGGCAAGATCCCCTTCGACCGCATCGTGGTGCACAACTGGCGCACCGATGTTGTCAAGATCGGCGAGGTGCCCTCCTCCTTTGTAAGCGAGGTTTCGGACGGTCTTGTCGATACCCCTATTGACGTAGAGGTCAACAGACGCATTATGGACCCCTCCTACGATCTGATCATCTCGATGGGGCAGGTCGTCCCGCACGAGGTGGTGGGTATGGCCAACTATTCGAAGAACATCTTTGTCGGCTGCGGCGGCAGCAGCATGATCAACAGCTCTCACATGCTCGGTGCCTTCTACGGCATGGAGCGTATCATGGGGCGTGACTTTTCTCCCGTGCGCCGCGTGTTTGACTACGCGCAGGAGAACTTTATGAAAGAGGTCCCCCTTCTCTACGTGCTGACCGTGACCACCAACACGGGGGATGTCACCAATCTCCACGGTCTTTACATCGGCAGTGAGCGTGAGCTCTTTGAGATGGCGGTTTCTCACAGCCAGGAGAAGAACCTCAACCATATGGATAAGCCGCTCAAGAAGGTGGTTGTGTATCTCGACCCGCGCGAGTTCAAGAGCACCTGGCTCGGCAACAAGGCCGTTTACCGTACCCGCATGGCGATCGCAGACGGCGGCGAGCTGATCATTCTTGCGCCCGGCGTTAAAATGTTCGGTGAGGATGCCGAGAATGACCGCCTGATCCGCAAGTACGGCTATGTAGGCCGCGAGAGGATCCTTGCGCTTGTGAAGGAGAATGAGGATCTGCAGGAGAACCAATCGGTGGCCGCGCACCTGATCCACGGCTCTTCCGATGGGCGCTTCCACATCACCTACTGCACCGAGCTTCTCAGTGAGGAGGAGGTGCGCTCGGCGGCGTTTGACTACGTGCCCTATGCCGAGATCGTGAAGAAATACGATCCCGCCGTGCTGACAGACGGCTTCCATACCATTGACGGCGAGGAGATCTTCTACATCAGCAACCCCGCTCTCGGTCTTTGGACAAGGGACTGATATGAAAAGACTGATAGACCTTCACACCCATTCGGTCTGCTCGGACGGCTCGATGACACCGCGTGAGCTTGTGGCTCATGCAAAGGAAAGCGGCATTGCCGCCATCGCACTTTCCGATCACGATACGGTGGCCGGTGTCAAGGACGCGATGGATGAAGGAAATGCGCTTGGCGTTGAGGTGATCCCCGCGATCGAGCTTTCGGTCATTTCGGATACCGAAACACACATCCTCGGTTATTTCATCGATCCCGATGCCCCCGTCTTTTGTGAGGCAATGGAAAAGATCTACGCGGCCCGCAGAGAGCGCGCCCGCATCACCTGCGAGAAGCTGGTTGCCCTTGGCTTCCCCATCACAGAGGAGGAGGTACAGGAGGTTGCGGGTGGCGCGCTGATCTGCCGTGCCCATTACGCAAGACTTCTTCTTGATAAGGGGCTTGTCGGGAGTGTCAAGGAGGCCTTTGACAAATACCTCGCAAACGGCCGCCCCGCCTACTGCGACAAGCAGGCGCTCACGGCCGAGGAGGCGATCGAGCTGATCCACGCCGCCGGCGGCATTGCCTTTGTGGCCCACCTGCATCTCATCCGTCTTGATGACGATGCGCTCCGTGCGTTTCTTACAAGGCTCAAGGGCGCCGGGCTTGACGGCATTGAGGGGTACTACACCGATTACACTCCCGAAATGCAGGAGAAATACACAAAAATAGCAAAGGAGCTTGGGCTTATCCTCTCGGGTGGGACCGACTTCCATGCCAAGATGAAGCCGCACATCGCCATCGGCCGCGGCACGGGCGATCTTCAGATCCCCTATACTGTTCTTGAAAATATGAAAGCTTATTATAAAAACAAAAAGGAAGGTACAAAGGAATGAAAAAGTCTGACATCGGTCTGATTGGCCTTGCGGTCATGGGTGAAAACCTTGTCATCAATATGGAGAGCAAGGGCTTTACCGTTTCGGTTTTCAACCGTTCCACCGAGAAGGTCGCAAAATTCGTGGAGGGACGTGCCAAGGGCAAGAACATCGTTGGCACCTACTCGCTTGAGGAGCTGGTTGCCAGCCTCGAGAAGCCCCGCAAGGTGATGATGATGGTCAAAGCGGGCGCAGCTGTTGACGATATGATCGAGAAGCTTCTCCCCCTGCTTGAGGACGGCGATATCATCATTGACGGCGGTAACTCGCACTTCCCCGACACCGCACGCCGCACGGCGTATGTGGAGAGCCAGGGCAAGCTTTACATCGGCACCGGTGTTTCGGGTGGCGAGGAGGGCGCTCTGAACGGCCCGAGCCTGATGCCCGGCGGCTCGCCTGCTGCCTGGCCGGCTGTGAAGCCCATTCTTCAGGCCATCTGCGCCAAGGTTGAGGACGGCGCCCCCTGCTGTGACTGGGTTGGCGAGAACGGCGCCGGCCACTTTGTCAAGATGGTGCACAACGGCATCGAGTACGGCGATATGCAGATGATCTGCGAGGCCTATCACCTGATGCGCGACCTGCTCGGCATGAGCGATGACGAGATGCACGAGGTGTTTGCCGATTGGAACACCAAGGAGCTTGACAGCTACCTTATTGAGATCACAAAGGACATCCTGGCTTACAAGGATACCGATGGCGAGCCGATCGTGGAGAAGATCCTCGATACCGCCGGCCAGAAGGGTACCGGTAAGTGGACCGGCATTGCCGCTCTTGACGAGGGTGTGCCGCTGACCCTGATCGGTGAGGCTGTGTTTGCAAGATGCCTCAGCGCCATGAAGGACGAAAGAGTGGCCGCTTCCAAGGTCATTGCAGGTCCTGCCCCTGTCTTCGAGGGTGACAGAGCCGCCTTTATCAACGACCTCAAGGATGCTCTTTTTGCCGCCAAGATCGTTTCTTACGCCCAGGGCTACACCCTGATGCGCTCTGCCGCCAAGACCTACGGCTGGAACCTCAACTACGGCGGCATTGCCCTGATGTGGAGAGGCGGCTGCATCATCCGCAGCGTCTTCCTCGGCAAGATCAAGGAAGCCTTTGACAACAACCCCGAGCTTCCGAACCTCCTGCTTGACCCCTACTTCAAGGATGTCATCGAGAAGGCCCAGGCCGGCTGGCGCCGCGTTTGCGCCGCCGCTCTTGCGAACGGTATCCCGATGCCTGCCATGACCTCTGCCCTCTGCTACTTTGACGGCTACCGCTCCGAGCGCCTCCCCGCCAACCTCCTGCAGGCACAGCGCGACTACTTCGGTGCTCATACCTATGAGCGCATTGACGCGCCCCGCGGCCAGTTCTTCCATACCAACTGGACCGGTAAGGGTGGCGATACGGCCGCTTCCCAGTACTCGATTTGATTTTGGAGGATAATGCTATGAAGCTCAGAGAAAATTACAAGTATGCTCTTGTTGTTCCCACCAGTATGGGTGTACGCATCTGCCCGCCCGATGGCCAGCCCGTCTATGCCTCCGAGACCTTCCGTATGCAGGTCACGAGCGCCGAGACCAACGTGGCCTCGATCTCGTCCTACCTCGGCCTTCCCACCCACGTCCTCACCGCCTTCGTTAAGGACAGCCCGATCGCCAAGATGATCAAGCACAACCTCCTTGGCCGCGGCATGACCTTCGAGGGTCCCGAGGTCGAGCAGGGCGGCCCCTGGGGTTACCGTCATCAGTTCAACATTGCCGACTCGGGCTACGGTGCCCGCGGCCCGCGCGTTCAGAACGACCGCGCCGGCGAGGTCGGCCGTACCCTTTCGGTGAAGGACTTTGACCTCGAGCGCCTCTTTGGCGAGGAGGGCGTCGGTGTTCTTCATCTTTCGGGGCTGATCGGTGCTCTTTCGCCCGAGACCAGCCAGTTCTGCCTTGAGCTTGCCCGCGCCGCCAAGAAGCACGGCA
>JAZNDG010000038.1:0-19947 GCA_045587985.1 Eubacteriales bacterium | reverse complement strand
GCGAGGGCGCGGGCTATGCCGGCGGCATTACCTCTGCCGCGCTTGACGGCCTGCGCACGGCAATGGCGCTTATCGAGCGCTACCGTGTCCATTGAATTTGTATTACATACGGAAGGCGGCCGCAAGGCCGCAACGGTACTGAATAAATGCTGAAAAAACCAGGAAAAACCCCAAAGAAATGGATCCTGCGCGAGACGGGGAGTCAGGCTGACCTTGCCGCCGCACAGGAGATCTCCCGCGTGCTCGGCATCGGGGAGGTGCTTTCGCGCCTGCTCGTCGGGCGCGGGTATCGCACGCCCGAGGAGGCCCGCTCCTTTCTGATTCTTGAGCGTGAGATGCTCTGCGACCCCTTTCTCCTTGATGGGATGCGCGAGGGCATTGCCGCCATCAGAGCGGCGATCGCAGCGGGCAAGAAGATCACCATTTACGGTGACTATGATGTGGACGGTGTGACGGCCGTCTGCACCCTTTACCTCTACCTTCGCTCGAAGGGCGCGACCGTTGATTACTATATCCCGAACCGCGCAGGCGAGGGCTACGGGGTATCGGTCGGTGCGATTGATACCTTGGCAAAGGGTGGCACAGGCCTTATCGTGACGGTGGATACGGGGGTGACCGCGATCTCCGAGATCGCCTATGCCAAGAGCCTTGGGATCGAGGTGGTGGTCACAGACCACCATGAGTGCTTGCCCGAGCTTCCTCCCGCCGTGGCCGTCATCAACCCCCATCGCCCCATGAGCCGCTATCCCTTCCCGGAGCTTGCGGGTGTCGGTGTTGTCTTTAAGCTGGCCTCTGCGTATGAGGAAACGGTCAGTGGGGACAGCCGTGCCGAGTGCGTGCGCCGCATCTGTGCCGAGTATGCTGATCTTGTGGCCATCGGCACGATTGCGGACGTGATGCCGATCCGCGGCGAAAACCGCCTGATCGTAAAGGAGGGGCTCCGCCTTCTCGATACCTCGCCCCGCCTTGGCTTTTCGGCCCTTTGCGAAAGCGTTCGCAATTCGGGGCGGCAGGACGACAGAAAAAGAACACAGAAAAAGACCGGCATCACATCCGGCTTTATCGGCTATACCATTGCCCCCCGTCTGAATGCCGCGGGGCGGATCCGTAGCGCCTCCTTGGCGGTGGAGCTCTTCCTCACCGAGGATCCGGCGCGTGCCGCTATGCTGGCAGAGGAGCTCTGCGAAGCAAACCGTGCTCGTCAGGCCGAGGAAAACGGCATTATGACCGAGGCGTACGAGCGCATAGAAAAGGAGCACGACTTTGAGAACAACCCCGTGATCGTTCTGGCCGCGGACGGCTGGCATCACGGTGTCATCGGGATCGGTGCCTCGCGCATTACCGACCGCTATGGGCTGCCTTGCATTCTCATCTCCTTTGACGGGGACAGTGAGGTGCATATGGACAGCGATGTAGGGAAGGGCTCCGGGCGCAGCATCAAGGGCTTGAACCTTGTGGATGCCCTCGTCTATGCCTCAAACACCCTTGTGAAATTCGGCGGCCATGAGCTGGCAGCCGGCCTTTCGGTGACACGTGGCAATCTTGAGGCCTTCCGCGAAAAGATCAACGAGTATGCAAGAGAGCATCTCCTTGAGGAAATGATGATCCCCACCATGGAGGCCGACTGTGCGCTTTCGGTTTCCGACCTCTCCATGGAGCTTTGCGAGGAGCTTTCGATCCTTGAGCCCTATGGGGTTGAGAATCCGGTGCCCGCCTTTGTTCTTTCGGGAGTGGAGGTTCTTGAATGCACGCCCATCAGCGGTGGAAAGCATACCCGCCTTTCGATCGGAAACGGGCGCGCCGCCTTTACCGCAATGTGCTTCTCGATGTCCGCATCCGACCTTGATCTGTTTGTCGGAGATCGGGTGGATCTTGTGGCAAACCTTGACATCAATGAATGGAACGGCAGAAAATCGGTACAACTGATCGTACGGGATATCCGTCTGACCACGTCCGCTCTTTCGGCTGCCGAGGATGAAAAAGCACGCTTTGCCGCCGTTTTTGCCGGAGCGCCGATTTCGCCGGAGGAGGACATTGTGCCGAGCCGTGACGATTTTGCCGCCGTCTATACGCTGGTGCGCCGTGCTGTGCGCGCAGGGAACGAAACCCTTACGCACCGCGCCATTCTTTCCCAGCTTTCGGGATATGCGGGCAATATCGGCTATATAAAGCTGAAGCTGATCATCCGCATCCTGCAGGAGCTTAACCTGCTCGGCATTGAGGAGATCGAGGAGGAGGTTTACCGCTTCCACCTGCAGTTCTCTCAATCCAAGACCGACCTTGAAAAATCCAATATTCTGCGGCGCCTGCGCTCTCAGATGAAGCAGGTGTGAGGTTTTTATGTACCGAGAAATCACAGGTCTTCTTAAGACTCTTGAAAACACGAAAAAGCAATACGATACCGAAAAGATCAAGGAAGCCTTTCTCTATGCCAAGGCTCTGCATGAGGGGCAGCTCCGCCAAAGCGGCGAGCCCTATATCACCCATCCGGTTGCGGTGGCGATGATCCTTGCCGAGCTTGAGCTTGATACCGACTCGATCTGTGCGGCCCTTCTGCACGATACGCTGGAGGACTGCGCGGGCAAGACCTGCTATCAGGAGCTTTCCTCGCGCTTTGGCGAGGATGTTGCCGTGATCGTGGAGGGGGTTACCAAGATCATCAGCGTTCGCCTTGTAGACAAGGAGGAGGCGCATATCGAGAACATCCGCAAGATGCTGCTTGCCATGTCCAAGGATATCCGCGTTATCTTTGTCAAGCTTTGCGACCGACTGCATAATATGCGTACCCTTGCTGCAAAAACGGATGAAAAGCGCCGCACCATCTCGCTTGAAACGATGTATATCTATGCGCCGCTTGCTCACCGTCTCGGTATGCAGCGCATCAAGCAGGAGCTGGAGGACATCAGCCTGCGCTACCTTGATCCGATCGGCTATGGCGAGATCTCGGCCGAGATCGAGCAGCGCTACGGAAAAACGCACGATCTTATCGACCGTGCGCGTGAGGAGATCGTCAAGCGGCTTGCCGAGAACGGCATCTCCTGCACGATGGAGGGGCGTGTCAAAAGCGTTTACAGCCTTTATAGAAAGGTTTATACGCAGAATCGGGAATTTGACGACATCTACGATTTTTACGCCGTCCGCGTGATCGTGAAGACCGAGCTTGAGTGCTATACCGTGCTCGGGCTTGTGCACGAGCTGTTTCGCTCGGTCCCCGGGCGCTTCAAGGATTATATCTCCACCCCGAAGGTGAACCTTTACCGCTCGCTTCATACCACGGTCGTTGCGCATGACGGCATTCCCTTTGAGATCCAGATCCGTACGGTGGATATGCATCATGTGGCCGAATACGGCATTGCGGCGCACTGGAAATACAAGTCGGGCGAGAAGAGCCGCGAGGAGATTGACGATAAGCTTTACTGGATCTCCCAGCTTGTCGAAAATGACGAGCCCGGCCGCGATCCCGATGATTTCATGCATTCCTTTAAGACCGATATCTTCCATGACGAAACCTTCGTCTTTACTCCGCGCGGTGACGTGATATCGCTTCCTGCGGGGGCTACCGTCATTGACTTTGCCTATGCCATTCACTCGGCGGTCGGCAATAAAATGACGGGGGCCAAGATCAACGGCTCGATCGTGCCGATCGACCGTGTCCCGCAAAATGGGGATATCGTGGAGATTCTTACCGCGGGCGGCTCACGCGGGCCGAGCCGTGACTGGTTGAAGATCGTCAAGACGAGCGCCGCCAAGGCCAAGATCCGTCAATGGTTCAAGAAGGAGAAACGCACCGAGAACATTGCCCTCGGAAAAGAGGAGGTGGAGCGTGAGCTCCGCCGCTATGGCCGTCCCTTTACCGAGGAGGATCAGCTTGCGGTGGTCACACGGGTGGCCGAGCGTACCGGCATTCAGGATCCCGAGGATTTCTATAACACCATTGGCTTTGGCGGGCTTACCGTTTCGCATATCGCCGGCAAGATGCGCGAGGAATTTGAGCGCCGCTGTCCGCCCCCCGTGCAGGAGGCAGAGCCTGTTTTGCGTGTCACAAAGGTGCCGCGCTCCTTCAAGAAGGACAGCGGTGTGATCGTGGACGGTGCCCGGGGATGCCTTATCAAGTTTGCCAAGTGCTGCAATCCGCTTCCGGGCGATGAGGTGGTTGGCTTTGTCACACGCGGTCTTGGCACCTCGATCCATAAGGCCGATTGCCCGAATGCAGAGCGCGGCCGCAGAAACCCCGAAATGCAGGGGCGCTGGGTAGAGGCCTCCTGGGAGGACGAGTTCGTTTCGCACGGCAGCGAGGATCTTTTTGAGGCTATGCTCAAGATCTTTACGATCGACCGTATCGGCATTCTCGCCGATATTTCGGTGGCGCTTGCCGAAATGCGTGTGACCATTATGTCGGTCAACACGGGGGCCAATACGGGAGGAAAGGCGATCATCAACCTCTCGATCGGCTGTAAGAATGTCAGCCATTTCCGTTCTATTATTTCAAGACTCCGCAAGATTGACGGCATTCTCGATGTCGTGCGCGGCGTCAGTAGGTAAGGTGCTTTATGATTGCAGTATTACAGCGCGTAGCGGGGGCCTCGGTCATTGCGGACGGTGTTGCGACCGGAGAGATCGGGGCAGGGCTCATGATTCTTCTCGGCGTCCTTGACGGGGATGGAGAAGAGGACGCCCTCCTTCTTGCCGAAAAGATCTCGAAGCTGCGTATTTTTACCGATGAAGCGGATAAGATGAACCTTTCGGTCAAGGATATCGGCGGCGGTGCACTCGTGATCTCGAATTTCACGCTGGCCGCCAATTATGTCAAGGGCAACCGGCCCGACTACCTGGCCGCCGCCCATCCTACCGTGGCCGAGCCGCTTTACGAGTATTTTGTCGCGCTCCTTCGCGAGAGGGTGGCCGCGGTGGCCACCGGTAGCTTTGGCGCGGATATGAAGATTACCGTGACACTGGACGGACCTGTGACGGTCGTGATGGATTCGCTGCGTCTTCGGAAAGGCGGCCGCACATGATTTTAGAGATTGAGGGCGAGATCAGCCGCTATTATGCCGAAACGCTCTGCCTTGTGTACTTTCCCGGGGCAAGCTTTCCGAAGGATGAGGAGCCCGGCCCCGATATTCCCGAGGTCAAGGTCAGCGCAAGAAAGACCGAGGAGGGGATATCGGCCGCAACCGTCATCAAAAAAGGGGATAAGATCGCTTCTGCCGAGGGCTTTTGCCCGTATGCCGAGGGGAAGAGCGAGCAGCGGGCGGTGAAGATCGCTGTCGGCCGTGCCTTCCTTGCGGCGGGGAAGGAGATGTTCTCCTATACCCCCCCGTGGGGAATTCTCACCGGTGTGCGCCCCGCCAAGGTAGCCACCGAGCTAATTCAAAAGGGCAACGGTATCCGAAACTCCCGCGCTATATTGCGCGATGAATATTTCCTTAACCCGCGCAAGGCGGCGCTTGCCGTTTCGGTGGCGTCCACCGAGATGAAGCTGACCTCCCGTCTTGCAAAGGATCTTTGCAGCGTGTACATCTCAATTCCGTTCTGCCCCTCGCGCTGCGCCTATTGCTCCTTCGTTTCCTATACGTCAAGCAAGCTCTTTTCGCTGGTGGACGAGTATCTTGTGGCGCTTTACCGCGATATTGATCATACCTTCTCACTTATCCGCGAGCTTGGGCTGCGCGTGGCAAGCGTGTATGTCGGCGGCGGAACGCCCACCGTCCTGAATGCCGATCAGATGGCGCGCCTGCTCGAAAAGATCGGGGAGCACGTGGATCCTGCCACTCTTCTTGAATTTACTGTGGAGGCAGGGCGCCCCGATACCATTACGAGCGAAAAGCTGGCCGTTCTTTCCGCGGGCGGTGTCGGGCGGATCAGCGTCAACCCCCAGACTCTTTCGGATGACGTTCTCCGCTCGATCGGCCGCCGCCATACCGTGGAGGACTTTTACCGTGCCTATTCCATGGCGCGGGAGGCGGGGATCTCGGCTATTAACGTAGATCTCATCGCAGGGCTTCCCGATGATACCTTCCGCAATTTCTCCGAGTCGTTTGACAAGATCCTGGCCCTTGCGCCCGAAAACATCACGGTACATACCTTCTCGGTCAAGCGTGCCGCCTCTCTTCGCCAGCAGGACGGCATCTACGCGCTCGGCACGCAGGATGCGGCAAAGAGTGTTGACTATTCACAGATCCAAGCCAAGCTTGCCGGCTACCGCCCCTATTATATGTATCGCCAGAAGAACACGGTCGGCAATCTTGAGAACGTGGGCTTTGCGCTTCCGGGCACCGAGGGGCTCTACAACATCTTTATGATGGAGGAGCTGCATACCGTCTTCGGTGCGGGTGCGGGTGCTGTCACCAAGCTTGTCAAGCACCGTGCGCCCGGGGAAGGAAATACCCTCATTGAACGCATATTTGTACCAAAATATCCATATGAATATCTGCGAGATGCAGAAAAGCTCCGCTTTGGCGACAGCACAGCGGGGATTCCCTCACAGAGAGAAAAAATCCTTACATTTTTTCAAGGAGAATAAGTATGGTAAGAGCGAGAACGGTCTTTGAAGGCGAGTCGGATAAGCGGGCGTACGTTGCGGCGTGCGAGGCTGATTATGAGGCGGATCTTTCGGAGGCTGTGCGCCGCACGATCGCATCGGACTGCCGCATCGTCACGCTTTCGGGGCCTACCTGCTCCGGCAAGACCACGACTGCAAAAAAGCTGATTTCGGAGTTTTCAGAGGCCGGCCGCAGTGTGCATGTCGTATCGATTGACGATTTTTATCTTGACCGTGACGTGCTCCTTCGGCGTGCTGAGGCAACCGGCGGGCGGATCGACTTTGATTCTCCCACCACCATCGATATGGAGGCCTTTGGCGAGGCGGTTGCGGATATTCTTGCCGAGCGAGAGGCAAGGCTGCCGCGCTTTGATTTCCTTTCGGGAAAGCGCACCTCCTATGAAACCGTGCCGCCCGGGGATCACGATGTCTTTATTTTCGAGGGCATCCAGGCGATCTATCCCGAGGTGACAGCCCACTTTTCAGGGCATGCCTATTGCTCGGTGGGGGCCTTTGCCGAGCGGGGCATTATGATCGGGGATGCCTTCTTCGACCGTACCGAGCTCCGTCTTTTGCGCCGCCTTGTCCGCGACTATAATTTCCGCGGTGCCAGCCCCGCCTTCACCCTTGAGCTGTGGGAGAGCGTGCGCGCCAATGAGGAGCTGCACATCCTCCCCTATATCGATACGGTAGATGTGAAGATCGATTCGACACTTGCCTACGAGCTTTCCGCGCTGAAGCCGTATCTGCTTCCTCTTCTCGCGGGGCTTCCCGCAAAGCACCCCTTCCGAGGGGAGGCTCGCCGTATTGAGGAGGCTCTCTCCCGCATTGACGAAATATCAAAAACGTATATTCCCGCGACCTCGGTCTATCGGGAATTTCTGGGGTAAAATATGAAAATTCTCTTCGATCGAGTCCTTCTTCCGCCTCCTTATCCCGCCGTGCCGCATTATGTAACGGTGGAGGGGGTGTTCATCACCGCTATTGACACCGCCCGTCCCGAGGGGCGCTTTGACCGCACGGTAGCGGGGGAGGGGTGCCTTCTTATGCCCGGCCTTGTCAACGCCCATACCCATGCGGCAATGACCCTTTTTCGCGGATACGGAGAGGATCTTCCGCTTGACCGCTGGCTTTCCGAGCGTATCTTCCCGGCTGAGGACCGCCTTACCGAGCGCGCCGTTTATCTCGGCACCAAGCTTTCGATCGCCGAAATGCTGAAGGCGGGCATCACATCCTTCTCGGATATGTATTTCTTCTGTGACGAAGCGGCAAAAGCGGTGGCAGAGAGCGGCATCAAGGCCAATCTCTCGCGCAGTGTTGTTTCCTTTGACGAAAACGCCGATTATACGAAGGATTCCCGTGTTGCAGAGGGGGTTCGCCTCTTTAACGATTGGAACGGTAAAGAGGATGGCAGGATCCTTGTTGACCTTTCGCTTCATGCCGAATATACCAATAAGGCAGGGGCTGTGCGCACGGTGGCAGCACTTGCCGGGGCGCTTGGCACGAGGGTGCAGATCCATCTTTCGGAAACCGAAAAGGAGCACGCTGAATGCATCGCACGCAACGGAAAAACGCCTACCGCCTTTTTCCTCGAAAACGGCCTTTTTGAGGTGCCGGTGGTGGCGGCGCATTGCGTCCATCTGACAGAGGAGGACCGCGCGATCCTTGCCTCCCACGGGGCTGTGGCTGTACACAATCCGATCAGCAACCTAAAGCTCGGCAGCGGGATCATGCCGCTTGTCGATACGCTTGGGGCAGGGGTGCGTGTGGCCCTCGGCACGGACGGTGCCGCCTCTAACAACCGCCTTGATCTTCTGCGCGAGATGCAGACCGCCCTTTTGCTTGCCAAGGGGACAACAGGGAAGCCCGACTGCCTTTCGGCAGAGGCGGCGATCCCGCTTGCCACCCAAAACGGCGCCCTCGCCCAGGGACGTACCGATTGCGGTGTCCTTGCTGTCGGAAAGCGCGCCGATCTTGCGCTCTTTGATCTTACCGGCCTGCACGCGCTTCCGCTCGTCAGCCCTGCGGCCTCGCTTGCCTATGCGCTTGCCTCATCGGATGTACGCATGACGGTGGTGGACGGAGCCATTTTGTATGAAAACGGTGAATGTAAAACACTGGACGTGGAAAAACTGAAAGGGGAATTTACGCAGCTGCGTAATCACTATTTCGACTGATCCACGGAGGTGCTTATGAGGCAGAGGAGGAGCAAGGGCGGAAAAGCCACGACCTTTTTCGGGGGTGTTGCCGTTCTTGCGCTTGCCAATCTTTTCGTAAAGGTCTTCGGGTTCTTATATAAGGTTCCCTTAAATCGCATTCTCGGGGACGAGATGGCGAATGTCAACGCAGCCTATTCTGTGTACACTCTTCTTTACATGATCTCTACTGCAGGGATCCCTGTGGCGGTTTCGCTTCTTGTTTCAAGGTCGCGGGCAGAGGGGCGCCCCCTCACACTTTCTCGGGTGTTTTCCCTCTCGCTCGGCTTCCTTGCCGCCCTCGGCGCGCTGGGCTCGGGTGCCATGCTTCTTTTTGCGGGGCCGATCGCAAACGGAAATTCGGGAGGAGATTCGTATCTTTGCCTCGTTGCCATTGCCCCCGCCCTCTTTTTTGTTTGTCTTTCAAGCGTTTTTCGCGGCTATTTCCAAGGCTTTGGGCGGATGACGCCCACGGCTGTATCCGGCATTATTGAGGCCTTTGGGAAAATGCTTCTCGGTCTTCTTTTGGTCGGTGCTGTATTAAGGCTTGGGGGGGATAGGCCGCTTGCCGCCGCGTATTCGGTGCTCGCCATTACGCTTGGGATCGCGCTTGGCACCCTTTATCTTTTTGTTACCTATACCCGCTATCGCAGAATGGGGATTCTTTCGGTAGCGGGAGAGGAGAGCATAGCGCCAAAAAGCACCCCCCTTCTTCGTGAGCTTGCAAGGATCGCGTTTCCGATCGCGCTTTCGGCGGGTGTTATGTCCTCTGCCTCTCTTCTCGATGCACAAATGATGCGTCCGCTTCTTTTTGAATATTATGGGAGCGCCGAGCTTGCCAAGGCTGTCTTTTCCGACTACTCAACCGGGGCGGTCACGCTTTTTAATATGCCGGCCGTTCTTGTCTATCCGATCGCTTCTGCGATCGTCCCCTATATAACCGAGGCACGCACAAGAGGAGATCTTTCCTTGGCAAAGCGGTATGCCACATCCTCCCTTCGCACCGCCTCCCTCATTTCGCTTCCTGCGGCACTTGGGATGAGCGTGCTTTCCCGTCCGATTCTTGCCGCTGTCTTTGTCGGGGACTCGGATATGGCGGCCCATGCGGGCGGTGCTCTTGCGATCCTTGCGCTTTCGGTGTTTCCTCTGGCCCTTCTCGCTGTTACCAATTCCTTGCTGCAGTCCTTTGGGCGCCAGGGGCTGCCCGTTCTTTCGATGTCGGCAGGGCTTCTTGTGAAAATTGCCGTTCTTTTTCTTCTGACGCCTGCGGTGGGGCCGCTCGCCGCCCCGCTCGGAACGCTTGCCTTTTATCTCGTTGCCTTTCTCCTTAACTTTTTCTTCGTGCTTCGCTTTGCGCTGCCCGGCCTTTCGCTTGCATCATGCCTGCCTGCCCCCACTCTTTCGGCGGGCGCTTCGGCCCTTGCGGCATTCCTTGTGTTCCGCCTTGCGGCGCCCATCGGGGGGCTTGCCCTTCTTCCTTCGATCGCGGCAGGGGGGCTTGTCTATCTCCTGCTCCTTTTTCCGCTCGGTGGTCTTGATCCCTCCGACCTTGCACTTCTGCCGCACGGTGATAGGCTCGCCGCCTTTCTGCGCTCATACGCAAAACGGCGTGCACAGCGGGGCAGATAACCGTCTTTTTTCTGCGTTTGATTTTTTATCCGTTATAAGACGCCCCCCTTAAAAAGGAGGAAAACCCGCGGCAGCACAAGGGGATTTCGGCTTTTTTGCATCGTGGGGCTGTGCAAATCAATCCGCAAAAATGTAAGGAATTTTTTGCATTTGTTGTGATTTTGCGAAAAAGAAACGCCTAATCTTCGCCATATTTCGCCAAAATATGTGCAGATAGCACAAAAATCTTCATTTTAATTAAAAACTATTGAAAATTTTAGACAAAGATGGTATAATATTTGGTGTAAGAGCGTACGGATAAGTATGCTGGAACACAAAAAATTTGTAAAAGGATGGAAAAGGCTATGAACAAGACTCAGCTTATCGACGTCGTTGCAAAGGAAACCCAGATGAAGAAGAAGGAGGCTGAGGCCGCTGTGGAAGCCGTTTTCGCGGCGATCACCAATGCCCTCGCTGACGGTGACAAGGTTCAGATCATCGGTTTCGGTACCTTTGAAGCAAAGGCTCAGGCCGCTCGTGATGGCCGTAACCCCATGACCGGCGAAAAGATCAGCATCGCCGCTTGCAAGCGTCCTGCTTTCTCTGCCAGCCAGGCACTGAAGGACAAAGACCACGCCTAAATGCGCCTTGACAAATACCTCAAGGTATCGCGCATCATCAAGCGTCGCACGGTAGCCAATGAGGCATGTGACGGTTCACACGTTTCGGTCAACGGTCGTCCTGCCAAGGCATCTTACGATGTGAAAGAGAACGATGTGATCGAAATTACCTTTGGCACAAAAATCCTGCGGATACGTGTGACCGAGATAAAGGACAGTACAAAGAAGGCAGATGCTGCCGAGATGTATGAGGTCCTTGCGGATTAAAAGGGCGGTTAACCGCCCTTTTTCCTTTTCCTATAACCCCCTTGGCCCCTCCTTTCGGGAGGGGCTTTTTTCATATCCCGCAGCCCCCTTGCATATACTGCTTATATAAGACTACGGAAAGGGGTGACGGATATGAATTTACCCGAAAAAAGCATTGCCTCGGAGGGGAAGCATTCTCTTTCACTTAAAAATCGAGAAAAGCTGTCGCTTGACGGCGTTCTCGAGGTTCTCTCCTTTGATGAGGGGGGCGTTCATCTCAAAACAGCACTCGGCAATCTCGTGCTTGAGGGAGAAGGGCTACATATTACCAAGCTGCTCCTTGATACGGGAGATGTAACCGTGGAGGGGAAAATCAGCGCGCTTTTCTATGAGGAAGGCAGGGGGAAGTCGCGTTCTTCCTTCCTTGGCCGCCTTTTTGGGTAAGATGGAGGTATCCATGCTGGCGCTTTTGCGCCTTGCGGCGTTTGCCTTTCTCTTTGGTCTTTTCGGCGTACTGCTATATCTTTCGGTACGCCTTCTTTTCCGTGCTGTATTGCCCCTTCCCGCCGAGTATCCGGAAGCGCTTGCCGAAAGACTTCCTTCTGTATGTAAAAGGAAAGTCGGAAAAAGAAAGAAGAGGGGGCGGTGCCTTCTTTTCCTGCGGGATTTTTTTCTTTCGTTTTCTGCCTTTCTCCTTTTGATCCTTTTTCTTTTTTGGCAGGCAGAGGGACGTGTGAGGCTTTTTGTGCTTGCCTTGGTGTTCTCGGGCGGCCTTCTTGCGGCCCGTCTTTATACCCGCTTTCTTTTGCCGCTTGAGTATAGGGTCATTTTTCTTTTGAAATATCCGATCCTCTTTGTCATAAGGCCGCCCCTCCTCCTTCTTCTCCGTATCGGTGAAATCTTCCTTGGATTCCTTCGGAAAATCCTTGCTTTCTTCATAAAAATCATGAAAAGGTGCGATACTGTTCTCGTATCATATTTTTACAGAAGGCGCGCTTTGCGCGCTCTTTTCGGCCGCCGCGCAAGACGGGTGATTCTTGCGGCGATAGCGGGGGAGGAAGGGCACCGAGATGTGGGATAAAGAGCGCTATTATTTTCATGAGGGCACATCCTCCACAGCCTATCACTATCTTGGGGCACATGCTTCTTGCGTTGATGAGGAATATCATTATACCTTCCGCGTCTTTGCCCCGCAAGCAGAGAGGGTCTTTCTGGTTGCCGAGTTTACCGATTGGGGCGAGGGCACCCTTATGCTGCGCGAAACCGAGGGCGGCATCTTTTCCTTGATTGTCAAGAGCGATAGCCCCCTTACGGGGAAGGCCTATAAATTTCGCATCGAGCATGGTGGAAGGAGCTATTTGCGTGGGGATCCCTATGCGTTTGCCTCGCGCGGAGGTGATGATGGGGCGTCTCTCCTTCTTGATCCGTTCTCCTATTCCTGGAAGGATGAAGCGTATCTTGCTATGCGCCGCGCAAGGGGGCACGCGGGGGCGCTTTCCTCGCCGCTTGCCGTGTTTGAGGTGCATCTTGCCTCCTTTGCCCGCCGAGGGGACGGTAGCTATCTTTCGTATGGGGAGCTTGCCGAGGCGCTGCTTGCCTATGCTTCCTATATGGGCTATACCCACGTTGAGCTTTTGCCGGTGGCCGAATATCCGTACGATGCTTCCTGGGGCTATCAGGTGTGCGCTTATTATGCGCCAAGCGCTCGCTTTGGCACGCCGGAGGATTTCTGCGCCTTTGTGGACAGGCTGCACGCAGGGGGGCTTGGCGTGATTCTTGACTGGGTGCCCGCCCACTTTCCCAAGGATGAATGGGGCCTTTACCGCTTTGACGGTACACCGCTCTATGAATATAAAGTCCCATGGCGGCAGGAGTCGCGCTCCTGGGGCACCGCTTATTTTGATCTCGGAAGCCGCGAGGTCAGGAGCTTTTTGATTTCAAATGCCCTCTTCTGGCTCCGCGAATACCATATAGACGGCCTGCGGGTGGATGCCGTTGCCTCCATGCTCTACCTTGACTACGACAGAAAAGAAGGGGAGTGGGAGCCCAATGCCGAGGGCACGAATATTTCGCGTGAGGCAGAGGAGTTTTTCCGTGCGCTTTCGATCGCAAAGGATAGGGAGATGCCCGAGGCGCTCTTGATCGCGGAGGAATCCACCTCGTATCCGGGTGTCACGGGTGCGGTCGATACCGGCGGTCTCGGCTTTTCCCTTAAATGGAACATGGGCTTTGCAAACGATTTTTTTGCATACCTTGCCGGCTCACCCGATGAAAGAAGGGAAGGACATCGGGCACTGAATTTTCCTATCACCTATGCCTTTTCCGAGCGCTATATTCTCCCTGTATCGCATGACGAGGTGGTTTACGGAAAGCGCTCTCTTTTTTCAAAGCTTTATGAGCGCGGTAAGAGGCGGGCGGATGCTTTCAGGGCGGCGCTTTTGTTCCTTATGACCTTTCCGGGGAAAAAGCATCTTTTTATGGGCACAGAGTTTGCTTCTCCTTATGAATGGGATTACGATCATGCCCTTCCTTGGGAAACACTTCTCGATGCCGAGCATGATGCCCTTCGGGAGTATGTGGCCGCTCTCAACCGATTTTATCTTAGAACCCCCGCGCTTTACGAGCTTGATTTTTGCAAGGAGGGCTTTTCCTGGCTTCTGCCTGACGAAAACGAGCGCTCGCTCGTTGCCTTTGTGCGCCGTGATGCACGGGGGGGAGAGCTTATTGTCGTGATCAGCTTTTCTTCTCAATATGAGCGTGGTATCGCCCTTTCGCTCCCGAAGAGCGGACTTTATAAAACCGTTTTTTCGACCGAAGGGCCGCTGGAGGATGGGTATCACACAAGAGGGGTGGAAAACCGCCTTATCCTTGACCTTCCGCCCGCCTTTGGCCTTGTGCTCCGCCGTAAAGAAACGATCCTCACCTTATTATGACATGACACAAGGAGTTTTTTATGTTTTTAAAAAAAGAGTGTATTGCCATGCTGCTTGCGGGCGGGCAGGGAAGCCGTCTTTTTGCATTGACCCGCTATACCGCCAAGCCTGCTGTCAGCTTTGGGGGCAAATACCGCATCATTGATTTTGCTCTTTCCAATTGCTCGAATTCAGGCATTGATACGGTGGGGGTTCTTACCCAGTATGAGCCTCTCGCCCTCAATGAATATGTGGGCAACGGTGCACCGTGGGACCTTGACCGTGCCCGCGGAGGGCTGTTTGTGCTCCCCCCCTATCAGGGAAACGGCAGTGCCGAATGGTATCGCGGTACGGCAAATGCCATCTACCAAAACCTCTCCTTTATCCGCCGCTATTCTCCCGACTATGTACTCATCCTTTCCGGCGATCACGTCTATCAGATGGACTATGCCGCCATGCTTGCCCATCACAAGAAAATGGGCGGCATTTGTACGGTTGCCACCGTATCGGTTCCGTTACAGGAGGCTTCGCGCTTTGGGATCTGCCATTTAGGTCCCGGTGACAGAATATGCGGATTTGAGGAAAAGCCCGCGCATCCGAAGGGGACGCAGGCCTCCATGGGGATCTACATATTCAACACGGGTGCGATGGTTGAATATTTGGAAAAGGACGCAAAGAATCCTACGTCCTCGGGTGATTTCGGAAAGGATGTGATCCCTGCCATGCTGCATGCGGGCGAGGGGTTGTATGCCTACCGATTTTCCGGGTACTGGAAGGATGTCGGTACGGTAAAGAGCCTTTGGGAGGCCAATATGGATCTTTTGGGAAAGGATTCGATCCTTCGCAAGGGCACACCGGGGGTATCCATCCATTCGCGCACGGAGGATCGGCCGCCTCAATTTGTCGGAAGGCGTGCTGTCATACGGAATTCCATGATCGCCGAAGGGGCAGAGGTGCACGGAAGGGTAGAGGACTCGGTGCTTTCCTGCGGCGTGCGGGTGCTTGAGGGGGCAGAGGTGCATCATTCGGTGATTATGTCGGATGTGACGGTGGGGCGCGGCGCACGCGTGCATTACGCGATCGTGGATTGTGATACCGTCATCGGAGAAAACGCGGTGGTCGGCAATCCTTCCGGTGGGCGGGAGGATATCACGGTCGTAGGGCAGGGCAGCCGCATTGAGGCTAAAAAAGAGGGGGAGATCGAGTGAAGATTGCGTTTGTTGCTTCCGAGGCGGCGCCGTTTTGCGCCAGCGGTGGCCTCGGAGATGTTGCGGGGGCGCTTCCTCCTGCCCTTTATCAAAGCGAGAAGGGGATAGAGGTATCGGTGCTTCTGCCTCTTCATCGCGCTGTGAATGAGGAATACAGAAGGAGGATGAAGGAGGTCTATCGGGGCACGCTTTCTCTTGCCTGGCGAGAAATAGAATTTTCGGTTCGTTCTCTTTGGCGGCGCGGGGTAGAATATTTCTTTATCGATCAGGCACGCTATTTTGACCGCCCCTCCCTCTACGGTGAATTTGATGACGGAGAGCGGTACGCCTTCTTTTCGCGCGCTGTGATCTCCTTTCTTTTAAGCAGTGACCGTGTGCCGGATGTTGTGCATCTTCAGGATTGGCAAACCGCTCTTGTGGCGATCTACCTGCGCACGGTATATGCCTATGACGCGCGCACGCGCGGTATCCGTACGGTCATGACCGTGCACAATATCGATTACCAAGGTGTTTTTGATAGGAATATCCTTTCGGATGTTCTCGATATTCACCCCGCACATGAAGACCTCCTTTTGCATAACGGCTCTCTCAATCTTTTGAAGGGTGGGATGCTTCTGGCAGACAGGGTGACCACGGTTAGCAAGCGGTATGCCGAGGAGCTTAAGGAGCCCACGTTTGGCAGAGGGCTCTCGGAGGTTATCGCAGGGCTTCCTCGGGGGATCGAAGGGATCTTGAACGGAATTGATTTGCGCGCCTTTGATCCGAAGGGGAAGGACCTTCCGTATCCCTATAACTCCTTGCATATAGAGGAGGGAAAGCGTGAAAACCGCGCCGCCATCTCAAGCGAGCTTGGCTTTCCCATGCGTGGGAAAGCGCCCCTGCTCCTTATGGTCGGTCGGCTGGTTGAGGCCAAGGGGATCGACCTCCTTCTTGCGGCGGCAGAGAAGATTCTTGCGCTCGGTGCGTACCTTGTTGTGCTGGGCACCGGGGAGCCTATCTATGAGCAGGCGCTTTTGGAGCTTGAACGGAAAAATCCGGGGAAAGTGCGTGTCATTCTGCGTTTTGATAGGGAATTGTCAACGAAACTTTACGCTTCTGCCGATTTGTTCCTGATGCCCTCCCGCCGTGAGCCATGCGGACTTGCCCAAATGATCGCTTGCCGCTACGGTGCTGTTCCGGTTGTCCGTGCGGTTGGCGGGCTTTCTGACAGTATTGTGCCGTGGGGAAGGCAGGGGGGCTGTGGATTCCTTTTCAAGGAGGATTCGCAGGATGCGTTCTTTGATGCCGTTTGTGATGCGATCACGCTTTACCGCGCAGATGACGGCCGATGGCTTCGCCTTGCTAAGGCGGCCATGCGTACGGATTTTTCATGGCAGCGCTCGGCCCTTCGATACCTTGCGCTATACCGAGAGCTTAAGGAGAGTGTTTGATGAAAAACAGATTGAGCGAGGGAGAATTTACAAGGCTTGTGCGCGCCAAGCTTGCCACACGCGGTATTTCTCCGGATACGGCAAGCCTTGACGATTGGTATGCCGCCACCGTATTTGCTCTGCGGGAGATCCTTGAGGAGCGCCGTACTGCCTTTTCCGAGGAGATAAGAAAAAAGCGGAAAAAGCGCGTAGCCTATCTATGCATGGAATTTTTGGTGGGGCGCACGCTGCCCTCTCACCTCGCATCGCTTGGGGTGAGAGGAGAGCTTGCGGAGGAGCTTGTGCGATACGGCCACACGATCGGCGCTCTTTTGGCTCTTGAGAAGGACCCGGGGCTCGGAAACGGTGGGCTTGGCAGGCTGGCCGCCTGCTTCTTTGATTCGCTGTCCGCGCTCTCCTATCCCGCCATCGGGTATTCCCTTTGCTATGAAGAGGGGCTTTTCAGGCAGAAGATCATTGACGGCGCACAGATCGAGCTGCCGGATGACTGGATCGTAAGGGGTGGCATCCACCTGATCCCCCGTCCCGAAAGGAGCGTTGCCGTCCGTTTTGGGGGGCGGGTGGAGGAGCACTTCCATGACGGCAGACTTGACATTATCCACACCGAATACGATGAGGTGCGTGCCGTCCCGTATGACCTTCTTATCCCCGGAAATGACGGGAAAACCGTCAATACACTCCGCCTTTTCCGTGCGCGGGATGTAGCGCACCGCCCGGACGGAAGCGAAAGCCAGGCGGGGTATGTGAAGGCGATGTGCGCGAAAAGCGAGGCCGAGGAGCTGACACGGCTTTTATATCCGCCCGATAACCACGAGGAGGGAAAGCTGTTAAGGCTTTGTCAGCAGTATTTCCTGGTGGCCGCGGCAATCGGCAATCTGATCGCCGAGCATTTTGAGGCAGGGGAGAGCCTTTCGACTCTTCCCGATCGCCTTGCGATCCACCTGAACGATACGCATCCCGCGCTTGCGATCCCCGAGCTTATGCGTGTCCTTCTTGATGTGCATTCCTATACCTGGGAGGGGGCGTGGGATACGGTGCAGCGCCTGTTCAGCTATACCAACCACACGGTAATGCCCGAGGCGCTTGAATGCTGGCGCATCGATCTCTTCCGGATGAAGCTGCCGCGCATATTTTCTATCGTTTCGGAGATCAACCGCCGCTATACCGAGGCGCTTTTTAGGGCGTATGTCGGGGATTTTGAGCGCATCTCGCGCATGGCTGTCACCGCATACGGCCAGGTTCGCATGGCCAATCTTTCGGTGGTTGCCTCGCACAGCGTGAACGGCGTTTCGCGCTTGCACAGTGATATCCTCAAAAGGAGTGTCTTTTCGGATTTTTACGCCTATACGCCCGAGAAATTTACCGGAATTACGAACGGCATTGCCCACCGCCGTTGGCTCCTCCTTGCCAACAAGAGGCTTGCCTCCCTTCTTGACGAGGTGATCGGAAAAGGATACAGAGAGGATATAAGGGAGCTTGAGGGGCTTCTTTCTTATCGGGGGGACACCGCCCTTCTTGATCGGCTCATGGCGGTCAAAAGAGAGAACAAGGAGCGTTTTTCTCGCTTCCTTTCGGCCCGCGGCGTTCGTCCGCTCGATCCCGATGCCGTCTTTGACGTACAGATCAAGCGGATGCATGAATATAAGCGCCAGCTTTTGAATGTCCTGCGCATCCTTTCTCTTTGGCAGACGGTGCGTGAGGGAAGGGGCGCGGCGCTCCGCCCAACCGTTTTTCTTTTCGGAGCCAAGGCGGCCTCCGGCTATTATATGGCCAAGGAGGTGCTCCGCCTTATCGTGGCACTCTCCGAGGAGCTCTCGCGCGATCCTGCCGCGCGTGACATCATCCGCCTTGAGTTTTGCGAGGAATACAACGTGACAATGGCAGAGCACCTGATCCCTGCCTCCGATATCAGCGAGCAGATCTCGCTCGCAGGGAAGGAGGCAAGCGGCACGGGATGCATGAAGCTTATGATGTCGGGTGCTCTGACGGTGGGAACGATGGATGGTGCCAACGTTGAAATTGCCGAGGCGGTAGGGGAGGAGAATATCTATATCTTCGGCCTGCGTGAGGGGGAGGTCCTCGATCTTTGGCAAAGGGGGTACGATGCCCGTGCCTATTACCGCGCATCCGATGTCCTGCGTGCCGCGGTTGACCGCCTCTATTTCCCGATCGCGGGGCGTGATTTTTCGCACATTGCCGACTACCTGATCGCTCCTGCCTCGGGGGTGGCCGATCCCTATATGTGCCTTGCTGATTTCGAAAGCTACCGTGCGGCATCCGCGCGTGCTCTTTCGGATTACGCAGATGCCCGCCTCTTCGCAGAAAAATCACTTGTGAACATTGCAAAATCGGGCTATTTCTCGTCCGATCGCAGTATCCGCGAGTATGCCGAGCGCATCTGGCATATCGGGAGCCTTAAAGCGTGATGCTTTCCTATCTTTCTCTCCTTGAGGAACGGATCTTTTCGGCGGTCGGACGGGTGCTTCTTGTGCGTGGCGGTAGCCCCGTACGCCACCGTGCCGTTCTGCGCTCCGAGGGCATCACCGTTATGCTGGCGGTCCCCCGCCGTATCGCCGCCACCTCCCTTTTTTGCCGTTTCCTTACCGATTCGGGCGAATACCGCACGCTTCGGATGAGCCTAGAGGGAACAGAGGGGGAATGCAACCTGTATGCCTGCCACTTTTCCTCGGATGAAGCGGGGCTGTACTTTTATTCCTTTTTCGGCGAGGGGGCGCACGGCCGCTTTTTCGGTATGCGCGGTGCTTCGGGTGATGAGGTGGCCTTTTCGCGCATCGAGAGCGGTGCCCACTTTCAGCTGACGGTCAGCGATTTTGTGTATCCGCCCCCCGCATGGATCTATGGCGGCATCATCTATCATATCTTTGTTGACCGCTTCTTCCGCACAGGAGATCCGCCCCTGCGGCAGGATGCCGTCCTGCACACCGATTGGGAGGGCGGAACCCCCGTGTATCCCGCCTTTCGCGGCGGTCACCTTGAGAACAACGATTTTTTCGGCGGCACGCTTGACGGGATTACGGAAAAGCTTTCGGAGATTCTTGCGCTCGGGGTGAACTGCCTCTATCTCTCCCCGATCTTTGAGGCGTATTCCAATCATAAGTACGATACGGGAAATTATGAAAAGGTGGATGAGAAAGTCGGAGGCCAAGCGGTCTTAGGAAGACAACCA
>JAZNDG010000037.1:0-12047 GCA_045587985.1 Eubacteriales bacterium | reverse complement strand
AGTTCGCCTATGAGGTCGTTCTGGCCGACAAGGAGCCTGCCGTTGCCAAGCGCTATGGGGTCGAGGCTGCGCCCACCCTGATCGTGGAGCGTGCGGGCGAGGTCGTCGCTACGGTCGCCAACCTCTCGAACATCCGTAAGTTCATCGAAGAAAACAAGGCGTGATGGTATACGATATCGTCATCGTGGGTGCAGGACCCGCCGGCCTCACGGCGGCCATTTACGGCCGCCGCGCAGGCAAAAGCGTCCTGATCCTTGAAAAGGAGACCTTCGGCGGGCAGATCACCCACTCCCCGAAGGTGGAAAACTACCCCGGCTTCCGTATGCTTTCGGGCATGGAGCTTGGGGACAAGCTGGTCAGTCAGGCCATGGACCTTGGAGCAGAGCTTGAGATGGATACCGCTGTCGGCCTTCGTGTTGACGGCGACCTTCGCACCGTGATCGGCGAGGCGGGCGAATATACCGGCCGCGCGGTCATCGTGGCGGCAGGCTCACATCACCGTACCCTCGGCCTCCCCATGGAAGAAAGGCTTGTCGGTCACGGGATCTCCTACTGCGCGATCTGTGACGGTGCCTTCCACGCGGGTGAGGATATTGCCATCGTGGGCGGCGGCAACTCGGCCCTGCAGGAGGCTGTGATGCTCTCGGAGATCGCAAGGAGCGTAACGGTCGTGCAGAACCTTGCCGTCCTTACCGGCGAAGGGCGTCTTATTGAGGATGTCACAAGCCGCAAGAACGTGAAGGTCATCTGCTCGGCGCTTGTTACCGAGCTTGTGGGGGAGGATCGCCTCACGGGTGTCAGGATCCGGCATACCGAAAGCGGGGAAGAGAGTGTCCTTGACGTTACCGCCCTCTTTGTGGCCATCGGCCAGGTGCCCGAGAACGAGCCCTTCTCCTCGCTCTGTGAGCTTGATGAACGCGGCTATATCGCCTCGGGGGAGGACTGCCTCACGAAAACGCCCGGCGTCTTTGTCGCGGGCGACTGCAGAAAAAAGGCGATCCGCCAGGTGACCACCGCCACAGCAGACGGTGCTGTGGCAGCGCTTGCCGCCTGCAGATATCTTGATATGTAAAGAAAAAGAGATGTGAATCGCTTCACATCTCTTTTCTTTCCGGAGGGGTAACGCAGGATTTTGAGTGCGGCGCTTCTTTTTCAAGTTTTCGCCAAAAAAGGACTTGACAACCCCCTCCTTTTGGGTTATAATAATTCGCGTAAGGAAATACGCAGATGTAGTTCAATGGTAGAATGTCAGCTTCCCAAGCTGAACACGCGGGTTCGATTCCCGTCATCTGCTCCAAAAGAAAGAACCGCCTTTGGGCGGTTCTTTCTTTTGGAGCAGTGCACGAGCCCGTCGCGCGTAGCGCGAGCGGGTTCGATTTTGCCGCTCGGAGATCGGGGAGCTTGCTCACCAGGCGCAGAGCGCGCAAATCTTCGTGCTTTACACGAAATTCCCGTCATCTGCTCCATCAAAAGGCCGCCAAGAGGCGGCTTTTTGAATTTTACGGGCAGAAGGAGTCCGTTGCGCGTAGTGGGGGTTTACATACTTGGCGCAGGCGGCCGGCATGATGTAATTTTCTACAGTGACTTGACGAAAGAAGGAAAATGTGCTATTCTTGATATAGGATGATATTCGAGGAACCGGCTGACTGAAGAGGATGCTAGTTCCTTTGCGCTTTTCAGAGGAAAATCTTTATGGTTAGAAATAAGAAATTCACATTTTCCACAACGCAGATAATACTGTTCAGCTTCCTTGTGACGATTTTGCTTGGAAGTGCCCTTTTGGCATTGCCGATCAGTTCGGCGAGCGGTGAAGCTGTGCCGTATCTTGATGCTCTCTTTACCGCTACTACCGCAACCTGTGTTACAGGGCTGGTAACGCTTCCTACGGTTTCTGCATGGAGTGTGTTCGGGCAGGTTGTGATACTGCTTCTGATACAGATCGGTGGACTCGGCATCATCACCATTATGTCGGGTTTAATGCTGCTTTTGAACAGAAAAATGGGCATCGGTGACAAACTGCTGATTCAAGACGCCTTCAATTTGA
This sequence comes from Eubacteriales bacterium, assembly GCA_045587985.1. Lineage (GTDB taxonomy): Bacteria > Bacillota > Clostridia > Oscillospirales > CAG-272 > UBA1740. Next base: position 10,003 of record JAZNDG010000037.1, on the reverse strand, counting down.
ATACCATGTCGGGTCTTGCCAAATTCGTTAAAAACGTTTTGCTCGGTACGTTGATCATTGAAGGAATCGGTGCGGTGCTTTATATGTTCGTTTTCGTTCCCGAGTTTGGTGTGAAAGGGATATGGATATCGCTGTTCAACGCTGTATCCGCCTTTTGTAATGCCGGGATCGATATTATTGCGGAAAACAGCCTTTGCAATTATGCCACTGTTCCGCTGATCAATATTGTCACCTCTTTCCTCATTGTTCTTGGAGGGCTTGGTTATATAGTGTGGTGGGATGTGCTTCGTGTCATCAAAGGCAGCTCGCCCAAAAACAGAAAAATATTCAGGCATTTGACCTTGCACAGTAAGATTGCCATTACCGTAACACTGGGGCTAATATTCGTGGGCGCGGGGCTCATATTTGCCTTTGAATATTCAAATCCGCAAACGATAGGCAACATGTCCTTGTTTGATAAAATTCAGGTATCTCTGTTTCAATCGGTCACGACAAGAACTGCGGGCTTTTCCTCTGTTCCTCAAGAAAATCTGACAAACGCATCCTCGGTCGTGTCGATCCTGCTGATGTTGATCGGTGGCTCTCCTGTGGGAACAGCGGGAGGAATGAAAACCGTCACGATTGCGGTCTTGTTCTGTTCGGCGTTCTCAACGGTACGAAACAAAAGCGGCGCAACGCTGTTTGGACGCCGCATATCCGAGGACTCGGTCAAAAAGGCTGTCGCCGTGGTGGTCACCTTTATCACCATATGTACCGCTTCCGCCGTTCTTTTGTTGGCCACAAGCCATGCTCCTGCGCTTGACGTGGTGTATGAAGCCGTGAGCGCAACGGCAACGGTCGGGTTGTCGCGGAATTTGACGGCAAGCTTGAATGCTTTTGGGAAGATTTGCATTATCTTTACGATGTATTTCGGCAGAGTCGGCCCAATATCGTTGGCGGTGGCTCTTGGCAGCAAAAATGAAAGTCAAAACGTTATATCCGAGCCAACGGGAGAAATCAGTATAGGTTAAAGGAGAAGAAATATGCAGAAGAAGAAAACATACGCGGTCTTTGGACTTGGAAGGTACGGTACGGCCGTTGCAAAAGAGCTTGTGGAAAACGGGATGGAGGTCATTGCGGTTGATACTGACCAAAAGATTGTCAATGATGCAGCGGCATACCTGCCCGTTTGTAAGTGCGCGGATGTTACGGATGCGGAGGTTATCTCTCGACTTGGCATCGGAGGTATTGATACTGTGATTATCTGTATGGCAAGCAACCTTGAGGCGAGCGTAATGGCGGTTACCTTATGTAAGGAAGCGGGTGTTAAAACGGTTATCGCCAAATGTGCCAATGAGATGCAACAAAAGATTTTGCTTCGCGTCGGTGCGGATCAGGTGGTTTTTCCCGAAAACGAAGCGGGAATCCACCTTGCCAAGAATTTGCTGAGCTCCGGATTTATCGATATGATTTCTTTGTCGAAGGATGTGTCAATGGTCGAAATTGACATAAGGAGCGAGTGGGAAGGAAAGAATTTGATCGAGTTGAATTTGCGTAAGAAATACGGCTTCAACATCGTCGCGATAAAAAAAGGCGAGAGGGTAACCGCAACCATCAATCCCGAGCAGGTGCTGGATGCCGACACAACCCTTATCGTTATTGCTAATACGGCTAATTTGAGAAAGCTAAAATAAGGGTTTTCGGAGCTTTCCGAAAGGGATATGTTCCACGCATCGCTCAAAGCAAAAGAGAGTATGCAAAAATGAATCCGCTTTGATTCTTGAATGCCTATTCATCAATTGCTCCGAATAAAAAGAACCGCTCCAATGGGTGATGTCCTTAACGGAGAATTTTCACCTTGACGAAAGTGCAAGCATCGCATTTGACCGGACAAATGCAAAGGGGCTAAGCGGTGGCCCTTATACGTGAACCCCCAAAACTCATACTTCGCTTCGGGGAACCCCAATACAAACAAAAGAGGAACAGACTCTTGTCTGTTCCTCTTTTGTTTTCTATGAAATGTACTCCCTTCGGTCGTACATGAAATGAAACAAATCCACCCATGCCAAGAGGCATTTCATGCTTGCGGAGCAAGTATTTCACGACCGATAGGTCATTTCACAAATTCGCCTTGGCGGATTTATTTCATTGCGTGATACTCGGTTAAGAGTATCACGCTAAAAGGCGGTTCTTTTTATCCTTGCAGTTTTGGTAGAGCACAGCGCCGTCAGTTCTTAAGGCTGTGAATGGGTGCGGGGATTCTGCCGCCGCGTGAAATGAATTTTGCGGGGGAATAGGTGCGCAAGGGCATGATCGGCGCGGTGCCGAGCAGACCGCCAAAGTCCACGCTTTCGCCCACCTTCATTCCGTAAGCGGGAATGATACGGACGGCGGTGGTCTTGGTGTTGGCAACGCCGATCGAGATCTCGTCTGCGATCACGCCGCAGATGACCTCCTCGGTCGTATCGCCGGGCACGGCAATCATATCAAGGCCGACCGAGCAAACAGCGGTCATGGCCTCCAGCTTTTCAATCGAGAGGGCGCCGCGCTCCACCGCCGCGATCATGCCCGCATCCTCGGATACCGGGATAAACGCGCCCGAAAGACCGCCCACATGGCCGGAGGCCATCACGCCGCCCTTCTTTACGGCATCGTTCAGCATGGCAAGGGCAGCGGTTGTTCCGTGGGCGCCGCAGCTCTCAAGCCCCATATTCTCAAGGATCCTCGCCACCGAGTCACCGACTGCGGGGGTGGGGGCAAGCGAAAGATCGATAATGCCAAAGGGTACACCAAGACGGCGGGAGGCCTCATTGGCCACCAGCTGACCGACACGGGTGATCTTAAAGGCAGTACGCTTGATCAGCTCGGCAAGTGCCGAAAGGTCACAGTCCCCCGCGCGCTCAATGGCAGAGCTGACAACGCCGGGGCCCGAAACGCCCACGCTCACCACCGTTTCGGCCTCGCCCACACCGTGGAAGGCGCCGGCCATAAAGGGGTTATCGTCCGGGACGTTGGCAAAGACCACAAGCTTGGCACAGCCGATCGAGCCGCGGTCACGCGTTAAGTAGGCGGCGCGCTTGATGGCGGCGCCCATCATGCGGATGGCATCCATATTGATGCCCGCCTTGGTGGAGGCCACATTGACCGAGGAGCATACAAGCTCGGTCTCGGCAAGCGCCTCGGGAATCACAGAAATAAGGTTTTGTGCCCCCTTGGTCATCCCCTTCTGCACAAGGGCCGAAAAGCCCCCGATAAAGTTGATGCCCACGGCATCGGCCGCCTTTTGCAGCGTTTTGGCAATGCGGATATAGGTATCGGGCGAGGCATCCCCCCCGACAAGCGAGATCGGCGTGACCGCCACGCGCTTATTGACGATCGGAATGCCGTAGTCCTTTTCAATATCACAGCCGGTCTTCACAAGGTTCTCGGCCGTCCTTGTAATCTTGTCGTAGATACGGTCGCAAAGCTTTGCGGGATCATCGCTCACACAGTCGTAAAGCGAGATGCCCATGGTGATGGTTCGGATATCGAGGTTTTCCTCGCGGATCATCTGTATGGTTTCAAGGATGTCCTGTGTATTCAGCATATACGCCTCCGTCAGATGCGATGCATCGCATCAAAGATTTCCTCGTGCACGGCGCGGATATCAAGCCCGCGCCCCTTCCCGAGAGAGGAGAACGTATCGGAAAATTCAGAAAAGGGAACGGTCAGCTCATCAATGTTGACCAGCATGATCATGGCGAAGTACTCGCTAAGAACGCTCTGGGTGATTTCGAGAATGTTGGCCTTGGCCTTGGCGCAAACGGCGGATACATCGGCAATAATGCCGACAGCATCCTTACCCGTGACGGTGATAACGGCTTTCATAGTAGATCCTCCGGTTGACTTATTATATTTGTATTATACATGAAAGTGCCTTTTCTTGCAAGAGAAAAAGGCAAAAAACACAAGGAAATCAGGATTCCCGCAGAAGCGCAAGATAGAATTCCACCGCGCGCAGGATGGCATCGATGCGGATGCGCTCGTTCTGCCCGTGGATGCTTGCCCGCTCCTCCTTGGTCAGTGCCATGGCGGAGAAGCGATATACCGAGTCGGAGATCACGCCGAAATGGCGGCTGTCAGAGCACTGAAGCATCAGATAGGGTGTCGGTACGGCCTCGGGCCAGATGGCGCTTACCGCGCGCACGGTGCGCAAATACCCCTCGCTATCGGTGCGGGAAATGCGGCTTGGGTTGATGCCGTTGAGCGGGCGGAGCTCCACACGCGCATCGTCAATCACGCGGCCAAGACGGCGGATGGTTCCATTCACCGTGTCACCGGGATTCAAGCGGATATTCGACACCATCGTTGCCTCAAAGGGCAGAACGTTGTTCGCGTTGCTCCCCGTCATTCTTGTAAAGGCAACCGTTGTGCGCAAAAGGGCGTTGAGCTCTCCGCCGCGCTTTTTTCCGATATAGGCAAGCAGGGGCTTAAAGAGCCAAAGGTTTGCAAACAGCATGCGGTAGGGAAAGCTTGCATATGGGCCGAGCGTGCGCATCATGGCAAGCACGGGGGGCGAGATGCGTGCGCGCGCCGGGTGCGTGACGACCTCGGTGCAGGCAGAGGCAAGATGTGCGATGGCGGTGTGCTTGCCGGGGGCGGAGGCGTGGCCGCTTGCCCCCTTTGCGCGGTATTCAAGGTCAAGAAAGCCCTTCTCGGCGATCCCGATCATGGCGGTAGGGCACCGGACTCCCGGGAAGGCCCCCTCCACCACGGCGCCGCCCTCGTCCAGCACAAGGCCGATCTTAACATCCTTGCGCTCAAGGTAGGCCACGATCTCGGGCATGCCGCGGCCGCTTACCTCCTCGCTTCCCGAGAAGGCAAGATACACATCATGCAGGGGCGAAAAGCCGTCCTTGATCAGGGTATCCACCGCCGTGAGGATGGCGTTTACCGTCACCTTGGTATCCAGCGTCCCCCGTCCGAAGATCGCATCCTCTGTCCGCACGGCCTCAAAGGGCGGGTGCAGCCAGCCTGCATCCTCGGCAGGCACCACATCGTAATGCGCCATGAGGACGGTCGCATCTCCCGCCTCTCTTCCTTCCCAGTGGAAAAGAAGCCCTCTTCCGTCAAAGCGGCGGAGCGGACAGGCGGCGCTCACATGGGGGTAGAGATCCGTAAGGAGGGATACGAGCTTTTCAAATTCGGCATCGTCCTCCTCCTCGCTGCGGTAGCGGGAAACCGTGCGGCAGCGCACAAGCGCGCGCAGCGCCTCGATCGCCGCTTCTTTGTCAAAATCGTAGGGTGCGCCCTCCCCCTTTTCGCGGGGAAGCGGGCGGAAGAGAAGGGTGCGCAGAAGGACTGTGACGAGAAGAAGAAGGAGAAGTCCGAGGAGCACCCAAAGAAAGTAAAGCATAAAAGCCTCCGTAAGCGGAATCGGGAGGGAAAGCCTCCTTTTTTTCATTATATCATAAAATACGGACAAAGAAAAGAGGTGCGATAAAAAAGTGGATATTTTCTTGACAAGGGGCGGCGTGTGCGGTAGAATAGAAGCGAAAAAAACGAAAGGATCGTTATGGAAACCACACTTTTGATCGTCCGCCACGGAGAGAGCCTCGGCAATCTTGAGGAGCGCTTTCTCGGTCATACCGACCTTGGCCTTTCAGAGCTCGGAGAAAGACAGGCCGCGGCCCTGACTGCTGCCCTCCGCGGCCGCCACATTGATGCTGTTTACAGCAGCGACCTCTGCCGCGCGAGCATGACGGTGGCGGGCGCCGCTGCCGAGCGCGGCCTTGCCGTGATTCCGGAGCGCGGCCTGCGTGAGATCTTTGCCGGGGATTGGGAAAACCGCAAATTTGATGAGCTTATTACCCTTTGGCCCTCCGAGCGCCACCTTTGGAAATTCGATATCGGCAACGCCTGTCCGCCAAACGGCGAGAGGGTTTCCGAGGTCTATGACCGTGTCTACCGTACCCTTTTGGCCATTGCCGAGGAGAACCCGGGTAAGACGCTCCTTATCGGCACGCACGCCACCCCCATCCGCGCCATCACCGCTCGGCTGATGGGGCTTGGCGTTCTCGGGATGAAGGACCTTGCCTGGGCGAAGAATGCCTCTGTTACCACCGTTCTCTTCAAGGATGGCAGATTCACTCTTCTGTGCGAGGCCGATGCCTCTCACCTTCGGGGGGTATCCTGCGAGCCGCCCAGCAAGATATAAGAAGGGCCTGGGTTGTAAGCAGAATGCCTTGGCAGAGCAATGGCAGAACCAAGGAAAATGACGAGGATAGCAAAAGGAGCTGCGCTGTAAAAACAGAGCAGCTCCTTTTTTGCTTGCGGCCATGCCTATATGCGGCGGCCGTTTTCAGAGCATTTTGTAGTAGGTGATCGAGGAGAGCGAGCGGTCAAAGCCGGCCTTCTCGTAAGCGCGGCGGGCAGGGGCGTGCGCCTCGTCAAGCCCGGTTCCCACCTTGACGCATTTTGCGCCCATCTCGCGCAGTGTATCGAAGACAAACTCATACTGCCGTCCTCCGATGCCGTGACCGCGCACCTCGCCCGAAACGGCATTGTTTGAGATGGTGCCGATGCCGGTCTCACCGTCATAAAAGAAGCAGATAAAGCCTACCACACGCCCTTCAAGCTCGGTGACGTACATAGCGGCATTTTTAAGATTGGAAAGGACGGCCGCCCGCTTTTTTTCGCGGTAGTCGCCGTACTGGATGTTGAAGAGCTCATCTCCCAACTGTTGGCGGAATCCTTGGTAAATGGCCTCCCACTCGGCCACCGCGATCGCGGCGATCGCCTCGGCATCCTCGGCCGTTGCGCGGCGGATGATCGGTTCGCTCATGGTCAATCTCCTTATTTCTTATTGCTGTATTCGTAGGCAACGCCGCCGGAAAAGGTCACAAAGCCGAAGCGCCCCGGAACGAGAGGTACCTTGCCGAGCGTGCAGACCGGCACCGGCTCGTTTGTCCATTCGGCACCGCTTGCATTCCCCACGCGCAGCTTGAAGGGCGCGCTCCCACGCAGACCCGCCACATCCTTTCTGATGGTCAAGCGGGCCATCGGCTCACCGCCCTCTGTGCTCGGCAGGCATACAAGATTCCACATATCCTTGAGCGCTGCCTGCGCCTCGGGCTTATGATAGGGCCAATGCTCACTCAACAGCCAGCCGGTGGAAAGCGCGTGGTTGCCGCTTGCCGAAAGCTCGACCGAAATGGGAGGGAAAACCTTGAAAAGACGGAACTCGGGGCAGATATGTACAACCTCCGCGTCCTTTGCCTTCACCTCGATCACAAGGTCCTCACCGCCATCGGCTATGCGGAAGAAGGTCGTACCGTCCGAAAGCGGTTCCCAAGCCGCATCCTCGATGATTTTTGCATCAATTGTATAGTAAGCTTTACAATCTTCCTCGATTCCGAGGTAATATTCGAGCGGCGGGAGCCCTGCATCGATCCGCTCTTCCACCTCGGAAAACTCGGTGGCAAGCAGGTCTTCAAGCGTCTTGATACGGTGGCGCAGCTTGTCGGGGAAGAACTTGTATCCCTCGGCCTCCGAGTGATAGCCGAGGCGGGCGTCCTTCTCGCAAAGCGTGATCATCGCACGGGTCTCCCCGATCTCTGCAAGCACCAGCTCGCGCATCTTTGCAAGGGTCGTGCGCGGCTCACCCTCGCCGGTGCCGAGCGCATCACGCAGGCGGTAGAAGGTGAGGATGTTGAGGGTGCTTTTCGCGAGAACGTAAATGGCAGAGCCGACCGAGAGAAGGTCGGAAAGCTCGTGCCCGGCCTCGCTTTTCAGCGCGTTCAGCTCGGCCATTGCTCGCTCATACTGCTTTTTCATCTCGGTGATGAGGGTGATCGCCTCGTCCAGCGTATGCCCGGTGAGGATCGATTCCTCAATGCGGTCGCCGTCCGGCTTGTCAAGCAGAAGCCAGGAGCGGGAGAGAGAATAGTTCTTCGGCTTTAAGGAAAGCTCCCAGACCACACCGTCATGCGCGGGGGAGTAATAGCTGAACATGATGTTGACAGGGTACTGCGCGTAGCCCTCCTCAAAGAAGCGCCAGGCGCGCATCACGGCATCGGCCACCCCTTCGCCGTAGGTCTTGGCGGCAAGAGAGCGGAGATAGCCGTCCTTGTCGGAAAAATCGTGGCAGAAGGCAAGGTCGCCCACCGCACGGCTCATAAAGCAGGGGTAGTTGCCGAAATACCAGCATTCCATAATGCCCGAAACGCCAAGCCGAAAGGCCTCCTTCACCTTCCCGAACACGTGGGCGGGGGAGGGGACGTACGGCAGGGTTGCGATCTCATGGCTCGAGCAGATCTGCATCTTGGCCCAGAGCCCCTTGCCGTTTTCCTTTGCGGCGGCGGCTGTTGTTTCGAAAAGGCCCGAGGGGCCGATGTAGGAGAGCCAGTAGTCCATTGCCTGGCGCTCACGGCCGAGCTGCTCGGTAAAGCCGCGGTCGTCAAAGTTCTGCATGAGATAGACGCTGTCGGGGGCACCTGCCACGTAATCCAGGATGTCGGCATCGCTCCAGCGGCGGTGGCCGTAGGTCCAGCTGACGCATTCGGCATCCGGCTTTGCCTCCAGCATGCCCGCAAAGAGGTTCTTGATGTTCTTGGCAAGAATATCGCCCCGCTTCATGCCGCGGCAGCGCGGGCAGAGGTGAAAGTCGATATTCGAGGCGCAGGAGGTCAGCCGTTCTCCCGCCGTGATCGAGATGAAGCCGGCAAGGTTCGGGCAGAGGGTAAAGAGGCGCTTGCCCGCTTCATAGGTGTATTCCTGCACTCTCCTTGAATTCGGGCACATGGAGTAGTGGTAAACCCCACCGCCCTCATAGCCGATCATGTCCGCGTACTTTTCGCCAAGCCCCTCGGCAAGACCCGCAGGCTCGATCATAAAGGCAAAGACCTTGATGCCGTAGCGGCGGCACTTTTCGATCACGCGGTTGAGCTTTGCGACCCGCTTTTCGTAATCGGCGCCGTATTCGGTAATGATGTCCGAGGGCACGAGCTGCTTGTAGCTCGTATAGATCCAAAGGCCGTTCGTGCCATCGTGGGCAAGACGGTTTAAGTATTCGTCCGGGTAATAGTCGATATCGTCAAGAAGCTCGTCCCCGTTCTTCGGCGGGCGGTTGGTCGGGCTGAAGAAGCCGCGGGTCACACGGCTCTTGAGCCAGGGCCTTCTTTCGATCCTTCCAAGCGGGAGAAAGGGCCCCTCGCGCGCGGTCATCTCGTCCTCAAGATAAACGATGGCGCGGCGGATCCCCTCGGTATCGTTTGCCGTGACGGTGCAGCCCTCCTCGGTCACCTCGACCGAGTAGGCCTCAAAGCAGGGGGTGTTCCCCTTCACAAGACGGATGGGGAAGCGCTCTCCGCCGATGCCGCATACCTTTGAGAAGGCCTCAAAATCCTCGGTCGCTGTGTTGAGCAGCCCCTCGGGATCGGGAAAAAGATTCTCGATATAAAGCCCCGTGGCTCTTACCTCGTCCGCCCTTGCTTTTTCTCTTGCAAAGCGAGTGGGCTTTTTCTCGTGTACCGGCCGCTTCAGGTATTCCACAAAGCCAAGCGATGGCTGCTTGCCATAAAACTCATCCTTCGTTGTCGTTCGCTTCATCGTATCACTCCTTAACACTGCCGCCTGCGCGGTGCATTCTTCTTTTCTCATTCTATCATGCTTTCCCTTGCAAATCAAGGCATATTTCTCGCTAAAACATAAAAAAAAGGCTTCATTTTTTGGCGATATTGCCGAGGGACGGATTTCGCCAATTTTCTTGACAGTTTCATGCGCGTTTGTTATAATAATAATTGATATTCAGGAAAGGAACCAGTCCTATGAAAAAAAGCTTCTTTCGATCGGCGCTGCTTGTGATGCTTGCCTTCACGATGGTGGCGCTGTCTGCATGCGGTTCTGCCGGCGGCGGTGATACCACCACGGCGGGTCCCACCACGGGCACACCCACCACGGCGGGTCCCACCACGGGCACACCCACCACGGCGGGTCCCACCACGGGCACACCCACCACGGGGACACCCACTCCGGGCCGTGGCCC
>JAZNDG010000036.1:0-39013 GCA_045587985.1 Eubacteriales bacterium | reverse complement strand
GCTTTCCTTACGGCGGGGCACAAGCCGCCGAATGTCCCAAAAGCTGTCCATTTCGCGCTTCTTTGCGTCCTTTTCCACGCCGCCACCCCCTTCCTCACTCGATTCCTTGGTAATATGATATTATATCATATTCGGCGTGGTCTGTCAATCACCGAGGAGGGGATTTTATTGCAAAAAGCATAAAAAAAGCGCCGCCGGCGGCAGCGCTTTTGGAGGACCGTTTTTCAAACCGTGCTTGTGGCAACCGCACGACCGCCGATCGCCTCTGCGGCGATCTTGGCCGCGTGGGGGCTTTCAAAAAAGCCGAAAACGGTGGGGCCGCTCCCACTCATCAGGACCGAGAGTGCACCGAGTGATGTAAGGCGTGCACGGTTCTCGCTTGCCACGGGGCAGGTGGGAAGAATGACATCCTCAAAGATGTTGTAGAGCGAAAGGGCGGTTGCGTGGGCATTGCGCGCGGAAAGTGCCGAAAGCAGAGGGGTGATATCGCCGTGCTCCCCCTCCTCGGCAAAGCCGCCGTAGGCAGCATCAAGCGCCGCGTAGGCCGCGGGGGTGGAAACCCGCTCGGGCGAGGGGAGGATCACGAGCGAAAGCGGGCTGCAAGGGGTCAAGACCTGCATCCGCTCACCCCGCCCGCCGCAGAGCCTTGTATGGCCGAGCAGGCAAAAGGGAACGTCAGACCCGAGTGATGCGGCCACCTCGAGAAGGCGGGAGGTGGCAAGGCGGCGCCCGGTCACACGGTTGAGGGCGCGCAGAACGGCCGCCGCATCGGCACTGCCGCCGCCAAGCCCTGCCGCCACCGGGATATGCTTATCAAGAAGGATGCGTACACGCATCGGAGCAGCGGCCGCCTCCATATAGGCAAAAGAGGCACGGTAACAAAGGTTGCCCTCCCCCACCGGGACACGGTAAGGGCCCTTAACGGAGATGGACACCGAGGGCACAGCGGCAGGAAGCGCCTCTACCGTAACGGCATCGTAAAGCCCCACCGTCTGCATCACCGACTTAAGGCTGTGAAAGCCGTCTTCTTTTCGCCCTGTGACATCAAGGTACAGATTGATCTTGGCATATGCACGCTCGTAAACCCTCATGGCCGACCTCCTTTTTTCTTCATCATACCACGCGGCGGCAGAAAAAACAAGAGGGGCACGGGGGATCCCGAGGAGTTTTCGAAAAAACCGAATTTTTTTCCTTCTCCCCTTGATTTGGCCGTGCTGTATGTATTATAATTAGATTACGACTTTATTCTAACGGAGGATCGGTATGCTGAAGAGCTTTTACAACAAGAAATACATGTCGATCGCCCTGCATACGCTGGCGACTCTTTTGCTTCTCATTACGCTTGCCGCCATCATTTTCCGTTTCGAGAAAATCGAGGCGGCAACAGCCGGAGCGGTGGCCGCCCTGCGCCCGATCGTCTTTGCCCTGATCCTCTCTTACTTTTGCAATCCGCTGATGAATCTCGGTGAAAGGTACGTCTTCGGCTGGCTTGACAGATTTCCGCGCTTCCCGAAGCGGGGGAAAAGAGTTTTCGCACTCCTTCTTTCCTACCTTGTGATCCTTCTTGTGATCTCGGGCATGCTGCTGATGACCATCCCCGAGATCATCAACAACTACGAAAGCCTTGTCACCAATCTGACCGGCTTTGTTCTCACGGGCATCGAATGGGTGGATGGCATCCTAAACCTCGCCAATGCCGACAGCATTGCCGAGCTGGTCATGCAAAACTCTGACCGGATCCTTGCGGCGGTTGCCGCCACCCTCACCGACCTTCTCACCTCGGTGCTCGGCTTTTTCCTTATCCTGATCCTTGCCGTGGCGCTTTCCTTCTTTATGCTGCTTTATAAGGAAGCCTGGACGGCCGGCCTCAAGCGCATCGCTCTTGCACTGATGCCGCGCCGCCTGTATGCCGAGGTTTCGGACACCCTCGTCTTTGCCAACCGCACCTTTGGCCGTTATCTGCTCGGGAGCGTGTTTGACTCGATTCTTGTGGGGCTTGAAACCTTCCTTCTTCTCACGATCACGGGTGTGCCGTACGCGGCACTTGTCAGCGTGATTGTCGGAACCACCAACATCATCCCCTATTTCGGCCCGTTTATCGGGGCGATCCCCTCCTTCTTCATCATCCTGACACAGGATGTCTTCAAGGCATTTTTGTTCCTTATTCTGATCCTCGTTATCCAGCAGATAGACGGCAATTTCATCAACCCCCGTATCGTGGGGAAAACGACCAGCATCAACAGCATGTGGGTCATCCTTGCCATCACGGTGATCGGCGGCTGGCTCGGCCTTCTCGGCACGGTCATTGCCATACCGCTCTTTTCGGTCATTTATATGCTCGTGCGGCGCTTTGTGAATGCGCGGCTCCGCGCGCGCGGCATGACCACAGAAACAAGCTACTACGCTTCCTCCTTCTCGGTGTCGCAATATAGAAAAAGCCTGACGCCCGAGGAGGAAAGGAAAAGAAGAATACGCAAAGAGAGAAAGGGGGACGGAAAATGAAGCGCTTCAAGATCGACAAGCACTACCTGACCGTGGCACTGTATGCCGGCGGAGTTGCCCTCCTTGCCATCTTTTTTGCTCTTTTGGTTTTCAACCTCGGCAGCATCTTTGCCTTTCTCGGCAATGCGGTGCGCGCGATCATGGCCCTGCCCTACGGCATTCTTTTCGCCCTGATCCTTTACCCCTTTGTCAACCTTATCACACCGCTCTATTCGCGTCTCCTTGAAAGAAAAAAGAAACGCCCCCGGCTCGTTTCCTTCTTTTCGCTCCTTTCGGTGTATCTCGGCATGTTCCTCGTGCTCGCCATCATCCTCCTCAGCGTCATTCCGCCGATGATCGGCACGGTGAGAGAGCTTTTCGCTCTTGTCAGCTCCAAGCTTGCCGAGGTGGAGACCTACCTGCGTGAGAGCTCGGCCGGCTCGGAGGTGATCGCGGGCTTTGTGGATACGGCCATCACGTTTGTCAAGGACAGTTTCTTCAACATCCTCGCGACCGATGATGTGGCAGGGCTTGCCACCTCGCTCCTTACAGGCATCGTGGGGGAGACCTTTGACATCCTGCTCGGTCTTATCATCTCGCTCTATCTGCTTGCGGGGCGCAGTATGCTCGGCGCGGTATTCGGAAAGACGGTGGCGGCCCTGTTGCCTGCGGGCGGCAACCACCGCTTCACCATGTTTATCAAGCGCCTTTACTCGAACTTTACCGAATTTATCTCGGCACGCATCCTTTCGGCCCTTTTCCTCGGCACGGCCTCCTACCTTCTGTTCCTTCTTTTCCGCGTGCCCTTTTATCCCCTGCTTTCGCTCACCATTGTGGTGTGCAACCTTTTCCCGGTCTTTGGCACGATCTTTTCAATGCTTATCTGCGGCACGGTGCTCCTCATTACAAGACCGGTCTATGCCCTGCCTGTGCTTCTCATCCTGATCGGGCTTGAGATTATTGACAATCTTTTGATCGAGCCGCGCACCATCACCCACCGCGCCCTCCGGCCGAATGTGGGTGTGACGATCGCCCTGATGCTGGTGGGCTATGCGCTCCTCGGACTTTTCGGCATGTTGATCGCCATTCCGGTTTTTGCGACCGTGCAGAACACCCTCCGCTCCTTTACCGTTCACCTTCTGAACCGCCGCCACCTGCCTACGGCGATTGAGGATTACCTCAATTTCAACCCCCGCGATTTTATCGTGAAGGAGGAAGGGGCCAAGGAGGATAAGGCCGAGCAGGACGGCGAAGAGAAAGAAGCGCCGACCGACCCAAAAGAGACCGTGGGTGAAGCAGACATACAGGACGCATAAAAATATTTTGAAAAGCTATTGACAAGTTGTGTCTTACTATGTATAATTATAAAATAGTTTGAACTGTGCATAGGTACAGTTCGGCTCCTTGGGATGGCACAAGCTGTGCAATCCCCGATCAAGACCATAAGGAGGTGTATTCTGATGGAGAAAAGAATCGGTTCGTACGAAACTCTCATCGTCATCAACGCGGCTCTTACCGAAGAGGAAATCAAGGCCCTTGTTGAGAAGTTCTCCGCCCTTGTTGGCGCGAACGGCACGATGAAGTCGGTGGACGAGTGGGGCAAGCGCCGTCTTGCTTACCCGATCAACGATCTTACCGAAGGGTATTTCGTTGTGATGTCCTACGAAAGTCCTTCCGATTTCCCGGCTGAGATCGAGCGCGTGCTCGGTATCACGGACGGTATCCTTCGCTCGGTGACCACGGTTGCCATTGCGAAGCGTGCTGCCGCCGAGGAAAAGAAGGCCGAAGCTCCCGCAGACGAAGCTGCGGCAGAGTAAACAACAAAGGAGTTAGACTATGGCAAGCTTTAACAAGGTCATCCTGATCGGCAACCTTACTGCCGATCCCGAGATCAGACAGACCCAGAGCCAGATCTCGGTCTGCCGTTTCACCATCGCCGTGAACCGCCGCTTTGCGCGCTCGAACGGTGCTGGGGATGCGCAGAACCAGCAGACGGCTGATTTCATCACCGTTGTTGCCTGGCGCCAGAGCGCTGAATTTGTAGCGCGTTATTTCAAAAAGGGCCGTCCGATCCTTGTTTCGGGTCAGCTGCAGTCCCGTAGCTGGACCGACCAGCAGGGTACCCGTCACTATGCGACCGAGGTCGTGGCTGACGAGGTTTCGTTTGTTGAGTCCAAGGGTGATGCACCCATGGGCGGCAACAACACCCAGTACACCCCCGATGCGTACGGCGCCCCCACCTATTCGGGCGGCAATACCGCGGCATTCGAGGAAATGCCTGCCGATGACAGTCTGCCCTTCTAAACCAAGCATTACCTCGCGTTGTGCGAAAAGGCTCATACCGCACACCGCTTGAATTTGAGCCGGAAAGGTTAGGAACTTTCAAATGGAAAGAAACGATGCACCCCATCCCTTCCGCCCTGCTCTGCGCCGCAAGAAGAAGGTTTGCGCCTTCTGCGCCGAGAAGGTCGTGGCGATTGATTACAAGGATGTTGGCCGTCTGCGCAAGTACATTTCGGAGCGCGCCAAGATCCTCCCCCGCCGTATGTCGGGCACCTGTGCCAAGCATCAGCGTGAGCTGACCACCGCGATCAAGCGCGCACGTCAGGCAGCCCTTCTGCCTTACGTGACCGACTAAAGCACGGGGTTAACGCAAACGAAAAGGAGATATGAGGACACGCCTCGTATCTCCTTTTTTTCATTCTCATTTTCAAGGTTGAAGGCCGCCGGCCTTCTGCCTTTTTATTTTCTGCCGTAGAGCCGGTTGCGAAACAGATAGTCCTCGGTATTGAGCGATAAAAGGCTCTCATTGCTTATGCGGTAGCACCAATTTCCCTCGGCACGCCCCGGGGTATTGATGCGCGCCTCCTCTCCTTCCCCGAGAAGATCGCAAAGCGGAAAGATGGCGAGGCGTGCAGAGGATGCAAAGAGGGTATCAAGGATCGCGGGGACGGCATCCTCCTCCCCCCGGGCACCGCAATAGCGGAGGAGGTAGTGCTTCTCGCCATCCGGCATTGTGCGAAGGTAGGCCGCAAGCGGAGGGTTATCGTGCGTGCCGCTATATACGGCCGTGTCCGGCGTGCAGTTATGCGGCAGATGAGGGCTGGTAGGGTCGCCAAGAAAGGCAAACTGCAAAACGCGGGTGGAAAGGAAGGCGTTATCAAGGCGGAGCTTCTCTGTGGCTTCATCAATGACACCAAGATCCTCGGCGATCACCGTACGCCCCTCGGTATAGGGAAAAAGCGCATCAAAGAGAGCCTGTCCCGGCCCCTCCCGCCACTCGCCAAAGCGCGCATCCTTATCCTTTGGGACGGCATAATAGGCGGAATAGCCGCGGAAGTGATCAAGGCGCAGCCCATCAAAGTGCGCGGCAAGAAAGGCGGTGCGCGAGGAAAGATAAGAAAAGCCCTCCTCGGCCATGGCGGCATAGTTATAAAGCGGATTGCCCCAGGTCTGTCCCTCGGGCGAGAAGGCATCGGGCGGCGCCCCCGCTACGGCGGCTATCCCCCCCTCCTCTCCCTTGAGAAATGCACCCGGATAGGAGAGGATATCATAGCTTTCGGGGGAGGAATAGATGGGCAGATCCCCCACCACCTCAATGCCGAGGCGGCCTGCTTCCCCTCGCAGCGCATCCCACTCACGGAAAAATTCATACTGGAGGAAGGCATAGGCAAAGGGGTCGCCCCCTTCCCTTTCGGCGGCGGCCTGACAGTAAGCGGCGGTGTCGGGATTTTTGTGCAGAAAATCCTCAACCAGAGAGCGGTCAACGCGCTCCTTTGCCGAAAAAAGCTTCTGCCGCCGAAGGAGGGCGGCCGCGCGGTCAACTCTGCCCGTTTCGGGGAGGCGCATTTCCTCGGCCTCGCGCTCCAAAAGAAGGTCGGCGGCCACCATTTCATCAGGATCAATAAGATCGGGATCTCCCGCAAAGGAGGAAGCCCCCGCATAAGGAGAGCCATAGCCGTCCGGAGGACAAAGCGGCAGGGTCTGCCAAAGAGAAAAGCCTGCCTCCTTAATCCTCTCAAGAAAATCGCGCGCACCCTTCCCCATCGTGCCGATCCCATATGGGCCGCCAAGCGAGAAGATCGGAAGGAGAACGCCGCTTTTTCTCTCTTTTTTCATCATGCTCCCTTCCCTCCCTTTCGGTTCTTTTTTCAGTATATCCGGCTCTCCCCTTTTCGATACTCTGCAAAAATCGGTTGACAAAGTACAATAAAATGCGGGATAAAAAGAACCGTTAAGAGGGTTTTTCGACTTAAAAAGCAGTCAATCGCAACCCTCGGTTGCGATTTTCCTTTTTCTTCTCCACCGAAAGTTGGTGGCAAAGCCGATTCTCTTTTGATATAATAACATATAATGAGAATATCTTCATATGAAAGGCGGTCAATATGATAGGAAAAAAGATGGCGCTCTTGCGCTCGGAATCCGGCCTCTCGCAGGAGAAGCTGGCAGAGATTCTTGGGGTCTCAAGACAGTCTGTATCCAAATGGGAGATGGAGGAGGCTCTGCCCGGCATTGACAAGATCGTGCGGATCGCCGAGCTGTTTTCGGTATCCACGGATGAGCTCCTGCGCGATACCCTTGAGATCGCACGGTTACGAAAGCCCGAGAAGAAGAACCGCTACTTTGGCACCGATGGCTTCCGCGGCGAGGCGGGGGTGAGCCTGACCTCCATGCAGGCCTATCGGGTAGGGCGGTTTCTCGGCTGGTACTTTGCTTCCCCGCTTTGTCCTGCGCGCACCGCGCGCCCCCGCATCGTGATCGGCAAGGACACCCGCCGCTCCTCCTATATGCTGGAGTATTCGATCGTGGCGGGCATTACCGCCTCGGGCGCGGATGCATATATGCTCCATGTTATTACCACCCCCGGCGTATCCTACGTCACCCATCATGACGGCTTTGACTGCGGTGTTATGATCACCGCCTCACACAACCCCTTTTATGACAACGGCATAAAGGTGCTCGACCGCCACGGAGAAAAGCTGGGGGAGGACGTCACCGCCCTCATTGAAGCGTATTTAGACGGCGATCTTTCTGCGCTTGGGGTAGTGGGCGAGGATCTGCCCTTTGCCTCGCGCGAGAAGCTTGGCTGTATCATCGACCACGTGGCGGGGCGCAACCGATATGTAGGGTATCTGATCTCGCTTGCCTCCAATTCCTATAAGAAGCTCCGCATCGGGCTTGACTGTGCCAACGGCGCCGCCTTTTCGATCGCGCGTACCGTCTTCAGCGCGCTGGGGGCCGAGCTTTACGTCATCGGGGATGAGCCGGACGGGGTGAACGTGAACGCAGACTGCGGCTCTACCCATATAGAAAAGCTCCGCCACCTTGTGGAGAGCAAGCACCTTGATGTGGGCTTTGCCTTTGACGGAGATGCCGACCGTTGCCTTGCCGTGGACGAGTGCGGCAGGCTTGTGGACGGGGATGCGGTGCTCTACATCCTTGCAAAGCGCCTTGCAGGGCGCGGCATGCTGAGTGGGGACACCGTGGTGGGCACGGTTATGTCCAACAGCGGTCTTAGGACAAGTCTTGCAAAGCTTGGCATCCACTTTGTGGAAACGGCTGTGGGCGATCGCTTTGTCTATGAATGCATGCAGGAAAACGGCTATTCTCTGGGCGGCGAGCAGTCCGGCCACACCATTCTCAAAAAATACGCAACGACCGGTGACGGGCTCCTCACGGCCCTTATGATCGCCGAGGAGATGGTGGATACCAAGCGCCCGCTCTCGGCCCTCTCGGAGGGACTCTTCTTATATCCTCAATATACAGAAAACGTGCGCGTGCGCGATAAGGAGGCCGTGCTTGCCGACAGCAATGTGCTTGCCGTCCTTTCGGACATCCGCCAAACGATCAGCGACCGGGGGCGTGTATTGCTCAGAAAGAGCGGAACCGAGCCTATGGTGCGCGTGATGGTGGAATGCGAAACGCAGGATGCAGGGCGCATGTACGCAAAGCGTCTTACGGATGCCATCCGTGCGGGAGGATATGCAAATGAATAAGGAAGTGATTACCGAAGCGCTCTTTACCCCAAAGGCGGCTTATATCCGCCCTCTTTTCGAGGGGCGGCGCTATCCGTGGCTGATCCTTTCCGAGATCGGCACTTACATCAAGCAGCTGCTTGATGGGGGGATCCGCGGATACCGTGAGCTTTTCCCCGGGGTACTGGTGGGCGAGGGAGTCAAGATCAGCGAGCACGCGGTGATCGCGGGCCCCGCCGTGATCGGCGCGGGGTGCGAATTGCGCCCCGGTGCCTACCTGCGCGGAAACGTTCTGCTCGGTGAAGGGTGCGTGATCGGCAATTCGACAGAGCTTAAAAACTGTGTGCTTCTTGACCGCGCCCAGGCACCGCACTACAACTATATCGGCGACTCGATCCTCGGCTGCCGCGCGCATATGGGCGCGGGCTCCATCTGCTCCAACCTGAAGGCAGACGGAAGGGACGTGATCGTGCGCGGCGAGGTCGAGTATCCGACCGGCCTACGCAAGGTGGGCGCCTTTCTCGGTGACGGGGCGGATATCGGCTGCGGTTGCGTTCTGAACCCCGGCACGGTCATCGGCAAGGATACGAGCGTGTATCCCCTTACCTCTTTGCGCGGCGTGTATCCCGCCTCCTCCATTGTAAAGGCGCAGAACACGGTAGTAAAGAGAAGATAAAAGCGACAAAAAAAGGAAAACCGCCCGTGGGCGGTTTTCCTTTTTGTTCAATGGGTAATGGCTATGCGGTAAACGACCGTATCCCCATCGGCATTCTTTGCCGTATAAAGGGCATAGCTTTCACCGCTTCCAACCATGGAAAGCGTGTTTCCGGAAGATGTGGCAGAGGTGAGTGTCAGCACGGATTCACCCTGCAGATTGTAATACACATACTTGTACGTAGCAACCTCGTACATATCGACCGTCCTCTTCTTAAGAACGTAATAATCGGCTGTCACATCGTAGAAGGTTACATCCTCATCCTCAGCATCCACGATCTTCTTAAGGTCAGAGCTGCCGGTAAAGAGATAGTAGCTGTACGCGTTTTCGCTCTCATCGTACTCCCTGAAAATAGCTCCGTCTCCGATGCCGGAATACCAGTCTTTGTTCGCGGCATCGTAATCATAGAGCACATTAAGGTCATAGTCATAGAGCTTTCCATCACAGTTGATAAAGGACTCATAGGGAGTCCCCGCTACGATGTCCCCAAGGATCTCGCCCTTCTCATTCACCAGATAGGCGTGCTCTCCGGCCACAATCGCCCAGCGGCCGTCTGCCAGCAGGAGTATCTGCTGAAGCCTGTCGCCATTAAATTCGGCAAGCTCTTTGGCATTCCCCTTGTCATCCAGGATAAGCATTGCCTGCTCACCCATACGGCGGTTCTCGATCTTGGTGCCCACGGCGAGATGAGGCGCACTGCCCTCCTTTATACCGCTCCTGCCGGCAAGCTCATCCGTAAGAACGCTAACATAATCAAGAACATACTCGTACTGGATCTGCTTGGCGCTGCCGTTTTTTGCGGAAATAAGCTCGGTCACGAACTGATACTTCGTTCCCTCATCAATAAAGGAATACTTGTCGGAAAGGCTATCCTCCTCGTACACATACTGCGCAAGGATATCGCCGTTTTTGAGGATATGGAAGCTCTTCTCCTCAGCATATGTGGGAAGCTTATAGGACGAAACGAAGGCAAGCTCGGCATCATACACCTTGACAACGCCCTCTCCCTCGTCACAAGCATAATAGTAGTCACCCATATAGGCGGTAAGATCCGAAAGAGCAGGCAGGCCGGCAAAGGGCGAAACCTCCGTCACCCTTTCAAGACCACCCTCGGTCGTACGGTAGAGGACATCGTTAAACAGCACAAGATCCATCTTGACAGCATACCGCGTCCCGGAGGCGGACGCCTCCTGCTTGGTCAGGGTTTCCGAAGCAACCTCGGTGCCGGTTAAGCTGTGAAGAGAGACCTTGCCACCCGAGACCGTGGGATAGGCATTGTCCGAGAGCGTTTCATAATAGGTCTTCTGCACGATAAAGAATGCGGGAAAGCTCTTGCCGGAATTTTCATCGTACTCGGAAACAAGCACCGGTCTGTTTTTCACGGTCTCCGAATCGGTCTGCTCCCACACGACCTTGTCGGTGGCGGCATTGTACACGATATGCTTTGTGTAAGCATCGGTGCCGACCGTAACAGACGAGGTGAAGTAGTAAAGGTCACCTTTCGAGCCGGAACGGGAAACATCGGTAAGGCCGCTTACCTTTTCGATAGCACCGTACGTAGACGTTTGCGCGGTTGCATCCTTGTCAAGCAGACTCTTGATCTCGGTGCCGCCCGACCCACAGGAAACGAGAAGCATCGCCGCTGTGAGCAGAAGCGCAAGGAATGAAACGAGCTTGAATTTTTTCATAATACTGTCCTCCTAAAAACAGATTTCTTGGCCATAGGCCGCGGATACACGGGCACCCCGCCCGTTTTGTATAGTATAGCATCTTTTTGCCCCTCTGTCAATCATTTTTTGCAGCAAGGAAGGCCAGAAAAGTCCTCTTCTTTCAAGGAGCGTACAAGCGATAAAAAAATAAAAAAGCACTGCGTGTGCAGTGCTTTTTTATTACGCCATGGCGTTCAGCTTCTTCGTGAATGCGCTCTTCTTGTGCGCAGCGTTGTTCTTGTGAAGAATACCGTGAGAAACGGCCTGGTCAATCTTCTTCACAGCAACCTTGTATGCGGCGGTGGCCAGCTCGCGGTCACCGGCGGCAACTGCGGCATCATACTTTTTGATGAGGGTCTTCATCTGCGACTTGAAGATCTGATTGCGCAGAGCCTTCGCCTCGGTCACTTTCA
Source organism: Eubacteriales bacterium (assembly GCA_045587985.1). Lineage (GTDB taxonomy): Bacteria > Bacillota > Clostridia > Oscillospirales > CAG-272 > UBA1740. The sequence goes on along the minus strand of JAZNDG010000036.1, from coordinate 27,720 downwards.
CACGCTTTTTGGCAGATTTGATGTTCGGCACGACACTTTCCTCCAAATTATTTGTTGCTTTCGGACTGCATTTATCACCTGAGAGGGTGTGATGAAGCACTCACCTGCATACATTAAAGGATTTTATCATACTTCTTTAAAAAATTCAAGTGTTTTTACAAAGTTTTTTCAAAAATTTGTTGACAAGGACGAAAAAACGTGCTATACTTGTAAAGCAAATAACTTTACAGGGGTGCTTTGCCGTGTTCGAAAAGAATCTCGCTGTCGAATTTCTCCTCGATTTTTACGGTGAAGTGTTGCCCTCTCGCACGCGGGACCTCCTTGGCGCTTATTACGGTGAGGATCTTTCGCTTGCCGAGATCGCCGAGGGTGAGGGCATCTCACGCCAGGGTGTCCGCCATATTCTCAAGCGGGGAGAGGAGGAGCTCTTTCTGCTTGAAGAAAAGCTGGGGCTTGCCAGGCGCCACGGCGAAATGATGGAAAGGGCAAAGGGCCTGCGTGCGCTTGCCAACCGTCTGACAGAATATAAAGAGGAGGATGTCCGCGCGCTTTGTGCCGCGCTTGACGCCTTTCTTTCCGAATACCTCGAAAAATAAGCGAAGGAGTACGCGCTGTGTCCATGTTTGGTGGATTAACCGAAAAATTATCCGCGGCGCTGAAAAAGTTCCGCAATAAGGGAAAGCTGACCGAGGCCGATGTCCGTGAGGGGATGCGCGAGGTCAAGATGGCCCTGCTTGAGGCCGATGTCAATTTTAAAGTGGTGCGCGAGTTTGTCAAGACCGTGACAGAGCGCGCCGTGGGTGAGGCGGTGCTGGAAAGCCTGCTCCCCGCCCAGCAGATCATCAAGATCGTAAATGAGGAGCTTTGCGCCCTGATGGGCTCGGAGTCACCGAAGCTTGAGATCGCACCCAAGCCCCCGACCGTTATTATGATGGTGGGTCTTCAGGGTGCGGGTAAAACCACCCATTCGGGCAAGCTCGCCCTGCATTTGAAGAAGAAGGGCAAAAACCCGCTTCTTGTTGCCTGTGATGTCTATCGCCCGGCTGCTGTTGACCAGCTTAAGATCGTGGGCGAGAGCGTGGGGGTTCCCGTCTTCTCTCTCGGTACCGGCCAGAACCCCGTCAAGATCGCAAGGGCGGGCGTTGAGCATGCGAAAAAGCACGGGCATGACGTTGTGCTTGTCGATACCGCGGGGCGGCTCCACGTGGACGAGGAGATGATGGAGGAGCTCAGAAGGATCAGGAAGGAGATCTCCCCCACCGAGATCCTGCTGGTTGTGGACGCCATGACGGGTCAGAGCGCCGTGGAGGTGGCCACCACCTTTAACGAGCAGCTTGAGATCTCGGGCGTTGTGATGACCAAGATGGATGGCGACACCCGAGGGGGTGCGGCGCTCTCTGTCAAGTATGTGACCGGAAAGCCGATCAAGTTCATCGGTGTCGGCGAGGGGATGGACGCGCTTGAAGCCTTCCACCCCGACCGCATGGCCTCCCGCATTCTCGGGATGGGAGATGTGCTCTCCTTGATCGAGAAGGCAGAAGCCGCTTTTGACCAAAAGACGGCCGCCGAAATGGAGCGCAAGATGCGCGAGGCGACCTTCTCTCTTGAAGATTTCCTTATGCAGCTGCGACAGCTGAAGAAGATGGGCAACCTCAACCAGCTGCTCGGTATGCTGCCGGGGATGAAGCCCGGGGCGATCGACAACCTGAATGTGGACGAGGGGCACCTCGCCCGTATCGAGGCCATCGTGCTTTCGATGACGCCTGCCGAAAGGCTCCACCCCTCCGAGGTCATCAACGGCTCACGCCGCAAGAGGATCGCGGCAGGCAGCGGTACCTCGGTCGAGGAGGTCAACAAGCTCTTAAAGCAATTCGAGCAGATGAAAAAGATGATGAAGCAGTTCTCAAATCCCGGTAAGATGAGAGGGCTCTTCGGCGGCAAGATGAAAATTCCGTTCTGATCGGATTTTTATAGAAAAAACAAAAAAATATAAACTTTTGGAGGAAAAAACAATGGTTAAAATCAGACTCAGAAGAATGGGCGCAAAGAAGGCTCCCTTCTACCGTGTGGTCGTGGCTGACGAGCGCTATCCCCGTGATGGCCGCTTCATCGAGGAGATCGGCTACTACAACCCGATGACCACCCCTGCCGAGATCAAGATCGACAGCGAGAAGGCCGCTGCCTGGATCGCCAAGGGTGCACAGCCCACCGATACCGTGAAGGCTCTTCTCAAAAAGAGCGCCTCGGCCGAGTAATCATCGGTAAGGGGTAGGTACAGCATGGATCTTAAAGAAATTCTGACCGACATCGCGCGCGCTATCGTGGATACGCCCGACAGCGTGACCGTGGAGGAAACCGTAGACGGGGACGATGTGAAGTTCGTGCTTCGTGTGGCGGAGGAGGACACGGGCATGGTGATCGGCCATCACGGCAAGATCGCCAAGGCCATCCGCACAGTGATGAAGGCGGCCGCCAATACCTGCGGCAAGCGTGTCACGGTCGAAATCGAGTAAGCGGGACTACATCTTTGGGTAAAACCGCAAACAAAAAGGAGATATAAGGTCGCACCTTGTATCTCCTTTTTTGCAGTTTCGCAATTCCTCTGTTTTTAAGGTTGAAAGCCTTTATTTCAATTCAAAAAGCGCGTCCGAAAGGGCCACGAATTCAGCAGTAGAGAGCCGCTCCCCACGGACGGTGGGGCTATGGCCGAGGGCGGTGATCACAGCGGTAAGGGCCGCCTTATCGTACTGCGGCATGGCGGCAGACAGCGCGTTCACAAGGGTCTTGCGCCGCTGGGCAAAGGCCGCGTGCAGGGTGCGGAAGAAGAGGGGCTCGGATTTCGGGCGGTAGGGTGGGTCCTTATAGAGATCAAGACGAACAACGGCCGAGGCGACCTTGGGCGCGGGCATAAAATTCCCTGCCGATACGGTAAAGAGGCGCTTTACATCTCCATAATAGCCAAGGACGGCCGTGATCGCACCGTAGTCCGCACTTCCTGCGGGGGCCGAGAGGCGGTCTGCCACCTCGGACTGGATCATCACGGTGATCGAGGTAAAGGGCAGGCGGCTTTCAAGCAGGCGCATGAGGATAGGGGTGGTAATGTAATAAGGAAGGTTGGCGCAGACCGCTATCGGCAGCCCCCCTGCCTCACGTGCAAGAAGATCGGCAAGATCCACCTTCATAACGTCCCCCTCCACGACCGTGGCGTTCGGACAGTCGGCAAGGGTTCTTTCAAGCACGGGAATCAAGCCGTGGTCGATCTCCACCGCAATGACCTTCTCATACCGCTCGGCAAGGGCGTGCGTGAGCGTACCGATGCCCGGGCCGATCTCAAGGACCGCCGTATGGGAATCCTCTGCGGCAGAATCGGCAATCCTTGCCACAGTATCACGGTTAATAAGGAAATTCTGGCCGAACTCCTTGCGGAAGGTGATGCCCGCCTCCTCCATCAGGGAGCGTATCACGGAGGGACTTGTAAGCTCCATCGGTATGCCGCCTTTCTTCATATTCTCAACCAATCATACCACACACGGCAGGCCTTGTCAAGGCAAGAGGGAGCACGGCAAAAGTTTTTTCCCCATATCCCTTGACAAAGATGCTTTGCTTTGTTATAATAGGAAAGGTTTATAAGCTGGTATGGCTCAGTTGGTAGAGCAGCTGATTCGTAATCAGCAGGTCGCCGGTTCGAGTCCGGCTACCAGCTCCAAGCAAAAGCACTGCGTACGCAGTGCTTTTGTTTTTATTAAGGTTTTGCCGGCATATAATGGGGATGGATGCCTTTTTAGATGCCGAAAAATTTTTTAAAAAATTTTCAATTTTCTTATTGACAATTATTCTCGATTGTGATATACTATTGACAGTGAAAGAGAAACCACAAATCTTAAAAGTCATAACGGAGGAACTTACTTATGAAAAAATGGAAATGCTCTATCTGCGGCGAGATCGTTGAGGGTGCTGCTGCCCCCGAGAAGTGCCCCCTTTGCAAGGCACCTGCCGAAAAGTTTACCGAGCTTGCCGATGAGGCGATGACCTGGGCGGCCGAGCACATTGTGGGCGTTGGCAAAAAGGATGCGAGCGAGGAGATCATTGAGGGTCTGCGCGCCAACTTCCAGGGTGAGTGCACCGAGGTTGGTATGTACCTTGCGATGGCCAGAGTTGCACACCGTGAGGGCTATCCCGAGATCGGCCTTTACTGGGAAAAGGCAGCCTATGAGGAGGCCGAGCACGCCGCCAAGTTTGCCGAGCTCCTCGGTGAGGTGGTGACCGACTCGACCAAGAAGAACCTTGAGATGCGTGTAGCCGCCGAAAACGGCGCGACCGCCGGCAAATTTGAACTTGCCAAGATGGCGAAGCTTGCAAACCTTGATGCAATCCACGACACCGTGCACGAAATGGCGCGTGACGAGGCCCGTCACGGCAAGGCTTTCCAGGGTCTTCTTGAAAGATACTTCGGCAAATAAGAAAGCAAATAAAGAGGCAAGGCTCTACCTTGCCTCTTTTCCTTTCTTACTTTGCAAATTTTACTTTTTTTCGCGCTCCGCTTGCTTTTGATGGTTGCTTATGCTATGCTTTAATTAGTTTAAATAAAGAAAAGGAGCTCCTATGAAACGCTATATATTTCTCCTTTTTGCGCTTTGCGGCGTGATGCTTTTGCTTGCGGCATGTGCAGGCAACCCGGGCGGGGATGATACCACAGCCGCCACGACCACCGCTTCCACAACCGAGGCAGGCACGACAGCACCCGTGACCACAGCAGGCCCCACAACGGCCGCAACGACCACGGCTTCTCCCGTGACCACGGCTCCTCCCGTGACCACCGCACCCCCGCAGGTATCCCGAAATCCGATCAAGAAGGTTTCTATGAAAACAAGGGGACTTGAGATGACCTACACCGACAATTCAAAGCAGTCGCTCGGAAAGGCAGAGGCGCGCGAGGGCTATAACGGAGTTGATCTTGCTGACTATTCGCTTGACAAGGATAGCGGCATTCTGACCCTTGTTCTCCGTGACCATGCCACAAGGAATTATGCACTTAAAGTGCTCGATACGGCGCCCGCCCCCATCACCCTCCGCCTGCGCGAGATGGGCGGCAACCTTGAATATGCAAGTGCCGATGCCGAGGACTGGACTGTGCTCTGCCCTGCAAAGGTGAGCGGAAAGAGCGTGCTTGAGCGTCTTTCGGAGGCCACCGAGCTTGGTAAGCACAAGGAAGAGGGCGGCAACGGCGTTGCCTTTGCGGTAAACGGAAGCAATCTCCGCTTCCGCGCCCGTGAATGGAAAAACGGAACAGATCTTTGCCTTGACGCCGCGCTCAACACATCAAGACAGGGCTACTTCAATTTCGGCAGCTACTACGAGATCGCCTCGACCACCGCGCTCTCCTCTACCGTAACCGGTGAGCTCTTCAAGGGCGCCGGGGACGATATCACCCCGATCGAAATGAACAACACCTACTACGGTGCCAACCACGGCTATGCGATCATCGCCGCGATTCCGAATGTGGGGCTTTCCGCTATCGACATCGGCTCGGTATGGAGCGCCAACAATGCAAGCAACGACCGCTTTGTTCTGGTACGCATTGTGGATGGCGAGGCCTGGTTCTGCCCCTTTGATGAGGAGGCTATGCAGACCGGCAACTTCGGGGCGTACGCCTACGGTGCACCGGGCAGCCTTGTGAGTGGCAACACCCTCACACACGTGGAGGGCGCCACACACACAAATAAGATCACCGTCACCCAAAATTCAACGAGAAAGCAGTTCTTCTCCACGGCAAATAACCATTTCCAAGCGGCGTATCTCAACGGTACAGACGAGATCGACCTCGCTAAAGACGGCACATACGAAGCAGAGTTTATCGATATCTACGAAGAATACGATATGCTCTATCTGCCCGCTGTTCTCTCTTATCTGATGGAGAACGCCGGCTATCTTGAGGAGGATGAGCCCTGGCGAAGCGAAAGCATCTCCGCGGCGTACGTCACCTTCCACAACACCTACCGCTTCCACAAGAACGGCGCTACGGTGATTTACAGCGACTACGAGTTTAAAAAGGACGTGCGCGTTCTTTATGTTGGCGGTGTACAGTCGGGTGCTTTCCCCGAGGGTGATCACTACATCTACGTGCCCGGCACGACCCACCTTTCGGTTCCTACCCCACAGGGAAGCACACAGGCCAACATCGGCAAGAACGACCTCATTGACCCCAACCTTTTCCCCACCACCTATTTCCAGTTCAGCGATGCAAACGGCACAAAGGGCATGAACATTGGCTACAATCCGCTCTTTGGTACAGCCGTTCAGGCCGAGCGCGAAAAATACGTGAGCGACCTGCACAACAACCAAAACCTGGGCTTCTACTTTACCACTCACAAGATGTATCCGCGCCTCATTGCCGATACCGACATTGCGGCGGGCACGCACATCACCTGTGTAGCCTATAGGCTCCCTTCCTATGTGATGGACGATGACTTTACCGCCATCAACTGGTACTGGGTAGGGGATGATATTTACCTCTCGCTCCATACCGATACCGCCGTTGATAAGACGGTCAGCGTGCTGCCTGCCTACATGAACGGCATGAGTGCCACGGTCATCGAGGGCTCCTCCGGCTTCACAGTCGAATCGGATGTGATCGAAAACGGCTCGATTGCCGTATCCTCCACAGACGCCGGATACGCAATCATCAAGCTTTCCCCCGCACAGTAAAGCCAATCCCCCCTCGGCAATGCCGAGAGGGGATTTTTAGTTGGATAAGGCGCGCACTATGCTTTCTTCATCTTATGGCACGAAATCTTATGGCACGAAAGTAAAAAAGCAACCCCGTGGGGTTGCTTTTTTACTTTGCTCATTAGCCAACGATACCCGAGCGCTCAATGCCCTGCACCAGATACTTCTGGCAGAAGAGGTACACAATAACGAGCGGCAGGATAATCATAATACCTGCAGTATTCTTAATGGCTGTGTAGAAGAGGCTCTGGCCCGCGTAGTTGATCTCGAGCGATTTCGGGATCGCCACGATATCGGGCATCAGAATGGTCTTGTTCGCCGTCGGGAAGAAGAGGGTGGTATAGAACTCATCCGTCCACTGCCACGAGAAGGCGAACAGGAAGATGGTGATCATCATCGGGACCGAGAGAGGCAGGATGATCGAGAAGAAGGTGCGCATGGTGCTTGCACCGTCCACGTACGCCGACTCCTCAAGCTCATCCGGCACGCCGTGGAAGAACTGGCGCATCATGAAGATGTAAAGACCGTTCTTGAAGGCAAGGCCGGTGGCCGAGATAATAATCAACGGCCAGAAGGTGTTGAGAAGGTTCGGAAGCGTTCCTACATCGGCACCGTTAAAGTCGATCCCCAGGATCTGAAGGATGCCCGGTATGATACGGGTGCCTTCATCGTTGAGAATACCCTGCAAGCCACCGAAATCGAAATAACGGAAGTGCATCGTCAAGGAAAGACGAAGGGTCTCGTGGGGGATGATCATCGTCAGAACCACAAAGAGGAGAATGATCTTGTTGCCCTTGAACTTAAACTTCGCAAGACCGTAACCGATCAGCGTACAGACGAAGGTCTGCAAAAGCGCCGAGGAGACCGAGAGAAGCGTGGTGTTCAAGAAGGCGTCAAGATAATTGTTCTCAACGAAGATCGCGCGGTAGGTATCAAATGTGAAGTTCTTCGGAATCACACGCACGGTAACGTCAACGAAATCCTCATAGCCCATGAAGGAGCCCGCAATCTTGGAGAAGAAGGGGAAAAGGATGACGTACGAGATACCGATCATCAGAACCAGACGGAAGATGTACCAGATAACCTGCGTTAAGAAGTAGGTGGAGGTGATTTTGATTTTCACGCGCTGCCAGAAGGACATCTTACCCTCGTAATCCACGCGGATACGATTCTTCGTCTCTTTTTTGACGCGCGCTTGCATTTCGGTTTGAGCGTTCATTCTTTTCACCTCCTTTAATCACGTTTCTGATAGAAGACATACATCGAAGCGATACCGACAAATACGGCGATTATCAGCATGATGACGAGGAAGTAGATCCAGGACATGGCAGTCGCCAGCTCACGGCCCATATCGTATTTACCCGATATGTAGGTCATCACAACGTTCGATTTACTGGTAAACGAGTCGATGATCGTGTAGATCGCGTTAACCAGAATCATGGGGCTGATCATCGGGAAGGTAATCTTCCAGAAGGTTTCCCAAGCCGTGGCACCCTCGATCTTACACGCCTCGTAGATCGCAGGCGAGATCGACTGAAGGCCGGCAAGGAAGATCAGCACCTGCACACCCGAACGGTTAATGATCTCATAGATGTTGTTGACGAGCGAGGTGACGTACGTCACAAGCTCGGCACCCACCTTCATGTTGGCGAACAGCATCTGGATATCAAGCGCAGACACGATCTCGGTGGTGGCGTTTGTACCGCCGCCCGTATCGATGCCCTCGCCCGAGCCCATCTGATCGGAAAGCACGTCACTTGCGTTGATCGAGTCCATAAGACCGGTTGCGATAATAACCGGAACGAAGAAGATCGCACGGAAGGCGGCGCGGCCGATCATCTTCTGGTTCAGAACAACCGCGACAAAGAGCGAGAAAATGACGATCGCAGGGATGTCAAAGATCAGCTGCTCAATACCCTCAACAAGCTTCTGCACAAAGGAGGGGTCGGACACGAGCGCATCGCGGTAGTAGTCAAAGCCGGCAAAGGTAAGCCGCAGACCGCCGCCCTTGATGGCGCCGATGGTGTTCATACTGAACCAGATCGAGTCAAAGATAATAGGAAGATAGATAAAGATAATACCGAGGACAAACGGAAGGACAAAGAGCCAGCCATTGCGAGCCTTTCTCTTGTCAAGCGACTTGGGAGCCAAGAGCTTGGTCAGCCCGGTCTTGTCACTTGCCTTCTTGATGGCGCCCTTGGTGGCACCGGCGCCCTTGGCGATTGCCGCACGGGCAGGGGCGGTCTTTTTGGCGATCGCCCCGCGGGCGGGGGCGGTCTTCTTGGCAAGAAAACCGCCGGCGGCTGCCGCTTTCTCTTTTACAGCACTGAAAACTCTACTGAATACAGACATGCGTCAGCCCTCCCCTCCGGTAGAATTGGGATCAATGCGTACCCAACGGTACGAATCGATCGTGTAGGTCTTGCCGTCAAGCTTGACGGAGACCTTGAAAATGTTGTAGTTGAGGATGAACTTGACCTCATCACCGTTCGGCTTGCGGTAGGTGACAAGAACAAGGCGTTCATCGTTCAAGGTGTAGTCGGTGCCCACGTAATCAAGACCGTCGGTCGCCGAGGAATCGGTAGTGTTGAAGTTGTAGTCAATCTCAACACTGTTGGCCACCGCCAGCACCTGCTTCTTATTATTGCGAGCATCCGCCACAAGAGCGGCAAGCGCTGCCGCCTCGGTCTCGTTAAGCCGCTTCGAGAAGCCGCCGGACGCTGCGGTCGCACGGGCGATGATCTGCGCTTCGGTCATACCTGCATAAATCATCTGGTTGAAGAGGGAAATGTCCTCATCAAACGGTGTAGCACCGAGAATCGCTTTGAACTCGCTGTACAGCGGGCTGCTCGAAGCGCCCTCGTTCAGAACGGCCACAACATCTTCGCGCAGAGCCGAAAGCTCTTCTGCGTTAAAGACATTCCTCACACCTGCCACGATCGCCTCCCATACGCTGTCAACGTCAGAGGCAACGACCACGTAAAGGCCGCGCATCACGCGCAAATCATCAATGCCGTTTCCGCTCATATAAGCTTCCACGATCATCGAAAGCGGGCTGTTTGCAAGCTCCGCACCCGTCTTAGGATCGAAGAAGAGATCCTTAAGATCGGTCTGAGTCTTCAGATAGTTGGCAATCTGGTCACGCTGGAAGATGCCGGACGGGTATGCGCGAATTGCGGCATCATGGGGGAGAATGCGGCTGTAAAGGCTAAGACCGCCGGCAAGAATATCCACGATCTCAACCGATCTTGCCGCCTTTTCCTCTCGCACGGCCTCAAGAACCGCTTCATAAAGCATCGTCTTATTGGCAAGCGTTTCGTTTTCCTTCAGAATACGCTCACCGCGGATGAACTGATGGTCCACCATCTCGGCGTCCTGAAGATCGTAAAGCGCCGCGTTCAGCTTGTTGTACTGCTCGATGATCGTACCTTCACCCTCACGCTTGTCGGGATCCGACCAGCGCCAGATGTCATAACGGATCGAATAGTACTTGCTGAGCTGCTCATCATTCTTGAGAAGCATCGTATTGGTCGTGTTGTAGGAAAGGAGGTAATAGGGATAGGCACCGTTCTCAATCGACTTGAGAAGCGTGTATTCGGTATCACCCGCCATGTTGATGGCAGAGCCGGTGTAGTTGACACGGCCGTGGAGAACCATGGCCATAAACGGCACCGAGGCGCTGGCATAGCGGAAGTTACTGCCCGCAAGAGGCATACCGAGCACATGGTCGGCATACGGGAGCGCATAGCTGTTACCGCTGCTGATCATCAGCGACTTATAGGACTCCTGCATCGCCTTTAGGATGTTGGCCACGTCCTCCTTGGCCTCCTCACGGTTCACGGGATTGTCCTCGTCAAAGTTCGAGTTCAGATCCGAGCCGAGAGTGCCGACCGAAAGGCCGAAGCTGCCTTCCTCCTGATAAGCGGAGAGTGCCTTGTCGAAATTGGTGTAGTATTTGTCAATGAGGTTGGTGGCTACGCAGATGTTAAAGAAGGTTTCGTACTGCTGATACACAGCATCATAAACCTGCTTGCTGCAATAGCGGTTGTCAACCGTGCGCGCACCGAGCCCCTTGAGCGAAACGCCGTCAAAGGCCGCCTCGTTCGAGAGATAGGCAAAATCGAACTCGGGATAAACACCGAAGCCCTCCTGCTTGGCGAGTGCGATAAGATCACGGAAGCCGTCCTTGCCGCCAACCGCGCCTTCCCAGTTAAGCTTGGCAGGATAGGTTGCACCCATACCGCCGTTAGCAAAGCCGGTCAGCTTAAAGTTGATGTTGGAAATGCCCGAATTCTCTTTCAGATCCTGATAGATGGTCGCAACATCCTCAAAGCTCGTAAGCGGAACCTTGACGTTTACGGGCATCGAAAGGATCTGCTTGGTGGTTTCGTAAGCACCGAAGGCCTCAATGTAAAGCGGGATCTGTCTTTCAACCTCGGCAATCGTTTCCTCAGGAAGAGCGCCGCTGTTGATCAGATAGTCACGGTATGCCGCGGCCATGCCAACCCAAGTGGTGGGATAGGCATCGGCACCGGCATTCGAGAGCATGATCACGCGGGTACGGTAGCTGCCGGTGTAGCGGCGGTCCGAAACGACCGTCCACTCATTGTTACCGCTGACCGAAACAGAGCCCTCGACCTCATAAGAGTCCTTGGGACGGGGCGCGTACACCGGATAGACAGATGCGTACTTATGCATCGTGGCACCGAAGGACACGGCAAGACTCGTCATCGCCTCGCCCTCCTCAAGGATGGCAAGGAAGCCGGTCTTGACGGGCTTCAGATCATAAAGAGGAGCACCGTTTTCATTCGTCTTGGGTGTCACGCCGTCCTCTTCATAAAGCGGAACCTCCTCTACACGAGAGGTGGACACCACACCGTAAACCGGCATACGGATCGCTTCCTGGCTATGACCGGTGACGGTATAGTAGGCAAAGTCGGTACCGTAAACCTTTGTCGTCCAAGCAACATTCGGCTTCTTGGTAGCGGTATAGAGATCGTTGAACTCGAAGAGGGCGCCGCTACCGTCAGGATAGAAGAGGTAGCCGTCCTTCACGATGGCATCATCCGAAACGCCACCGTATGCCTTCTGCTCGTCCTCGTTGTCCTTGAAATAGGTGCCGTAGGTCGAGGTGCTCATGCTACCCGCGCCAAAATAGCTGAGGGTAGAAATGGTTTCCAGCTGGAAGAGCGTTTCATCGTAGAGAATGCCGTTACCGGGCATACGGATATCGAGCGAGCCGTCCGACAGATTGATGGTGTACTCAAGCGAGAGCTTGAAGAGCGGCAGAGGCTCGGTCCTGGCAACGTAGCCGGTCTGCGCATTATCCTTATCAAGATCGTCATAGGTGTACTCGGGACAGTAGGTACGGATCAGCGCCTCGATCGATGCCTTGTTGGTATCGGTAAACGAGGGGCTGTCGTCAACCGTATAGATCGCATAGAACTTACCGGTAGCGGGATCCACCTCCTTGGTGATCGGGAAGGCGGCCTGCATATCGGCCAGCTGCTGCTTCTGCACGGGGATCGAGGGATCAAAGCGGTTCGGATCCTTCAGGTCATAGCAGGCCTTGACACGGCTGCGGTAGAAATCCACCAGCTCGCGCGCACTGATGAGATCCCCGTCATCGGGATTTTCCTCAAGGAGCGCATCGATATCCGCAACGGCCTTGTCAAGCGGGCCTAAAATCTCCTCCTGGAAGCGGGCCTCGGTAATCCAGCCCGGCATCAGGTAGATCGGGTTCTCACGCCCGATGGTGTACTGCACACGGATACCGTTTTTGATGGTCTTTACCTGGATCTGACCGCGCTGAGCAGCCTCGGTAAAGCTGTACATCACCTTACGGGCGCCGTCCGTGCCCTTGTAGGCAACGGCAACCTGCGACAGGAGCTGTGCCTTGACCGTATCCGAAACGGTCTTATCTCCGCCAACGTCATAGGGGTTGGTGGAAAGCGCCTCACCGGTCGTTTCATTGTAGTAGATGACCTCGCCGGTATAGACGTTGCAGTAAAGGCTGTAGGTCTGACCGTTTTTCGCCTTTGCGGTCAGCATTTTGTAAAGGTTCTTGTCGTTTGCGATCTTGTCATCAGCATCCGCATAAGACGTCTTGAGTGCGCTATCGGTCGCGGCGATATAGCCGCTCCCTTCAACCGCATCCTCGGCCGCAAAGACCTCAACAGACGGCGTGGGGATAAAGCCAACAACTGCGCCCACAAGCGTCACCAGAACGAGCAGGACGGACAATATTCTTTTCATTAATCTATTCCTCCTTTGCTCGTTACATACGGTACGCGATCTCGGTAATGATCATGGAGACGAAGGAAATCATCTTGCCGATAAGACCCGAGAACAGAAGCGCCATAAAGATGATGATTGCCATGCCCACGATGGTGCAGATCACGATCAGAAGGTTCTTACCCATCGAGTAATCGTGGGTGACCATAAGGCCGAAGAACAGAAGGATCGCGCACCAAACGTAGCCAACCGCAGAAAGAAGCGTGATGATCGTGGCTTCCTCAAGCGTGACAATGTTGGAAAGAAGCGTGGAAAGAACCAAGGTCACAGGCATCGGGGCAATGGCGTAACCAACCGCGATGGTGATATCCTTGAAGGAGCCTTCACCGTCAAAGAGGGTGGTGAGGCACCAGTTGGAGATGATCCACAGAACGACCGGGATCGCCACCGAGATGATCTGGGTCACGATGGTGGAATCGTTGCCCATCGGGTTCATGATGAAGCCCATACCCACCGATTGGTAGAAGAAGGCGAGCACCACAATGCCCATAAAGGTGAAGGAGGCACGCAGCGAGCCGCGCTTTTCATGCTTCAGATCCCAGAAGCCGTCAAACGGATGGAAGGCCACATGGAAGCTGTAGACAAGCTCCTCCCAATAGCTGGTTTTCGTCCTGTTTTTCCGCACGGCAACCGCCGCATTCAGGCGTGAGGTATAGCCAAGCAGCTTAAGAACGAGGAAGCAAGCAACCCCAACGACAGCCACAATGATCAGAATGTTCGGCAAAAATCCGAGCGATTTGCCCGAGATCCAGCCCTTTCTCACCTCACGGTAGGAGTCGGAGTAGCTGGTCGCGTCATACGCAGACTTGAAGTACTCCATTGCCTCCTCGTACCGACCGTCACGGTGCAGCGAGCGACCGACACCGATATAGGCCGTGTCGAAGTTGTTGTTGTGCTTTAAGACATCACGCCACTTCTCTACGGCAGCGGTGTAATCCCTTTCATTTTCAAGGGCAAGCGCATCAATGAGAAGATCTCCGTACTCGGTACGGCGATAGACCGTAAAGGTATCGGTCACGTTATCAAGAAGGACCATGTTGTCGCCCTGATACACGATGCCGCAAATGCCCTTCATCTGACCGAGCATATCGCCCGAATCACCAAAGGCAAAGAGCAGGTTACCGTTCTGGTCGTAGGTAAAGACCTTGTTGCGCGAGGAGTCGATGATCGACCAGGTTTCCTGCGGGCCAATGGCCACATCCTTGATCTTCGAGGGGCCGCGCGTACCCGTACCGTCAAAGCTCTGGTTGATATCAACCTCTCCGCCCGGGTCAAAGAAGCCGTTACGCTTCATGATCTCGGTACCGGCCGAGTTGAGCTTCTTAACCGGTGAGTAGTCGGCGCTCTTGCTCCTGATCGCGGCGATCTGCTCCTCGGCCTTGATGGTGTCGGTCGTGACGTACACAAAGCCGTCCTTATCGATCGTGATGTTGTTGAACTCGGTCGAAACATGCGTGACAGAGTTTGCAAGCTGCTCCTCGGTCATAAAGCGGCGCCAGATGATGTCGATAATGCTGTAGGTAACCTTCTGGGCACCGATAAAGCCGGTAAAGACACCGTCCTCGGTCATGACGATAACACCCTGATAGGTGGTAGAGGAAATGACGAACAGACGGTCATACTGGTCAACCGCCAGCGCAACCGGCTTATAGGAGGCGCTGTTGCCGAACAGCTTGGACTCGGGAGCGGGGATGATCTTGTGGAACTCGCCCGCCTCGTGCGCAACACCGTCCGTAACACCCTTCTCGCGGTGGAACATGACAATACGGCCGTTGCCCGTGTCGGCAACGTAGATGTACTTGTCGGTCACAAAAATGCCGCGGGGATCCGAAAGCGAATAGGTCGCACCGAACTCATTCGAAAAGTTCGAGATGGTGTAGCGGAGCTTGAAGTATTCGTTCAGAACGATGATACGGTTGTTTTTGGTGTCGGTAATGTAGATGTTGTTATCCTTATCGGTTACGATGTCGGTCGGCTCGTCAAAGGCCACACCGCCGTTATCAAGAAGACCCATATAGCTCGAGTCCACCGTCATAACAGGGGCATAGGCGGTCGGCGAATAAAGCGCAAACCCATCGATCGAATAGGTGTAGGTCTGGTAGGGCTCGGAAGCCGAGGCGCCAATGGCGGGCATCGCCGTCAGAAGCGTCAGCAGAAGGAGAACTACCGCTGTGATTTTGGTTTTCATCAGTACTTCTCCTTTCATTAATCCTTCATACCGCTGGCGCCCATCGTTTCCACGATCTTACTCTGGTTAAAGACGAAGACCATGATCGGCACGATCATCATAACGACGGTTGCGGCCGCACCGGCACCGGCACGCGCAACACCGCCCGCAATGATCTGCTGAATGGCGTAGTTGAAGGTTTTAAGCTGCTCGGAATGGATGTAGATCGAAGCACCCGTGTTCCAGAGCTGCTGCACCGTCTGCACGATCAGCGTCAGAACGGCAGGCTTAACCATCGGCATGGCGATGGTCCAGTAGATGCGAAGCTCCGAGGCACCGTCAAGACGGGCGCTCTCAAGCACCGAGTCGGGCACCGAGCTTTCCATAAACTGTTTAATTAAGTAGAGCCCAAGCGGGGTTGCCAGGATGGGGATGATGATCGCAAGGAAGGTATCAACCCAGCCAAGCGTGGAGAGAATGATAAAGTGGGATACCTGGTTGACCGTCGAGTGGAACATAAGCGAGGTGACGATCACGGCAAACATAAAGTTGCGGCCCGGGAAATGGAGCTTGGAGAGCGCATAGGCCGCAAGCGATGCCACGAACACGTAAAGGAACGTGCCGACCACGGTAATAAAAACAGTGTTGAAGATATAGCGCGAGAAGGGGACCCACGAATCACTCATCAGCGAGAAGAGGTCGCCGAAGTTGGAAAGCGTGGGATGGACCACGAAGAAGCGAGGGGGGAACATCCAGAGCTCATCAAGAGGCTTCAAGGACTGCATCACGACATAAAGCATCGGGATGAACATGAAAGCACCCATCAGGATGAGCATGAAGGAGATACCGGCATCGCCTCCGCGGGAACGGTTCAGTACGACCTTATGGCCTCTTGTTCTTAATTTCTTTGCCATCTTACTGCCCTACCTTCGAAAGTGCTTTCTTGACGATGTAGTTCGATCCGTACATGATGACGAATAGAACCACAGCGATTGCCGAGGAATAACCGACCTCGTAACGAGCACCGCCGTAGTCGTCAAGGTGGTGCATGATGGTATGCGCGGCATAGTCAACAGACGGCATGCCGCAAAGCGCAGTAACGATCGCGCCGAAACCGAAGGACTGCGTGATAGCAAGAACCGCACCGAACATCAGCTGAGGCTTCATGTTCGGAAGGGTGACGTACCAAAGCTCCTGCCAACGGTTGCGGATACCGTCCACCGCGGCCGCCTCGTACTGGCTCTTGTCAACGCCCTGAAGACCGGCGATGAACGAAAGGAAGGCGGTGCCGAGCGAGGTCCAAAGGGCAACCACGATACAAAGGGGCATAACCCACGAGGCATCCTTAAACCAGAGGACCGGAGAGCTGATGATACCAAGGTTCATAAGGGCACCGTTGACCCAGCCCTGCGCGTCTGACGAGAAGAGGGTCTGCCATACCATGTACACAGAGCCCGAGATCGAGGGCGCGTAGAAGATCAGGGTAACGACCGCACGGATCTTCGGGGGAAGCTCATTGATGAACCACGCCACGAGGAACGAGAGAAGATACGAGGTCGGACCCGTGATGGCAGCAAACACAAGGGTGTTGCCGCAGGCGGTGATAAAGATATCATCGTCAAGGAACAGGCGCAGATAGTTGTCAAGACCAACCCAGTTCGGCGTCTGAAGCATGTTAAAGTCGGTAAGGCTGAGCACCATGGAGAGCGCAACCGGGAACACCGTGAACACGAAGAAAAGGATGATGAAGGGAGCAACCATCATGTAGCCGACCTTGTTGCGCTTCATTTCCTTCCAGACCCATTGTGCACGGGTCATATCCTTGCGCGACACGGGGCGGGCGGCAACGTGCATAGCCGCAAGTGCCGCCTCCTCCTCAGCATCGAGAGCGGAAGCTGCTTCATTCTTCACTGCTTCTTCATCGACCACGACCTCATCGCTGTCCACGACGGGGCGGGTGTCCTGATTCAATTCTTCGGACATCGCAACTTCCTCCTTATTTATATTATTTGACATAGACATTTCTCCTTTTCAGAACCCTGTCAGTCTTTCGGGACCTTGAAACCCGGAGGGGTCTCACCGTCACCCAGTGTCACCATATCAAATTCCTCACGCTTTCTTGTGAGCTCCTTGTTGATAACGGTCAGATAGCTCGAAAGCTCGGTGACCGGGTCGGCCTTCTCGTTGACGGCCGCAAGGAATGCGAATTCGATATAACGGGCAATGATGTACGAGCCCGGGAAGTTCGGAACCGCAGCGAGGTTCTTAAACTGCTCACGCAGGCTGGCAAGCTCAGAGGACGTCCAGGAGAGGTTCTCAAGAGCCTGGTTGTTCGCGGTTGCATACTTGGCCGCAGGACCGACAATGGCCACCATCTGGTTACCGTAGCTGGCCTGTGCATCGGCACCCGCCTGCCACTTCATGTAGGCCCAAGCGTCCTCTTGTCTTTCATTGTCGCCCTTATGGAGCATAACCGTAGCGGTCAGGTTGGAAACGGCGCAGTTGTTGATGACCTTGGAGCCGTCCTCATTGTAAAGCAGCTTGCCGTCCTCACCCTTCTGATGGAAGCCGGGCAGAGGCGCAAAGCTCCAAAGACCGCGGATCTCGGTAGCAAAAACGGTCAGCTGGTTGTACATCGTGCAGTAGTCGGTGATGATAATGGGCATCTCACCGGTACGGAAGCGGTTCGCAGCATCAAAGGTTACAGGGAAGGAGTATTCGGTATAGAGCCGGCAGCAGAAGCGGAAGGCATCCAGCGCGATGTTGGTGCCAAGGCCGATCTGCGCACCCGCATAGGCGGGATCGTAGAGCGACTTATCCGCATAATCGCTGTCATCCTCGTACAGCCACTGGCTACCGCCGTTCTGATAGACGAAGGTGGTCATGGCCGTTCCATAGGTCAGACCGACCTGCATGTTGTTCGACTGCAGCGCGGTGATCGACTCAAGGAGGTCATCCCAGGTTTCGGGAACGCCCACGCCCGTGTTCTCGCTCTGAAGCTCTGCCAAAACGTCCATGCGGTAGAACATCATGGGGAAGTTGGTGGTCTCGGGAACACCGTAGGTCTTGCCGAGAAGCGAGATCGGAATGGTGTTCGCGTAGTTGAACACGATCGCCTCGGGCTTCACCTCATATTTGAGGCGTGTGTTGCCCTGGGCATCCTTATATTCCTTCGGAGGATGTGCGGGATCGTTCGTGTAATAGGTCCCGTCCTTCACATCAGGGTTCTTAACATAGGCCTCCGCATCAGCATCCCACTTGTAGGGATCCACGTAATAGATGCGCTCGTAGCTGTTGTCCTTTTTATCGGTCAGATTGACATCGTAGCCATAGGTCGTTATGTACCCGGGAAGCTCCTCGACAGGCTCGACCGCTTCACGGATCGCATAGTTGATTACATCAGAGGACGCAAGACCGATATACACATCGGGGCCGCGGCCCGAAAGGACCGAGGGGAGAAGCGTACCGGCGGTAACCAGCTTAAGGCGGACCGGGATGTCCTCCTTGGGAGTGAATTCGGTATCGATCAGGTTACGCCAGATAAGCGACTGGTCACGGCCGTAGGCAAGCCAGACGTCAATGCCGGCGTTTTCCTCGATCTCGGCATCCTCCTTCACACCCATCGAGTTGTAGTCAACGAAGAAGCTGACAAAGAAGGCGCGGATCTCAAACCAGATCGTTTCGAAGATGTTGGCGTTTTCACGAGGCTTCTCGGCACCGACCGGGTGAACGTTCACATAGTCGAAGAGCAGGCCCTGCTGCTTGACCGAGTTCAGCCAGGTACCGAGCGTACCGATGTTCGACTTAAGGTTCGAGAGGTTCTTGGCCACCTCGCTCTCCTTGCTTGCCATCTTGTCAAGCAGGAACACGATCTGCTCAAGGGTAGCAACCTGCGAGCCCTTGGAGCCGGCAAGCTCCACAAACTTATCGGCAACCGCCTGAAGCTCCTTTGCCTGCTCCTTCATCGCACGGATGGTTTCGGGCATGATCTCATTGAAGCCGTAGTCACGGTACTGGTCGGGGTTTGCACCTGTTAATTTAATAATGTTGAGGTAACACGCGTTGATGACATTCAGGGAGTCCTGCACGCGCTTGATGTATTCGGAAAGGTCGCCAAGGCTCACCTCAAAGCTGACCGTGTACTCAACACCCTTTTCAAAGTAGAACTTGAATTCGGTATCCTGGCCGTTGATCACCGTGCCGATGGGATGCGCCTTCCAATCCTTTGAATAATTGAAGCGAGTGGAATAGGCCTCCTGGAAGGGAACGGTAGGCGTGCCGTCCTGTGCACCGTAGTCACCGCCCGCAAGCTTGACAGCGCGCGAAACGAAAAGGCCGTCAAGGAGGCTCTGACGATAGCGCATCGTCATATTGTACCAGCCGGATTCGCTCACCGTGAACTTGTAGCTGGCCCACTGCCCTACCGTATTATAGCTGTCAGCACCAATGGTGTTCATCAGCTGCGAGGCGGGAGTAGAGGGCTGGGTGATCGGCGAGGAACGGTCGTTGGCGGGATAGACAGAGGTGTCCGATACGTTGGTCGGGAACTCGGCCTGCAGGACCGTGATCTTACCGCCGTTTGCGGCGGCATCGGGCTTGTTCTTGTATTTCTCAAGATATTCGGCGTATGTAATGGTGTTATCGTACTGCGCCGGAACAAGCTTGATCGATTTGATTGCGAGGTTTTCACGCGAGCCGGAGATGGTAATGGTATGCTTGTCGGAGGATGCTTCAAAGTAGAAATAGAAATTGCCCTGATAGAAGCCGTCCACATCCTTGGCGGTGTAGGTCATCCACTTCGGCGACTGCATAGCCGTATAGCGGAGGTCGTTGCCGCCCTTATCCTTATCGTAAATAAAGCCCTTGTTGCCCTCGGCATAATAGTCGTTGCCCTCAATAGGCTCAAAGAGGGTGGAGCCGTTTGTCTTGTAGGCGGGCACCGCATTGCCGTTCTCATCGGTGTGGCCGTATACCCAGTTCTTGGTGAACGAGAGGGTACGCGCCTCGGAAAACGGAATGCGCTGGTTCACGATTCTTACATTATTGGGATCGCTCTCATCCAGCCGGCCGATCGAAAGGGCGCGCTCAATGGTCGCCACGTTCTCCTTGCCCTTGATGACGATCGGGTAATACTCGATCTGGAGCATGTAGAGGTAGCCCGAGTCATTCTTATCTCCACCCTTCAGGTGCAGCTGGGGAACCTCAAAGGCCCAGGTGATCGAGCCGCTGTCGGGCGTAAAGAGAGCTTCCGCACCGTCAAGATTTTCGATCCTGTAGAAAGCACCGGCGTCCGGGAAGAAGGAGCCGAAGGCACCGCTCTCGGCCGACAGAAGCTTTTCCTTATCGCTCTCGAGCAGATCGTCAAAAAGGTCGATCTCGATCTCCGGCATCTGGCCGGTATACGTCTTCTGGGCCTCAAGATGCTGGGTGTAGCTGCCGGCATACGTGTCATACGACTGGGCATTCAAAAGCCCCGACAGCGAGTTGGACCCGTCCGTGCTGGCGCTCGCCGCGCTCGCGCGCAGAGCACCGCCGGGAATGGCAACAGCCACCCCAAACACCGTGACGAGGGCCAGGAGCAGCGAAAGCGCCCTGACACACTTTGATTTTCTCATGTGGTATTCCTCCTGAAATGATTTTGAGCCATGGCGGTATCCCCCCCTCCGGCTCGCAACCGCAGGCATGGTTATCCCGTTCATTTGCATGGGTGTATGATATCATATAATAAATTAAAAGTCAAGGCAAGGCAAAAGGCTCTTTTCCCTATATCGGCAGGCGTTTTTGCGCTTTTTGAGGGAGAATTTGGTCATTTTGCGGCGCGCGGAGCCGTTTGTTTTCCATCTTTTTCTGAGTCATTTTGTCCCATTTTGGCTTTTGTAAATATATTTTACCTTTTTATCCCCCGTTTTTAGCGTTTTCGAGGTTGCGTTTTGGCCGAAATGTAATTTTGGATTAACTTTTTCGCGCCAACCCACGCCTCTTTCGGGCTTGGTTGTTTTGCACAAATTTCCCGTCTTTTTTTCTACATTATATTTTTTTCGACAGCTTTCTGCCTTCTCCCCTTGCGCGCGCCGGTATACAGAGGCAAGAAGAGGGCGTGCAAAGGGCTGCGGCGCCCCACTTTTGGGGGCCGTTTCGGTAAAAAGACGTACAGGAAAAAGGGGGAAGGGGGCAAGAATTTGCCCCCTCTGTTTTGTCATGTTTTGTTTACATAATGGCCGTTTTATGCTATGCAGCGGCTTTCTTTTTCCAAATCACTCCATCTTCTGCCGTGAAAGAAGCTTGTGGGCAAGTGCGAGAGAGGCGGCCATTTTTTCGGGCTCCACGCTCCCGTCCGGCCGCATGCAGCTGCACTCAAGCGTAACGGTCTTTGCATAGCCCGCAGCGCATATCACCCCCGCAAGCGCGGGAATATCGAGCTTCCCCTCCCCAAGATGCAAAACGGCAAGCGATGAAAAATCGCCCGGGGTTCCGCCATAGTCATTCAGGTGGATATGGGCCACCCGCCCCTCCTTGAGAAGGGGGCCGAGCGAGTGCTGCTGACGGTGGGAGGCCGCCATCTTGGTATCAAAGGTGAAGCGGACATCGGGGTACTTTTCTGCAAGCGCGCGCAGCCTTGTCAGAGGATCGCTTTGGGCACAGACCACGTTTTCTACCGTAAGAAGAAGTCCGTGCGCGTGTGCGGCTCGCTCAAGCTCTCGGTACGCATCGAGATGCCGGGGAAAGTTCCTGTCGCTCGGAAGGCCGTTCCAAAGGTGGAGCACCAGCTTCTCTGCACCAAGGCGCACGGCGACAAGGCAGTTTGTACGGAAGCGGCGGAGCGACTCGCGAAGGTTCTCCTCCCCACCGAGGCCGATCAGCTCTCCCACCCGCTTTTCCACGTGAAGGACGGGAAAGGAAAGACCGCTGGCAAGAAAGTCGGAAAGCACGGCATCCTCTCGGCCGTAAAAGCTCTCGTACATCATAAATTCATAAGCAGAGGCGCCGACACGGTCATAGGCACCGAGGAACACACGGTGGTCACGGTTGTTCACCCGACCGATAAAGGCACCGGTTGACGGCAGGATCCTCATACACCCACCTCCCACACTCCGTGCGAAAGGAGGACACCGCCGCGGGCATCAAGCGTAAGACGGCCAAAGCTCGCCCTTCCGTCCCCAGGGCGGCCGAGGCTCCCGGGGTTGAAGAGCCAGCGGCGCTCCTCGGGAAGATATACCTCAAGCGGCGTATGGGTATGCCCGAACAGAACAATATCGGCGTTTTTTGCCCGTGCGCGGGCAAGAAGCCGCTCGGTCCCCTCCTTGACCCCGGCGGTATGACCGTGCAGAAGAAGAATGCGATATCCAAGAAGCGTCACCAAAATCTCCTCCTCACGAGAACAGCCGAGGGGCGAGAACTCGGAATCGCAGTTTCCGCGGACCGAAATAACAGGAGGCAGCCAGCCCTCGCTTGCCAGCTCCTCAAGCTCCCGAAGGCCGTCCCCGAGAAAGAAAACGGCATCAAGCCCTCCGCTTTGCCGAAGAAGGCTGCGAAGGGCGCTCATATTTCCGTGGGTATCCGAAATAACGATACAGTTCAACATAGATCTCCTGTCACGCAAGGCAAGGCGTGCATATACTGCTAATACAGTTTTTAGGTGTGAGGTGACGGCGATGCAATTTGATGCGAATATGATGAAGGAGCTCTTAAAAAAGAGCGATGCCGAGCTTTGGCAGACCGTACGCACGGTCGCAGAGGCGAACGGGATCTCTCTTCCCCCCGGCACCCCCTCGGCAGGTGATATGGCACGGCTGCGCGCCATCCTCGGAACAAAGGGCGCAGGGGATGTAAAGGATGCAATGGAGGTGCTGCGGCGCGCACGCGGCAGGCAGTGATATGGCAGAGGGAACGCCCGATCTTTCGGGCCTTTTATCGGGACTTTTATCAAACCCCGCGGCCCTTTCCTCGGTCCTTGGTCTGCTCGGCAATCTTGGCGGAGGCGAGAAGCACCCGCCGCAAAACGAGGAGAAAAAGGAGATTCCGAAGGACGAGGGAGGCGAGGTGCTTTCCCTGCCCGCTTTTGCCACGCACGGCGCGCACGGAGAAAGGCGGCGCGGCAAGCACGAAAGAGAGTGCCTGATCGGCGCACTCAGCCCCTATCTCTCGCCCGAGCGGCGAAGGGCCGCCGAGGGCGCCTGCAAGCTGCTTGAGGTGCTTGAGCTGTTTGAAGGAAGGAGGTAAAGCAAATAATGTATAGCCGAAGCTTTTCGGACAGAAGCCCCATACCGCCGCCCGAATACAGCGGCACCGCCTGGCGGCGAGAGCACAAAGGCAGGGATACGCCGCCAGGTGCAAGGGGAGAGGCACACCAAAGAGAGAGGGACGAGGGACGGGATTTCGAAAGAGAGGAACATTCCCGAAAGGAGGAGTCTTCCTGCAAAGAGGATTCCCCCTGCAAGGAGGAACCGTCCTGCAAGGAGAGGCCGCACCGCAGGGAGGACCACCCCTGCAAGGAGGAGGAAACAGGGCGCGGAAGCCTGCTTGGAAGGCTCTTGCCGTTTGGCATTAAGGAGGAGGACCTTTTGCTCCTTGGCATCGCCCTGCTCTTGCTGCTTGACGGATGCGAGGACACCTCTCTCCCCTTGATCCTTCTATTCCTCTTGATCGTACATTGAGTAATGTTTTCTTTACAAATAGCGCACTTCCCCCTCAAAAATCGAGGAGGAAGTGTTTGTTTTTTTAAAAAAAGCTGAACTGATCGGTTTCCTGCATCCCATCAAAAACACCGTGTGCGCGGAGCATTTCGATGACCGTTTTGGAAAGACCTGCCTTGCGGCGAAGCTCATCGATCGAATAGATCTCCCCCTCCTCTCGCACCGAAACGATCTTCTTGGCAACCGTATCACCAAGGCCGGCAAGAGAAAGGAACGGCATGCGGATACCGCCCTCCTCGGGCAGGAAATAGACAGAATCCGATTTTTTAAGATCGAGCGGCAAAAAGCGCACGCCGCGCAATATGGCCTCGCGGACAAGAAGCAGGACCGACTGCTGGGCCGCATCGTTGGCGGTGGCCTCCTTCTTCTTCTCCTTCTCGGCGATCTCCTCAAGCTTCCTTGCGATCGAGGAGAGCCCGCCACCCACCACGGCGGCATCAAAGCCGCCCGGTGCGACCGAAAGATAGGCGGCATAAAACTCCTTCGGCTTATAGATCTTGTACCACGCAAGGCGGATGGCTGACATAACATACGCCGCCGCATGCGCCTTCGGGAACATATATTTGATCTTTTTGCAGGAGCCGATGTACCACTCGGGCACACCGTGCGCGAGCATGCTTTCCTCATACTCGGGCTTTAAGCCCTTGCCCTTTCGCACGTCCTCCATGATCTTAAAGGCCATGCTGTTATCAAGACCGTAGCGGATGAGCGTGAGCATAATACCGTCACGCGTACCCACCACCTCGGAAATATCGCACACGCCCTCCTTGATAAGGTCCTGCGCATTGCCAAGCCACACGTTTGTGCCGTGGGTAAGCCCAGAGATCTGCACAAGGTCGGCAAAGTTCTTGGGCTGGGCATCCACCAGCACCTGCTGGATAAAGCGGGTGCCCATCTCGGGAAGGCCGAGTGTGCCCACCTGGCAGCCCACCGCTTCCCCGCTGACGCCGAGCGGCTCCATTGAGGTAAAGAGGCGGTAAACCGAGGGGTCGTTCATCTTCACATCCAGAACGCTTGTCCCGGTATAGCGCTCCAGCATCTTGTATTTGGTCGGCATATCATGGCCGAGCTCGTCAAGCTTCAGGATCGTGTCGTGGAGCTTTGAGAACTGGAAGTGGGTGGTGATGATGTCCGAATGCGGATCGTCCGCCGGGTGCTGAATAGGGGTGAAATCGTACACGTCACGGTCACGCGGGATAACGATAATACCGCCGGGGTGCTGCCCCGTGGTCTTCTTGATGCCCACGCAATGCGTCACCATCGCGTCCACCTCGGCACGCGGCAGGGAAAGCTTGCGCTCCTCAAGGTATTTCATGATATAGCCATAGGCCGTTTTATCGGCCAGGGTGCCGGTGGTGCCTGCGCGATAGACGTTCCCCTCACCGAAGAGCTCCTCGGTATATTTATGGACGCGCCCCTGCACATCGCCCGAGAAGTTCAGGTCGATATCCGGGGATTTATCGCCATGGAAGCCAAGGAAGGTTTCAAAGGGGATATCGTGCCCGTCTGCAATCATCGGCGTGCCGCACAGAGGGCAATTCTTATCCGGCAGATCAAAGCCCGAGCCGACCGAGCCGTCCGTAATAAACTCGGAATAACGGCAGGAGGGACAGCGATAGTGCGGCGGCAGAGGGTTAACCTCCGAAATACCCGCCATGCTCGCAACAAAGGAGGAACCGACCGAGCCGCGCGAGCCGACAAGATACCCAAGGCTCTCGCTGTACCAGACAAGCTTTTGCGCGATCATATAAAGCACGGCAAAGCCGTTTTTGATGATCGAGGTGAGCTCACGGTCAAGGCGATCCTTGACAAGCGCGGGCAGCGGATCGCCGTAGTAGGCGTGGGCGCGGTCCCAGCAAAGGCGCTGCAGATCCTCATCCGCCCCCTCCATATGCGGCGGATAGTTCCCCTTCGGGATCGGGCGGAGAGGCTCGATCATATCGGCGATCCTGTTTGTATTGGTGATGACCACCTCACGGGCAACCTCGGGGCCAAGATAGGAAAACTCCTCCAGCATCTCATCGGTCGTACGCAGGTAAAGCCCCACATCGCGGTCGGCATCGTCAAACTTCATGCCGGCAAGCAGGATCTTGCGGTAGATCTCGTCCTCCTTCTCCATAAAGTGCGCATCGCAGGTTGCCACCACCGGGCGGTTATACTTGCGGCCGAGCGCCACAATGCGGCGGTTGAGGTTGCGCAGGGCATCCTCGTCCGGCACCGTGCCGTCCGCAATCAGAAAGCGGTTATTGGAGATCGGCTGGATCTCAAGGTAATCATAATATTCCACGATCTCGCGCAGATCGTCCTCCGAGCGGTTGTCAAGCAGGGCGCGGAAGAGCTCGCCCGCCTCGCAGGCAGAGCCCACGATCAATCCCTCTCGGTGGGAATCAAGCACGCTCTTCGGAATCCGCGGGAAGCGGCGGAAGCATTTGAGATAGCCGTAGGAAACGAGCTTATAAAGGTTTTTAAGCCCGACTGCGTTTTTTGCATACAGGATCATATGGCAGGGGCGCAGAAGGAGCGGATCGGTCGAGGCCTTCATCGCCTCGGTCACCTCAAGATAGGTATGGATCCCATCCTCGGCCAGCTGTGCGGTCATCGAAAAGAAGATGCGGGCGAGCATCTCGGCATCGTCAGATGCGCGGTGGTGGTTAAAGTCACCCAGCCCATAGCGGTCTGCCACGGCATCCAGCGTATGCTTCTTCTCCTTCGGGCTTAAAAAGCGCGAAAGCGCAAGGGTATCAAGATAGGGATTTGTGAAGGGTAAGCCGCACCTCTCTGCCGCTGCGCGGATAAAGCCGACATCAAAGTTTGCATTGTGTGCAACAAGCAGGCGGTCCCCGACAAAGGAAAGGAATTCGGGGAGGACCTCGGCAATGGTCGGGGCATCCTTCACCATATCATCGGTAATATGCGTTTTCTCGCTGATAAAGGGCGGGATCGGCATTTCGGGGTTGACAAAGGTGTTATAGACCTCGAGCACCTCGCCGTCCTTCACCTTAACGGCACCGATCTCGGTAATGCCGCAGGTAGCCACCGAAAGGCCGGTGGTTTCGATGTCAAAGATGACCGTTTCACCCGAAAGAGGGCCGTCATACGCGCCAAAAAGGGCGGCCACCGAGTCGTTGACGTAGTAGGCCTCCATACCGTAGAGAACCTTGAGCTCGGGGTATTTCTTCTCGGCAAGCTCCATAATATCCGGAAAGGCCTGCACCGTGCCGTGGTCGGTAATGCCGATGGCGGTGTGCCCCCAGCGCTTGGCCGCGGCAATGACCTCCTCGGGGCTGGTCAAGGCATCCATGGTGGACATATTGGTATGTAAGTGCAATTCGACCCGCTTTTCCTCGGCCATATCGGTCCTGTGGATCCTTCCGATCCCCACGATCGAGGTAGGCGCGCAGGTGGGCTCGTTGTTCGTATATTGGTCGCGGTAGATCTTTCCGCGCACGGCGATCGCCCGCCCCGCCTTAAGATCCTTGGCCCAAGCGGCCGCCTCTGCCGCAAACGAGCGGCGGAGATAGATGGAGGAGGTGCCGTCACTGACACCGAGCACGACCGTGATACGGTCGCCTGCGCGGTTTTCGCGCATTTCGGTTGAGAAAAGCTCGCCGACAAAGGTAACGGTAGCGCCCTCCTTCTTATAGGCCTCTGCCACCGTAATGGGCGCCTCCGGCACAAAGGAGGGGCCGAGGATCGCCTCGGGCGAGGAGATGTCAAAGCGGCGGCTGCCGACCGTGACGGTGCCGTCCCCCGCCCTTTCGGCGGTCCTGCCGTCACCCGACAGGCTGAGTGTGCGGGCAAACGCGGCCGTCTCGGACACACCTTCGGCCGTGGGGGTCT
>JAZNDG010000035.1:0-5138 GCA_045587985.1 Eubacteriales bacterium | reverse complement strand
CGAAATTCGCGGCGTGAGCCCCTTTTTTAGTCCTCGGGCTTATCCATCAGGGAGAGGGGATAGTACCCAAGCTCCTTGACACGGAAGCCGTTGGCCTTGTATTCCTCGTAGTTGAAGGCGTCAAGCTCATCCATGGCGAGCTTGTGGAACTCGTAGAAGTTCGGCCACCAGGTGTAGTCGCTGCCGAGGGTCGCGCTGAGGTAGGTATCGGCGATCGCCTTACCCATCTCGGGAGCCACATAGAAGGCGCCCATGGCAAGCACGTTCACGCCGTTACCGGTGATGGCACGGCGGGCGGCCGCCACGCTCTCCACAACGCCGGCGTGTACGCCGGGGCACTTGCTGGCGGCGATATGGATGCCCATACCGGTGCCGCAGAAGATCATGGCACGCTCAAACTCACCCTCGGTGATCATCGAGCCGACACGAAGGCCGACACGGTGGAACATGAGGTTCGGATCCTCAGGATCGGTGGGGTTCTGAACGCCGATATCGGTGATCTTCCAGCCCTTGCCCTCGAGGTATTCCTTCACAACATTCTTCAGGGGGCAGCCGGCAAAGTCAGCCGCCATCAGGAGTTCCTTGTTCGCAATCGTTTTCATGATAGGATGTCCTTTCGTTATGATGTTTTTGGCGCACGGATGCGCTTTCAAAGAAAGGATAAGAGGAAAACCCCTTATCCTTTCTCGTTGCTAGAATTAGAGCTCCACAACCTGGATGCCAAGCTGCTCGGCAAAGAGCTTCAGATCCTTACCGATGTGAGCAGGGCAGGCGATGGCATGGTGAGCAAAGCCGTTCTGGATAACGTGCTTGTAGTACTCACGGACGGGCTTGTCAACCTGGACAATGCAGGTGGACTCGGCAACGTCAAGCGGCTTGGTGTCCGGAATGTTGCCTTCCGAGATGAACATCTTCCAGTCGCCCGAGTGGCTGATGATGTGGCAGAGGGTGACAGGGCCAGGGCCAAAGGTCGCTTCAAGACCGGGGGCCTTGCCTTCCCAACCCCACTCCTCGCAAGCCATACCGAGCTTGACCTTGCGGTCCTTACGGGTGGAACGAGGATCCACGAAGCCGTGGCCGAGGAGGCAGACAGCGTTGAGATCCTTGTCGATCTCTTCCCACTCGCCGAAGAAGGGAGTGATACCGCCGCTCATATCCTTCATGACCTTGCAGATGATCAGACCAAGGATATCGCCCTCGGTCACGCAGATCGCCTGGTCGTTCTTGAGGATGTTGGAAAGACCGAGGTAAGAGGTGGTCTTGAACTCGGGCTCGATGAAGTGCTGGCCAAGAAGAGCAAGACCGTCAAGCTTGTAGGTCTCGATAAGGTCGCTCATGGCAACGCCAAGGCGGGCAGCCTGGAGAAGGTCGGCATCGGTCAGACCGTCGATCACCTCGAAGTCGGCCTTGGCCTCCTCCACCATCTTCAGAACGCGGGCATCCTTAGGATCGATGCCATCGAAGATCTTGCGGAGGTGCTTGATGTCGATGTCCATGATGTGCGGGCCAAGCTTACCGTTGATGTCGGTCTTGTCATACTGGAAGTCGTACATACCGCGGAGGATGTGACCGATAAGACCGATGTTCCAGAAGTGGAGGTCGCGGATGGTCTTGCGAACCTTCACCCAGCGGAGGATGTCCTCCTGCACCTCGGGATCGTCAACGCAGCCGACAACGACCTCGTAGGGCATGAAGCGCTTCATCTTGTTGAGGCCGCAGCCGACCTGGGTAACACCCATAGGGCCGGAGTTACGGCAGGCGCCGGCGTAGCCCTCGTCATAGTTGAGGGTGTTGCGCTCCTGCGAGGCGAAGAGAAGCACAGGGGTGCTCTCCGGCACGTGGAGAAGGGCCTGGTGAACAAGATAGTCGGTGGTGTAGGTACCCTCAGCGATGATGAGGACATCGATGCACTCCTTGCGGAACATCATACCGGCATCGTTCGACTCGTCAAGAGTCTGGATGAAGCCGGGGTACACGAGATCGCAGTGGGGGGCGAGGACCTCAGCGATGTGATCCATGTTAGCCTTGACCTTGTCGCCAAGACCGGGATACATGCGGAAGAACTCGAAGTAACCGGTAGCCAGAAGACCGACCTTCAGATCGCCAAGCTCAAGACGCTTGGAGATAAGGTCGCCGCTCTTGCCGCCGCCGACGATTTCGAAGGACTGGATATACCCGTCACTTCTGGTGCTGTCAGTACGCATTTTGTTGGACATTTGTGGTTTCCTCCTAAATTTTAATTTTCAGTGGTAGCCTTCGGCTCCACGAATGTATACTCTAAGCCCGCCATGCGAGCGAAAAGCCGCCATTCCTCGACAAAGTCACCGGACATACCGACCCAGTGATGGCCCGCACCGCACTGTGCAAGCACATCGGGAAGCGAGCGCACATCCCCATCAAAGCGCAGATTGAGAGGATTGCCCTCGTAGCCCGAGTGATCCTTGATGCTCTCGGCGCGCATCACGCTCAGGCGCAGATGGTCGCTGCCGTTCATCAGGTTCACAAGCGTGACCGTGCCGGGCATCTCGGTTTCATAGAAAACGCTCAGCCCGTCATTGGTCTCGATCGAGCGCTTTAAGCAGATGTTCTTCGGGCAGCCCGCAAGGCTGAGGGCGCCGGCGCCGCAGTGCGAGAACATAATGGCGTTCTCCTTTGCGTCCATCTGCAAAAAGTCACCGTTGAAGGCGGCCTGGCCGGCAAGCCAGCCCACCATGGTCATCAGAATGCTGGCGTGCAGATCCCCCTCGCAGCCCGCCCCGATATGCTCGTCATTGAGCATGGCGATCCCAAGGCAGATCTTGGCCTTCAGATTCGGGAAGCAGTTGAGCGAGTAGGCAACAAGCCCCTTGTCGGCCACCTGCTTACGCGCGGCCATGTAATATTTAATGGAAAGCAGCCCGTCCTCATCACGGACATCACAGCAGCCGAAGCAGGGGTGCAGGGCATCCCACTTCTTCTTGACCTCGGCATCGTCCATCCGGTCTGCCTCGGCATAGAAATCCTCGATCGGCATATTGACGATGGTGACACCGAGCTTCTCGTCAAGGAGATACTCGTTTGCCGCCATGCTGTACATGATCTCGGGCTTGCCGCCGCTGTAACCGATGCGCGCACCGTGCAGACGGTTCTTGAGCATCGCCGCTTTGGCATAGCGGTGGAGCTGGCGGAGGCAGTATTCATCATCGATCTCGCCCGACACCACCGAGATATCGCGGCCCAGCGTCTTCATCGAGGCCGAGATCAGGGGGGTGCAGACCATCGTGATCGCCGTGACCTCACGGTCCAGCGCCCAGAGAAAGACCGGCTTATTGCAGGCCTTGGTCAGCTCGGTAACAAAATAGTCTGCCACAAAGGTGGTGAGAAGAACGAAAAGGCAGTCAACATTCTCCCGGTCAAGCATCTCGCCCGCCGCACGCGCCTCCTCGGGGGAGAACACGCTGGGTGCCGCCACCACATCAAAGCCCTGTGCCTCTAGCATCCGGAGGCCCTCAAGCCTCTTGGCATCACACATCTCATCGCCCAGGAAATACCCGGGCAGCGCCACGGCCACATAGCCGATCTTGGGTGCCGTTCCCTTCATGCAAACACTTCCTTATGTAAAGATTGGGCGCATCGCCCCACAGCAGATGCCCATGCACCGCCACTTATATAATATCATACGGAAAATGGAAAGTCAACACCGAGCCCGAAAGTTCTTCCGGTCCGCTCGGTGTAACGATACACGCACCATTCTATTCCCCTTCTTTTCGGGGGATTTTCAAGGGCATGAGGGAAGAAAAATTTTTTCGGAGCCTCCCCCCTCGCCCAAATCCCGCCTGCGCGCTGCCGCGGCGGCACAGGGAGCGCAAGCGCCCTCCGCCCGCCGCTGATGAGGCAAGGGGGGCGAAAGAGAAAAGAGGCAGGGGTGCGCCCCCTGCCTCTTGGGTTTCTTTTTTATTCGGCGGCCGGCTTTGTCGCAAGCACCGATTCCACAACCGCATCGTCTGCGTACGCATCCATCGCGCCGAAGAACTCGTAGAGCTCATAGGCCGACACGGTGTCACCAAACTTTGCGGTATTAACCGTGCACGCGGCAGACTTGCCGCCGGCCGTGATGGCGTAGCTGTAGGAATACTCCCTTGCAAAGTTGGCATCGGTAGCATCGCCATCCTTATAGACAACCGTATAGTTGATCGCCTTGACGGTAGAGCCGTCCTCAAGGTCGCGCTCGTAGATGATCGCATCTCTCGTGCCGGCGCCATCGGTGATCTTGGCCTCGTACACGATGCCCTCACCTTCGGTAGCCGCGGTAGCCTTGACGGTGATGTAGCTCACCTCGTCAGCCGCTTCCTTGATCGAGATCCGGATGTTCACCTCGGCGTTTTCGCCAAGGAGCTTGGCAATGACCTCTTCATCAAGGTCAAAGACAGCGCGCACACCCGCATAGTTATACTCCGCAAGGCCGGTGTCGATACGGACCTGGTAGCCCGCAAAGGTCATGGCCGCAGAAATCTCGGTCATTTCGAGGTAGCAGTAGCGCACGACAGCGGGGCTGATCGCATAATCGGGATCGAACTTCGCAAGAAGCGCATCGGCGATCTCGGTGCGTGCCGCAGCCGACATCATACGCACGGGGGCGGGATCAAGACCGCAGCTCGCCGCAAAGGCAAGGAAGGCTTCGTTCTCTTCGTCATCGGCATAGAACGTGAGGCCGTCATAGAGCTCCGAGAAGGCCGCATACACAACCGCCTGCACGGCAGCACGGTCGGCATCGGTGGTCCCGCCTACCTCGCAGTCGGCAAGATCACGGTAGAGGTCAAGCTTCTGCTCGGCAGAGAGCTGATCAAGAAGCCCAAGGTCAAGGCGGTACCACTTGGCAAGGTCGGCGAAGTGGTTCTGCATGATCTCGGCGGAAGTAAGCTGCCTTCTGTACTGACGGTACGCATACACATCCTGGTTGCCGGTCCAGTGCTTGAAATAGGAGGTAGCGTCTGTGTGAGTATAGAACCCCTGCTTGTTTGCGAACAGTGCATTGTCGGTAGTATAGCTCTGACCACCGTTCACGTAGAAATCAAATTCGCCGGGCAGGGTAGCGGTATCGTTTGCGTAATCGACCGCCGTGGTATCGGTAACCTCCTCGGCCTTAAGCGCAAAGGCGT
>JAZNDG010000034.1:0-19750 GCA_045587985.1 Eubacteriales bacterium | reverse complement strand
AACGCCACCCGCACCAAAGTCGGTGCAGCGCTTGATCATACGGCAAGCGGCAGGATCGCGGAAGAGGCGCTGGGGCTTACGCTCCTCGGGCGCGTTGCCCTTCTGCACCTCGGCACCGCAGGTTTCAAGAGAGGAAAGGGTGTGCTTCTTCGAGGAGCCGGTGGCACCGCCGCAGCCGTCACGCCCGGTACGGCCGCCGAGAAGAATGACGGCATCCCCGTCTATCGGGCGCTCACGGCGCACGTTTTCGGAGGGGGCGGCCGCGATGACCGCGCCGATCTCCATGCGCTTGGCGGCATAGCCGGGATGGTAGAGCTCATCGACAATGCCGGTAGCAAGGCCGATCTGGTTGCCGTAGGAGGAATAGCCGGCGGCGGCCGTCTGCACGATCTTGCGCTGGGGGAGCTTGCCGGGAAGGGTTTCCTCAAGCGGTCTTGTCGGATCGGCAGCACCGGTCACACGCATGGCGGCATAGACGTAGGAACGGCCGGAGAGCGGATCGCGGATGGCACCGCCGATGCAGGTGGCAGCACCGCCGAAGGGCTCGATCTCGGTCGGGTGGTTGTGGGTTTCATTCTTGAAAAGGAGGAGCCAGGGCTCGCTCTTGCCGTCCACCTCCACATCGATCTTCACCGTGCAGGCGTTGATCTCCTCGGATTCGTCAAGACGGTCAAGCTTGCCGTCCTTTCTGAGCTGCTTGACGGCCAGAGTGGCCACATCCATCAGGTTCTTCGGCTTCTTTCGGCCAAGGCCCTCTCTTGTCTTCTCGTATTCGGCCCAGGCGGCGGCCAGGGTCCGGTCCTCAAAGCGGACGCTGTCGATGGTGGTCAGGAAGGTGGTATGACGGCAATGGTCCGACCAATAGGTATCGATCATGCGGATCTCGGTAATGGTCGGGTCACGCCCCTCATCATTCTTGAAATAATCGCGGCAGAAGCGGATGTCATCAAGGTCCATCGCAAGCGCATAGGAGGAAAGGAACTGCGAGAGCCCCTCGTCCGTCAGGGCGGTAAAGCCCGTAAGCACCTCAACCTCGGTGGGCACGTCATATACAGCCGCCAGGGTTTCGGGCTTAAGAAGGGATGCCTCACGCGCCTCGACCGGGTTGATCAGGTACTTCTTGATGGCAAGAAGCTCCTCGTCAGTGATCGCACCGTCAAGGAGATAGACGCGCGCTGTGCGAATAAGCGGGCGCTCGCCCTGCCGGAGGATCTGGATGCACTGCGCGGCAGAGTCTGCCCGCTGGTCAAACTGCCCGGGGAGATATTCGACCGCAAAGACACGGTCGGCCTCGGGGCACTCATCATACACAAGGTCAAGCTGGGGCTCGGCAAACACCGTGCCCACCGCCTCACGGAAGAGATCCTCCTCAATGTTTTCCACATCGTAGCGGTTGAGAAGACGGACCGAGCGCAGGCCCTTGATGCCGAGAAGCCCCGAGAGCTCCGCATAGGTGGCACGGGCCTCGTTTTCAAGTCCTTCTCTTTTTTCTACGTAAATTCTGTAAACCATACTTTACTCCTCTATTGCAGAAAGCGCACGCTTTCCGATGTCGTGGCGGTAAAACGCCCCCTCGAAGCTGATTTTCTCGGTGCGGTCATACGCGGTGACAAGTGCCTCCTTCAGCGTGTTGCCCGTGGCGCAAACGCCGAGCACACGGCCGCCGCTTGTCAGGAGCTTGCCGTCCTTGAGGGCGGCCCCCGCCACGATCACGTGGTCATGAAGCTCCTCGGGGATCGTGATGGGATAGCCCTTCGGATAAGAGCCGGGGTATCCGCCCGATGCCATAATGACGCAGGCGGCAGCCCCCTCCGAAAACTCCACCTCGCAATCGGCAAGCGTGCCGTTTGTGGTGGCCATCATCACGGTGAGCAAATCACTCTTAAGAAGCGGCAGGACCACCTGGGTCTCGGGATCGCCAAAGCGGCAATTGTATTCGATGACGCGCGGGCCCTTTGGGGTGAGCATAAGGCCGAAGTAGAGGCAGCCGCGGAAGGGGCGCCCCTCGGCCACCATCGCACGCACGGTGGGCAGGAAGATGGATTCCATACAGAGATCGGCGATCTTTTTTGTATAGTAGGGGTTCGGGGCTACCGTGCCCATGCCGCCGGTGTTGAGGCCGGTATCGCCGTCCCCCGCACGCTTATGGTCCATCGAGGACACCATCGGAACAAGCGTTTTCCCATCGGTGAACGCAAGCACCGAAACCTCGGGGCCGGTAAGAAATTCCTCGATCACAATGCGGTCGCCGCTCTTGCCAAAGACGTGGTCCTCCATCATCTCACGCACAGCGGCCCTTGCGGCCTCCCGCGTTTCGGCAATGATAACACCCTTGCCGAGGGCAAGCCCGTCCGCCTTGATGACGGTGGGGATGGGGGCGGTATCAAGATAGGCAAGTGCGCTTTCGGCATCCTCAAACACCTCATAGGAGGCGGTGGGAATGCCGTATTTCTTCATCAGGTTCTTTGAGAAGACCTTGCTCCCCTCAATGATCGCGGCATCAGCGTTCGGGCCGAAGGCGGGAATGCCAACGGCCGCGAGTGCATCCACGCATCCGAGCACCAGCGGATCGTCCGGTGCGACCACGGCGTAATCGATCCCCTTTTCTCTTGCGAAATCCACAATGGCGGGGATATCCTTGGCACCGATATCGACACACTCGGCATCTCTTGCGATGCCGCCGTTACCGGGAAGAGCATAAATACGCTCAACAGACGGGTTTTCCTTAAGCTTTTTAATGATGGCGTGCTCGCGCCCGCCACCGCCAACCACAAGCAGCTTCATAGGCCACTCCTTTGATCTTAATGGTGGAAAAGGCGCATGCCGGTAAAGGCCATGGCCATGCCGTACTTATCGCAGGTTTCGATGACCTGGTCATCACGGATCGAGCCACCGGGCTCGGCGATATAGGAAACGCCGCTCTTCTTAGCACGCTCGATGTTGTCACCGAACGGGAAGAAGGCATCCGAGCCGAGGGCAACCCCCGTGATGGTATCGAGGTAAGCGCGCTGCTCTGCCGCCGTGAAGGGGGCGGGCTGCTCGGTAAAGTACTTCTGCCAGTTGCCGTCTGCCGTCACGTCCTCCTCGTTCTGGTTGATGTAGCCGTCAATGACGTTATCACGCTCGGGGCGGCCGATGGTGGGAAGGAAGGGGAGGTTCAGGACCTTCTCGTGCTGGCGGAGGAACCAGGTATCTGCCTTGCCGCCCGCAAGACGGGTGCAATGAATGCGCGACTGCTGGCCGGCGCCCACGCCGATGGCCTGTCCGTCCACC
The DNA here is from genome assembly GCA_045587985.1 of Eubacteriales bacterium. Classification (GTDB taxonomy): domain Bacteria; phylum Bacillota; class Clostridia; order Oscillospirales; family CAG-272; genus UBA1740. Next base: position 16,477 of record JAZNDG010000034.1, on the reverse strand, counting down.
GCGTAGCAAACAGAGTTCGACTGGGTGTATTTGAGGGTGATGAGCGCCACGATAAGGTCACGCACGGCGCTCTTCGGCATTTCCTTGTTCGCCGTCACAATATTCGTAAGCAGCCCTTCATCAATGCGGAAATTGTTTCTGCCCTGACGGAAGGTGATGCCAAAGACCTGCTTCTCCTCGATCTCGGCAGGCACGTAGGAGGGATCGATGGCCACCACATTGTAGTTGCCGTTTCTCTTCGACTTCAGGATCTCAAGCGCCTCGGGCTCATAGCCGGGGGCGATGATACCGTCCGACACCTCGCGCTTGATCAGCTTTGCGGTGGTGACGTCACACACATCCGAAAGCGCCACCCAGTCACCGAACGAGCACATACGGTCGGTGCCGCGGGCACGTGCGTAGGCCGAGGCGAGGGGGGATTCGTCAAGCCCCTCGATATCGTCAACAAAGCAGGCGCGCTTCAAGGTATCCGAAAGCGGAATGCCGACAGCCGCCGAGGTGGGGCTGACGTGCTTGAAGGAGGTGACAGCGGGAAGGCCGAGTGCCTCCTTCAGCTCCTTGACGAGCTGCCAGGCGTTGAGCGCATCAAGAAAATTGATGTAGCCGGGGCGGCCCGAAAGGATCTCGATCGGAAGCTCGCCTTTGTCCTGCATATAGATCTTGGCAGGCTTCTGGTTGGGGTTATTACCGTATTTCAGTTCAAATTCCTTCATGGCTTTCCTTACCTTTCGTATTTGTTGATAAGGCGCTCCTCGGTCTTGCCGCTTGCAAGATCGGTATAGCGCACGTAAAGCGAGATCTTGTTGTCCTCGTTAAGAGCGCCCCAGAGCGACTCGGTAAACGCATCGATGCAGTTGGGGATCACCACCCGCTCGGGCTCGCCCTGGAAGGTGGGGATCGGGTTGCCGTCCGTCACGTAGGTGTGAATGAAGTGACCAAGACCGGCAAGAGCGGGATAGGAGAAGGTGTAGCGCGCGCAGGCAGAGCCCACCGCGTCCGCACTCTTCAGAATGCTCATTTCGTATGTAAAGTCATCTTTACCAAAGGTGATCATGCCGCTGATACGGGGGGTAAAGTTCGGCGCGTCCGGCTCAAACTCACGGCTCGTAAGAGCCTCTGCAAAGCCAAGGCCCGCCTTAAGCCCCTCATAGACGGTATCGGTCTGGTCGCCGTTGGTCACGATGAGCTTGTTTTCATAGCTTCTTGCGGCGGCATAGATGATGAGCGAGGGATCCTCGACAAGCGAGGGATCAAAGGGCTCGGTAAAGAGCGCGCCGTCCCGCTTCACAAACACGCGGTTGCGGCTGTTCTTTGAACGGCCCATGATGAAATAGGCGGAAACGGCCGCCTTACCGTTTTCGGTCTTACCAAGCACGATGCCGCGGCCCACATAGGGGTTATCCTTGATCAGCTCGGCAATGTCGGTCTTATTGTAAATGTCCATTTTTTACTCCTTTATCAGCCTTTCGGCCATCATTTCGCAGGCGGCGGGGAGAAGCTGCCACTCGGCCTCCTCCATCACGCGCCTTTGCAGGATCTCGGGGGTGTCCCCCTCGCGGATCTCGACCGCCTTCTGCAAAAGGATGCGGCCGCCGTCCGGTATTTCGTTGACAAGATGCACGGTTGCCCCCGTAACGCGCACGCCGTAAGCAAGCGCCGCCTCATGCACGCGCAGGCCGTAGAAGCCCGCACCGCAGAAGGAGGGGATAAGCGAGGGGTGCACGTTGATGATACGGTCGGGATACGCGGCGATCACGCGCTCGCCGAGGATCGAGAGAAAGCCCGCAAGGACAACAAGCTCCGCCCTCGCCTCGCGAAGGGCCGCAAGCAGGCCGTCCTCAAACGCCGCCTGCGTCCCCGCATCGCGGCGGCTCACCACCGCCGAGGGGACCCCGGCAAGACGGGCACGCTCAAGCGCATAGACACCCGGCTTTGAGGAAAGAACCAGCACGATCTCGCCGTGCGGGATCCGCCCCGCCCTCTCGGCATCGAGAAGCGCCTGCAGGTTGGTGCCGCCACCCGAAACGAGGACGGCGATCCTTGTTTTCCTCATGCCTCCACCTCAAGGGGGCTCTCTTCCTCGGTCTTCTCCTCGGAAGGGGCTTCTTCCCCTGCATCCTCAATGAACATGCTCTTGTACGCCTCCTCGCCGGCTTCCTCCTCGGTCTTTTCGGGAGGATCCTTCGTAAAGCGGGTAAGAATGGGCAGAAGCATACCGCCGATGGCGTTACCGACAATCACAAGAAGAAGGAAGCCAAAGGCGCGCGCACCGCCGACAAAGCCACCGGCCGCCACGTAAAACATATCGGCAATCGAGTGCTCAAAGCCCGCAAGGATAAAGGCGGGCACACAAAAGACAATGCCGAGCACGCTGCCCTTTTCCTTGTAGATCGAAACGGCAAGGTACATAAGAACGCCGCAAAGCACGGCACGCAGAAGCGTGATGTACCAAGGAAGCAGGAGCTTGCTTGCCACGATCTCGCGCGCAAGGGCGCCAAGGCCGGTCTGCATCGTCAGAAAGATCAGCGAGCCGACAAGAAAGGTGGCAAGCGCGTTGCCGATCAGCGTCATCAGAAGGCCGCCCGCTTCTTTCTTTGTAAAATTATCCGGCAGATAGCCGACACGGCCGGTAAAGAGCCCGTAGCCCTTCAGGCAGATGCACACGAGCGCCACCGAGAAGAAGAAGGCGCCCACCGCCGTATCGATGAAGAGATAGGCAGAGCCGAGCGAGTTCAAATACACGCATCCGCCGATCGCGATCATTATTCCGCCCATCACGGCGGCAATCAGCTGCTTCAGCATATCGTGATCTTCTCCTCTCCCTTGACGATGTCACCGATGACGTAGGCATCCACGCCGCAGGAGCAAAGGGTGGAAAGTGCCACGTCCACATCCTTCTTTGCCACGATCACGGCCATACCCACACCCATGTTGTAGGTGTTGAACATATCGCGCTCGGGAATGTTACCGACCTTGGCAAGCAGGTCAAAGATCGGGAGGATACGGACGGCGCTCTTCTCGATCCTGGCCGAAAGCCCATCGGGAATCGCGCGCGGAATGTTCTCGTAAAAGCCGCCGCCCGTGATGTGCGAGATGCCCTTGACATCGGCCACCTCAAGCAGTGCAAGCACCGGCTTTACGTAGATCTTGGTAGGAACGAGAAGCGCCTCGGCCACCGATCTGCCGCCAAGCTCCTCTCTCGGCTCATAGAGCGAGGGGGGGTTGTTGTCGATATCGAACACCTTGCGGCAGAGCGAGAAGCCGTTTGAATGAATGCCGGTCGAGGGAAGCGCGATCACCACGTCCCCCTCCTCCATTCTCTTGTTGTCGAGGATCTTCTTCTTATCCACGATCCCAACGGCAAAGCCGGCCAGGTCATAGTCCTCCTCGGGCATAAGACCGGGGTGCTCGGCCGTTTCGCCGCCAATAAGAGCGGCGCCCGACTGCACACAGCCCTCGGCCACGCCCGACACGATCGCGGCGATCTTCTCGGGCACGTTCTTGCCGCAGGCAATATAGTCAAGGAAGAAAAGCGGACGCGCGCCAACGCAGATGATGTCGTTCACACACATGGCAACCGCATCGATACCGATGGTGTCATGCTTGTCGGTGAGGATGGCAAGCTTCACCTTGGTGCCGCAGCCGTCCGTCCCCGAAACGAGAACAGGCTCCTCCATCCCCGCGATCGGCAAGCCAAAGCAGCCGCCGAAGCCGCCGACATCGTCAAGGCAGCCCTCGTTTCTTGTGCGCGCAATATGCTTCTTCATCAGCTCCACGGCACGGTAGCCCGCGGTGATATCCACCCCGGCGGCCGCGTAGCTTTCGGATCTTGAATTCTTCATAGTCATTACTCCTTTCCGTTCCAGCAATAGGTGCAAAGCTTCGAGGCGGGAAGGCCAATGGCCTTGACGACCCCCTCAAGCGTCTGAAATTCGAGCGATGCGAAATGAAGCTTTTCGCAGATGGCACGGCGCAGCTTCTTACCGCGCTCGGTCGTTCCATCGGCATACTCCTCAAGATGGCGCGCACCCTCCTCGCCCTCCAGCTCATCGATCACGCGGCGGGCAAGCAGCTCCATATCGCTTCTCGCGGGCGAGAAGGTCAGGTACTTACAGCCGTACATGATAGGGGGGCAGGCCGAGCGCATATGCACGCTCCTTGCACCGTTATCGTAGAGAAAATCCACCGTTTCCTTCAGCTGGGTGCCGCGCACGATCGAGTCATCGACAAAGAGAAGGTCGCGCCCCTCGATCAGCTCGTGCACCGGGATCTGCTTCATCTTGGCAACCCGCTCACGGTCCACCTGGCTCGGGGGCAGGAAGCTGCGCGGCCAGGTCGGCGTATATTTGATAAAGGGCCTTGCAAACGGAATGCCGCTCTCGTTGGCATAGCCGATGGCGTGGGGTGTGCCCGAATCCGGAACGCCGCCCACATAATCGATGGGGGCGCACCCCGCCGTCTTATCGTTCTCGGCCATAATGCGGCCGTTGCGATAGCGCATGGCCTCCACATTGATGCCCTCGTACGAGGAGGTGGGATAGCCGTAATAGGAGAAAAGGAAGGCGCAAAGCCGCATTTCCTCCCCGGGGGGCACCAGCTGCTCTACCCCCTCTGCCGTCAGGCGGACAAGCTCGCCGGGGCCAAGCTCACGCTCATCAAGATAGCCAAGCTTCTGGTAAGCGAAGGATTCAAAGGTGACACAGTAGCCGTCATCGCTCCTTCCAAGCAAAACAGGAAGCCTGCCAAGCCGGTCACGCGCGGCAAGAAGACTGCCGTCCTCACACAGGATGAGGATCGAGATCGCGCCCTTGATGACCTCTTGCACAAAGCGGATGCCCTCGCAAAAATCGCTCTTTGTATCAATGAGCGCGGCCACAAGCTCGGTATGGTTGACCTTGCCGCCCGTCATCGCGTCAAAATGGCGGCCGCTTGAAGAAAGGTATTCATCAACCAGCGCATCTGCATTCATGATGCCGCCCACCGTACAGATGGCATAGGTGCCGAGGTGGGAGCGGATCAGCATAGGCTGCGGATCCTTGTCACTGATGCATCCAATGGCAGAGGTGCCCCGCATTTCCTCAAAAACGTTCTGAAATTTAGTGCGGAAGGGCGCGCTCTCGATCGAATGGATCGCGCGCTGCAGCCCGATCTCCTTGTCATACGCGGCAAGCCCCGCACGGCGTGTGCCGAGGTGCGAATGGTAGTCAACGCCGAAAAAGACGTCAGCCATACAGTCGCACTTCAGCGCCGCCCCGAAAAATCCACCCATTCTTCCCTCTCTTTACGCAAAGAAAAGCTCGGAAAGGGTCATGGGATCAATGTACTCCCCATTCTTATAGACGCGCATATTGCCGGATGCGATCTCATCGATCAGCATCACACCGCCGTCCTTATCGTAGCCGAACTCAAACTTGATGTCGTAAAGAACGAGGTCCTTCTTAAGAAGATCCTCCGCCACAATGGCCGTGATCTTCTGGGTCATTGCCTTGATGTCCTCATACTGCTCGTCGGTCATCACGCCAAGAGCCACAAGGCCCTCCTTGGTCACCAGCGGATCGCCCTTCTCATCATTCTTGAAGGTCATCTCGACATAGGCGGGCAGATCGGCGCCCTCCTCGATGTAGTCGCTGTAGCGGCGGTAGAAGCTGCCGACCGCCTTGTGACGGCAAATGACCTCAAGGCCGTGGCCGAAGGCACGGGCGGGGAGAACCTCCATCGTGGTCGCGCCAAGATCGGCACCGATGTAGTGGGTGCGGATACCGGCTTCATTGAGCTTTTCAAAATAGTAGATCGACATGCGCAGGTTCACATCCCCCACGCCCTCAATGGTCAGGCCGACCGAGTTCTCGCCGGGATCAAACACACCGTCCTTGCCGGTGCAGTCATCCTTGAACTTCAGAAGGTAGTTGCCGTTTTCAAGTGCGAAAACGTCCTTGGTCTTACCGGTGTACACGAGTTTCATGCTTTCATTCTCCTTTTATATCAAAATTTTTATTTTCTTTTTCAGTTGGCAAGCTGCTCGGCAAGGGCGCGGTCCTTTGCGAGCACCTTCTGCCGCTCTGCCTCACGGCGCGCGGCCAGCTTCTCTGCCAGCGCATCGTCCGACACGGCAAGGATCTCGGCGGCAAGCAGAGCCGCGTTGGCAGCACCGCCGATGGCCACGGTGGCAACCGGAATGCCCGAGGGCATCTGCACGGTGGAAAGAAGCGCATCCAGCCCATCCAGGGTCGAGGACTTGCAGGGGATCCCGATCACGGGGAGGGTGGTATTGGCGGCCACGGCGCCTGCAAGATGGGCGGCCATGCCCGCAGCGGCAATCAGAACGCCAAAGCCCGCGTCCCTTGCCCCCTTTGTAAATTCGGCCGCCTCAAGCGGGGTGCGGTGGGCCGAATAGATGTGTGCCTCAAACGGGATGCCAAGCTCCCCAAGCACCGCAAAGGCCTTTTCAACGACCGGCAGGTCGCTGTCACTGCCCAAAAGAATTCCAACCTTTTTCTTCATGTGTCCATCCTCCGTAAAAAAATAAAAAAGGGGCGCGGTTTCCGTATGCGGAAAGGCGGCGCCCAGACGGTCGGCTTACAGGAAACAGGGCTCCCCCGTGGTTGTCCACGCTATCCGTCAGTCACCCGTTCCTCGCGCGGTGTGCGCGCGAAATATTCACTACCTATATAATATAACACCCTGCGCAAATTTTGTCAAGCCCTTCTCCCGAATTTTGCACTTGTCAAAGGTGACAAAAAAAGAGGGGCATAACCCCTCTCTTTTGACAAAGAAAGCGCCCTCCCGACAGACGGGGGGGCGCGCACCTCGTATGCTATACAAAACGGCAAAGACGCTTCTTACGGATCCGAAATGCCAAGCACCACGATCCCGGCGAAGGCCGCAAGAAGGCAAGGCAATGCCAAAGAGGAGGCCGTTCCGTAAGGAACAGACAGGCCCTACGGTTACAGCTGAAAGCACCTTCCGTTTTCAGCCCTACATGCGTATCCAAGGAAAAAACGCCCCAAGGCCTATGCAGGGCGCTTTTCTCGCAAGAGCATACGTTATAAAACGCTTTTGGTTTCCCGGGCTCGGGAAGCAAGCATCGGTTCTGCCGTGTGCACCACCCTCACCCGTTCGACACCGTAATACAAGAGGGCGGAGATAGCATCCGTGTCAATGCGCTCACCCGGGATAAGAATCGGAACCGCGGGAGGACAGGCGAGGTCGGGCGCTGCAAGAATTCTTCCCTCGGATTCAAAAACGGATATTTCGCAGGAGGGAGAAAGCATCGCTTCCCTTACGGACATGACGGGCTCTCTTTGCGAAAACGTGGGGGGCGCGGCTTCTATCTCGTTCCTTTTGGGCACCGAAAGCAACGCTTTATAGAGCTGCCTTACCTCCTTATTTACGGGAGAAAGCATAAACACGATATAATCAGGGTCTGCAAACTCGCATTCTATATTGTGTCGCGCGCGCATAATTTCCGCAAGCTCCGTGCCCGTGTATCCGTATTTTTTTACAAAAATAGTGTATTTTATTTCTTCATCGCCTACGAATACATAGCCCCTTTCCCGAAGCGCCGCCTTGTAGCTGCGCGCCTTGGGAACAAGACGGCAAAGCTCCCGCTTATAGGTGTCGTTATAGCCGTTCACAGCATCTAACGACTGCAAAATGAGGTAGGAGGGACTGGTTGAGCCGAAGACCGAAAGGGCGCGCCTTGCGTGGCTTTTGAAGATGCCCGCGGCCTTTTTGCTTATGTGAAGATAAGCGGCACCGGTCAAGGCGGGAAGTGTCTTATGAGCCGAATCACAGCACATATCGGCACCAAGATCGATCGGGTGCGCCGATCTTGGAAGATGCTTCAGATAGGCGCCGTGGGCATTATCCACCAAAAGAAGGATGCCGTGGGCCCGACACACGCTCGAAAGGGCGGAAATATCGCACATATTTCCAAGATAATCGGGGGAGGTAATATATATGCAGGTTGGATTTTTATCCAAATTCCCAAGGGCTTTCTCAAGCCTTTCGGGAGTGATTTTGCAGGAAAGATACGACTCTTCCTTATCCTGGCACAGCCAGGCTACCTCCGCATCGCAAAGGGTTACGGCATCCAAAAACGCCTTGTGCGCATTTCTGCCCGATAAAATAAGCGGACGCTCTCCCCTTTCCCTTGCGTAAAGGGAAACGAGGTACACCATAGCGCGAATGCACTGAGAGGAGCCCTCGGTAGAATAAAAGGTATCCGCGCCGAAGATTTCACCCGCGTTTTTTTCGCTATCCCCGATAATCCCTCTGGCCTCGTAAAGACTGTCCGCGCCACGGATCTCGGTAATATCGTATTTCTCTATCCCCAACAGGCGCACGCCCTTGTGACCGGGCATATGGAATCTTTTAACCCGCTTTCTTATGTATCTTTTTACAAAATCGCAGATTGGCGTCCTCATATCACTGTCCCTTTAGAAGACGGGCTACAGCAACCATGATAGCGCATTCCATTCTCTTACGGAACAGCTCACAGCCGTACTTATATACACCCGTTACACTGCCCGTGGAGTGGTATGCGTTAGCGGCGCATCCGCCGGAGCAATACAGCCTCGCCCAGCAATCGCGACAGTCCGGGCGGGCGTAAACATTACATTGCATAAATTCATTCTGCACGGCCTTGTTGGTAACACCGTTCCATATATCGCCGAGCCTGAATTTCTCCTCGCCCACAAACTGATGACAGGGATACAGGTCTCCCCATGGGGTAACGGCCATATATTCGGTACCCGAGCCACAGCCGGATATCCTTTTATAGACACAGGGTCCGCCAAAAAGATCTATCATATAGTGATAGAAGGTAAAGGGCCTGCCCTCCTCGTCACGCTCAAGCATAAGCTCCGCAAGCTTCTCATATTGCTCCATTACGATCAGCTTGTCCGCCTCGGTAAGCTCAGACGGATCTCCGGACGCGCAGACAACAGGCTCCATGCTGAGCTCGTTAAAGCCAAGATCAAGCATCGCCTTGATGTCCTCTAAAAAGTCGGGGTTGTGGTGCGTAAAGGTGCCGCGCATATAGTAATTCTTACCGCCGCGCGCATCCACAAGCTTTTTGAATTTGGGAACGATATTTTCAAAGCTCCCCTTGCCTGCGTAGTCCACTCTGAATCTGTCGTGCACCTCCTTGCGTCCGTCAAGGCTGAGCACCACGTTGCTCATCTCCTTATTGGCAAACTCGATCACGTCATCGTCAATAAGCACACCGTTTGTGGTCAGGGTGAAGCGAAAATTCTTTTTCTTCTCCCGTTCGATGCTCCTTGCGTAGGCGACAAGATCCTTTACCACCTGAAAGTTCATAAGAGGCTCGCCGCCGAAAAAGTCCACCTCGAGATTTCTTCTCGTGCCGGAGTTTTCCACAAGAAAATCAAGCGCGCGCTTGCCAACCTCGTAGCTCATCACCGCTCTGTCGCCATGGTATTTTCCCTGCGATGCAAAGCAGTAAGAGCAGTTCAGGTTGCAGGTGTGGGCGATATGCATACAAAGAGCCTTCACAACGCCCGAGGTCTTTTCCTTAAGCTCGGTAGCCATGGGGGCGAAGGTGTCGGGGGTAAAAAGCTTCCCTTGCTCCTTAAGCTTTGCGACCTGTGCGTAGCATTCCTCAATATCGGCAGAGGTGACGTCCTCTCTTGTGCCGAACTTTTCATTCATCAAAGCGATGATCTCATTTTTGGGGCGACTCTCGAACACGGCAATGATCTCATACGCCACCTCGTCCACCACGTGAACAGAGCCTGAGCATACATCAAGAACGATATTATATCGGTTAAGCTTATACTGATGTATCATATACGTACCTTCTGTTTTTATAAGAAAATCCTAAAAAACGGATGTCATGCGACATCCGTTTCATTTAGGAGAGCAAAGCACTGAATGTGCCTTGATCCGCGTTTATGCAACCGCGCAATTACTTGCTATTCTCGCACTGCTGGTTGGCGATACCGCAGCTGGTCTTGCAAGCGGACTGGCAGGACGTCTGGCACTCGCCGCAGCCGCCCTTCTTATCGCACAGATTGCGAGTTTCAATCGTCTTGATATGTTCCATGATGAACCTCCACAAAAATATATTCACATTGGTATTATAACACCCTGCAAAAGAAAAGTCAATAGCGGCAAGGAAAATTCTTTCGTTGCGGATTTAGCGAAAACAGGGCTTCCAAGCGGGAGTGATCGCAGGGCCCCCTCGGTCCGCTTATGCTTGGCGTTACGCACTTGCATTGCATAGCAAGCGCCGTACAGCTCGCAGCTTGGCAAGACGCTCCGCCCGGGCACCCGCACCAAGCGGTGCCTTTCTTTTCACTTGGCCAAATCACGCGGTCGGCAGCTCCACAAGGCCGCGCTCATAGAGCTTCTGGAGCGAGGCAAGGATGCCGAGCTTGGCGTTGTAGAAGGTAAGGCCGCCTTGGAAATAAACGGCGTAGGGCGGGCGGACCGGGCCGTCTGCCGACAGCTCAATGGACGACCCCTGCACGAAGGCGCCCGCCGCCATAATGACCTCCGAATCGTACCCCGGCATGGCCCACGGGACGGGGGTGACATAGCTATCGACCGGGGCGGCGGCCTGGATACCGGCACAGAAGGCGATCATCCCTTCGGCACTTCCAAGCTCCACAGCCTGGATGATATCGTGGCGGGATTCGTTTGAATCGGGGATCACCTTAAAGCCGAGCGGCTCATAGAGGTTCGCGGCAAAGATCGCGCCCTTGAGCGCGCCCGCCACCACGGTGGGGGCGAGGAAGAAGCCCTGGAAGAAGGAAGGGAGAAGCCCAAGGTTGGCACCCACCTCCTGCCCAAGACCGGGGGCCGAAAGGCGGTAGGCACACCGCTCCACACACTCTTTCGTTCCCACGATGTAGCCGCCGATGGGGGCAAGCCCGCCACCCGGATTCTTGATGAGCGAGCCGACCGTCATATCGGCGCCCACCTCACTCGGCTCAATGGTCTCGACAAACTCGCCGTAGCAGTTATCCACCATCACCTTGACCGAGGGCTTTCTTGCCTTAATAAAGGCGATCAGCTCACCGATCTCGGTGACCGAGAAGGTTTTGCGCGTGGCATAGCCCTTTGAGCGCTGGATGGTAACAAGAGCCGTCCTTTCATTGATGGCGGCGGCAATGCCGTCATAGTCAAACGAGCCGTCCGGCAAGAGATCCACCTGACGGTAGCTGACGCCTGCCTCGGCAAGCGAGCAGGGGAAGGGGCGGATGCCGATGACCTCCTCCAGCGTATCATAGGGTGCGCCGACAGGAGATAAAAGCTCGTCCCCCGGGCGGAGATTGGCCGAAAGCGCCACGGCAAGCGCGTGGGTGCCGCAGGTGATCTGCGGGCGGACAAGGGCCGCCTCTGTCCCGAAGGTATCGGCGTACACCGCCTCGAGCGCGTCCCGCCCCGCATCATTATAGCCATAGCCGGTCGTGGCGGCAAAGTGGGTGGCGTTCACCCTGTTTTTCTGCATGGCAAAGAGCACCTTCTGCTGGTTGTATTCGGCCACCTCGTCAATTTTACGGAAGCGCTCGGCAAGCCGCGCGATCGCCGCTTCCCCATAGCGGAAGACCTCCTCCGAGATCCCCAGCTCCCGATACATATCTTCAATTTTTTTCATTTTCATCCTCCATTCTGCGGAACAGCTGCTCCGCCACCGTATCCATCACCTCAGGCTTTGACACGAAAAGACCGTGCTCTTCATCCCCAAGAACGAGCAGCGTATCCCCCGGCCGAATGCCGAAAACCTCGCGCGCTTCCTTTGGGATCACGATCTGCCCGCGCTCGCCGACCTTCACAGTGCCGAACACGTGGTGCCTGCCCCCTTTGCCGAGCAGGTGCTTTCCCTTTGACATGACGGGCTCCTTTCATACTTTTCATACAAATATGAATTATACACGCCCGCGCGCGATCTGTCAAGAGGGGGGGCGAAATTTGGGGGAAATCGGGGTGCGGGAGAAGTGATGCTGCTATAATTATAAAATATTTTTTTATTTTTCTCTTTACAAATAGAAAATAGTGTGTTATAATGACCTACGGTCCTTTTCCTCGGGCTTCGGAGAACGGCGCTCTTTGGCGCTCCTTCACCCACCGATCTCTGGGGATAAGGCTAATAAAAAGAAAGGTGAAGAAACGATGGACAAGCAGATTAAGCAAGAGATCATTGAAGCGTACCGTCTGACCGAGACCGACACCGGCTCGCCCGAGGTCCAGATCGCGATCCTGACCTACCGCATCAATCATCTGACCGAGCATCTGAAGGCCAACAAGAAGGACTTCCACTCGCAGAGAGGTCTTCTCACCATGGTTGGTCACAGAAAGAACCTGCTCGCTTACCTCGCCCGCAAGGATATCGAGAGATACCGTGCGATCGTGAAGAAGCTGGGCCTGCGCAAGTAATCATTTGGGAGGGACTGATGTTCGCGTCAGTCCCTCCTTGTGATGAAGAAAAACAAATGTCGCCGGATGAGGTAGCAGTTTCATAACGCCCCGACAGGGTCGGAGCGCTATGTGAATGCTATGTCCTCCGCGGCAAAAAAATAAGCCAAAAAGGAGAAAAGAACATGTTCGAAAATCACAAGGTTTACAAGTACGAGTATGCCGGCCGTCCTCTCGTTGTCGAGGTCGGTAAGCTCGCGGGTCTTGCCAACGGCTCGGCCCTTGTCAAGTACGGTGACACCGCCCTTCTCTGCTGTGCCACCGCCTCCGCCGCCCCCCGTGACGGGATCGATTTCCTTCCGCTCTCGGTCGATTATGACGAGAAGATGTATGCGGTGGGCAAGATCCCCGGCGGCTTCCTTCGCCGTGAGGGCCGTCCCTCCGAGAAGGCCATTCTCACCAGCCGTGTCATTGACCGCCCGGTGCGCCCCCTTTTCCCGAAGGATCTGCGCAATGACGTGGCGCTTACCCTCACCGTGATGTCGGTTGACCCCGACTGCTCGCCCGAGATCACCGCTATGATCGGTGCCTCGATCGCCCTTTCCATCTCGGACATTCCGTGGAACGGCCCGATCGGCGGTGCCTTCATGGGTCTTGTGGATGGCGAGATCGTGGTGAACCCGACCGCCGAAGAGAGAAAGAGGAGCGACCTTGAGCTGACGGTTGCCGCCAGCGCCAAGAAGGTGGTTATGATCGAGGCGGGCGCCCGTGAGGTGGACGATGAGACCATGTACGCCGCCATTATGAAGGCCCACGAGGTCATCCGCGATCTGCTTGTCTTTATTGACGGCATTGTGGCCGAGGTCGGCAAGCCCAAGTTTGCCTACCCCTCCTGCGAGCTTGACCACGAGATGTTTGACGAGATCTTCGCTTACTGCGAGAAGGATGTGATGGCCGCCCTCGATACCGATGACAAGACGGTGCGCGATGCCCGTATGCAGCCCATCACCGAGGACATCGTAGCGAAGTTCTCCGAGAAGTATCCCGAGCTGCCCGGCCTTATCGGCGAGCTCATCTACAAGATCCAGAAGAAGATCGTGCGCCGCTGGCTGCTTGAGGACAAGAAGCGTGTGGACGGCCGCCGTATGGACGAGATCCGTCCGCTTGCCGCCGAGACCGGCCTTCTGCCCCGCACCCACGGCTCGGGCCTCTTCACCCGCGGTCAGACGCAGGTGCTCACCATCGCCACGCTCGGCCCTGTCAGCGATGCGCAGATGCTTGAGGGTCTTGACGATGAGACCGAGAAGAGATATATGCACCACTACAATATGCCCGGCTACTCGACCGGTGAGGCCAAGCCCCAGCGCAGCCCCGGCCGCCGCGAGATCGGCCACGGCGCACTTGCCGAGCGCTCGCTCGTGCCGGTGCTTCCCTCTGTTGAGGAGTTCCCCTACGCCATCCGCCTTGTGAGCGAGGTGGTCAGCTCGAACGGCTCGACCTCGCAGGCCTCTGTCTGCGGCTCTACGCTGGCGCTGATGGATGCCGGCGTGCCGATCAAGGCGCCGGTTGCCGGTATCTCCTGCGGCCTGATCACGGCCGAGGACGGCAGCTGGGACACCATGATCCACATCCAGGGTCTTGAGGACTTCTACGGCGATATGGACTTCAAGGTGGCCGGTACCCACAAGGGTATCACCTCCATTCAGATGGACCTGAAGATTGACGGTCTTACTCCCGAGATCATTCACAGAGCCCTTACCACCACCCACGCCGCGCGCGACTATATCCTTGACGAGATCATTCTCAAGGCGATCCCCGCGCCGCGCAAGGATCTGAGCCCCTACGCCCCCAAGATGATGAGCATGTCGATCGATCCTGACAAGATCGGCAAGGTCATCGGCCCCGGCGGCAAGACCATCCAGAAGATCGTGGCCGACACCGGCGCCCAGGTCGATATCAACGATGACGGCACCGTGTTTATCTCGGCTGTGAATACCGAGTCGGCCGAGAAGGCCAAGGCCATTATCGAGGCCATCACCTTCGAGCCTGTTGCGGGCACCACCTATGTAGGCGTTGTCACCCGCATCATCCCGATCGGCGCTTTTGTGGAGTTCGCCCCCGGCAAGGAGGGCATGGTCCACATCTCGAAGCTTGCCGCCACCCGCACCGAAAAGGTGGAGGACGTGGTGCAGATCGGCGATCAGGTCCGCGTGAAGTTCCTCGGCGCCGATGAGAAGGGCAGACTGAATCTGTCTATGAAGGACGCTGAGTAAGGACCAACGCTTTCAGGCATAACCGAAAAGAAAAAAGAGGTATTGCAATCATACGCAGTACCTCTTTTTCATTTTGATACGCAGTCCTTCATAGACTCACAAAACGCGATGTACCCGCATAGCCTATATACTGTAAGCCGACAAAGGGGAAAGGTGGTTTTTTATGAGAATCAGCATTGTAGGTGGGGACGCCCGTATGCCGTATGCGGCAGAAGCTCTCAGGGAAGGGGGACATGAGGCATCGCTCTGTGCTCATGGAGAGGTACCGCTCTCGCCCGAGGTGCTCTCGTGTGCAGAGGCGGTGCTTTTACCGCATCCCCTGACAAGGGATAGCGTGCATCTGTTTGCACCTATGTCACCGCTTCCCGTGCCTCTTTCCGCATTTTTCGAGATGCTGCCGGAGGGCGTACCGCTTCTTCTTGGCAAGCGGGATTCGATCCCTTCTGCACATCTCGGGCGCCATCCGCTTTTAGCTTACGGGGAGGACGAAACCTTCCTTTATCATAATGCGCGTATCACGGCAGAGGGGGCGCTCTCTCTTCTTTTGCAGCGCCTTCCCACCGCGCTTTGCGATGTCCCCTGCCTCCTCCTCGGGAGCGGACGGCTGGCCCGTGCGCTTGCCGCCCTTCTTGCCGGCTTAGGGGTGCCGTTTTCGGTCTTTGCAAGAAACCCAGCGCCCTTCCCATCGGGGCTCCGCCCCCTGCCGCTTACCGCACTGCCCGCCGAGATCGGGCGGTTCTCGGTCCTTATTAATACCGTTCCCGTGCGGCTTCTTGATGCATCCCTCCTTAAGCGAGCACGAAAGGGAGCACTCCTCCTTGAGCTTGCCTGCACAAGCGGGGTTGTTGATGCGGATGCGGCCGAGGCGGCAGGCATCACCCTCCTCAGTGCGCCTGCCCTGCCGGGGCGACATGCCCCTGCAAGCGCCGGGCACGCTCTTGCAGAGGCGGCACTGCGCCTACTTTCCATCCCTTGAGGTTTTTATGATCGCATACGCCTTTTGCGGTTCGTTTTGCACGCTTTCCCATTCTCTGGCGGCCCTGCGCCGCCTGCGGGCTGACGGCTACAACGATATCCTCCCGATCGTGAGTGATGCGGTTTACAACACCGACACAAGATTCTGGCAGGCCAAGGATTTTTGCCGTACGGTGGAGGGGCTCTGCGGCCGCCCCATCGTCCACAGCATCGTGGAGGCAGAGCCGCTCGGCCCCAGCGTGCACGCCGATGCACTGGTCATTGCGCCCTGCACCGGCAACACGCTGGCCAAAATGGCAAACGCCATCACCGATGGCCCCGTGACCATGGCGGCCAAGGCACACCTGCGCTCGGACCGTCCGACCCTGATCGCGCTTGCATCCAACGATTCGCTCTCATCGGGGCTTAAAAACATCGCCACCCTCCTGATGCGCAAGCAGGTCTTTTTCGTCCCTATGCGCCAGGATGATCCCGAAAAGAAGCCCCACTCGCTGGTTGCCGACTTCACCCAGATCTCAGAGGCCCTTGAGGATGCACTGAACGGCAAGCAAAGACGACCGCTGTTTCTATAAAAATACGCCCCTTTTCGGGGCGTTTTTCAGTAAACTGTAAAGGCAAAATTTATACATCTTACGATGGCGCGTTCTCCCTCAGTCGCCTACGGCGCCGGCTCCCTCCCGGAGGGAGGCTTGGCTACAAGGTTCGCGCTATTAGGCCCCCTTGTGTAAAGGGGGCTCCCGCAAAGCGGGTGGGGGATTGTGTCCCACCGCAGAAGAAAAACCGATACGCTGTGGCTTTTCGCAATAGACAATGCGTATTTAAATCCCCTGCTACGGCAGGGCACAATC
>JAZNDG010000033.1:0-11091 GCA_045587985.1 Eubacteriales bacterium | reverse complement strand
CCCTCGCCCCGCCTTTTTCCGGTGGAGCTCACCCCTCCTTCCCAAGGTGTAGAGGCAGGCTGCGATGATCGCCGCCTGACAACCGCGCCCTCCGAATGTGAGGAATATACCTATACGCCTACGGGGAATCCGCTTCTCCTTTCGGTGACCGTTCGCCGCACGGTAGGCGGATACAGCTTTTATGAGCAGTTCAGGCGGGACGCCGTCCGCCTTTTTAAGGAGGAGGGGAAGGAAGTGCCCTATGTGCCCTTTTTCTCCTATTCGCCAAGGTACAACCAGCTTTCGGATGAGCAGATGGCGTATTATCTCTATCTGCGCTCCGAGATCAGGGCAGGGCGCTATCCGCGCGCCGATAAGGGCTATCTCTTTCTTCTCGTTTTTGAGGTGATCTCTCTGCCAAAGGAGCTGCTTTTGCCTGCCGCGGGGGCAGAGCTGCTTGCCTCCCTTTATGGGGAATACCGTGCATCGGTCAGCGGTCTTGACCGCTATATGATTCCCTGGATCACCGACTATTGCCTGATCCACGCCCTGCCGTGCCCACCCCTCACGCCCGATTGCCTTGCGGCGGCCTCCGAGGGGGAGGGGACCGAGTTCTTCTTCGGTAATGCGGGGGAGGGGAGCGAAGCGGGTATTCTGCGCTTTCTTCACCTCTCGTCCGATTACCGCTTTCTTGACAGCCGTGCCCTCACTGATGAAAACCGCGCCGCCTTTACCCGCCACATCACGCGTGCGATGGCAGCCGTCCTGCCCAGGCTTCTTGCAAGCGGGCTGATCGTCAGGGGGGATACACCGCGCATCCTTCGCCGCCGTGCCTTTGCCGGTACGCTCTCGGCACATAATATCCGTGCCGAATATGAGCTCACCTACCACAGCATCCTCTATGGCGATACCCTGCGTAAAACGGTCGGTCTTGCGGTCAAATATGCCGAGAACCGCCTGCGCGCCGTTTTCGGTGTGCGCGCCCGTCTTTCCGCCTCCGCTCTGCCGGCCGAGCTCGCCTCGGTGATCGATGCGTATTTTGACTCGGTCACGGACGAGCTTATGCCAAAGAGGGAAGCGCCGCCCCCTGCCTATATGAAGCTTTACGAGCCAAAGGAGGAGGGAATCGACCGCGCATCCGCAGAGCGGATCGAGAGTGATTCCTGGGCACTTACCCGCCGCCTCGTATGCGAGGAGGGGGACGCCCCGTATGCCGAGGAGGCCGCCCCTGCCTTTGGAAATGAAAATATCTCTGCGCTCGCCCCTGCCAATGCTCCTGCCCCTGCCCCATCCGCGCCCGAGCTTGTGATCTGCGCGCTTTCTGCCTTTCTTGAGGGCGGAGATGCGCCCCATCGTGCGGCAGAAGGGCTTTCTGTGCCGCTTGCCCTCCTTGCCGAGGCGGTGAACGAGGCGGCGCTCGAGGTGATCGGGGATGTGGTCACCGAGCCGGAGGGGGATGGCTTTGTTTTGATCGAAGATTACCGTGAGGAGGTCATAAAATGGCTGAAAACAAAGAGAAGCTGACCGTGCCGAGGCGCATTTTGCGCGCGCTTCTTTCGTCCCTTTCGGCGGGGGTCGTGCCCCGCACGGGGGCCCCCTATATCGCCATCGGCCGTGCTGCCGAAAGCACAGCCCTTCTTGACAGCCTGGATGCTGCGGGGGAGGGCGGCGCATCGGTGCGCTTTCTTATTGGCCGTTACGGAAGCGGTAAGAGCTTTCTTTTGCAGCTCGTGCGCGGATACGCGCTTGACCGCGGCTATCTCACCGCCGATGCCGACCTCTCGCCCGAGCGGCGGCTTTCGGGCGGGAACGGAGGCGGTCTTGCTACCTACCGCGAGCTTCTGCGCAATCTTGCCTCACGCTCTGCTCCTGACGGCGGTGCGCTTAGTCTTGTCCTCTCCCGCTATTATGCGGCTCTTTCGGGCGAGGTGGCGGCTGCCGGTATTTTCCCCGAGGATGCACGCTTTCTTCCCGAGGTGAAAAAACGCATATACGCCACCCTTTCCTCGCTCGAAGGGGGTGTTGGCGGCTTTGATTTTGCCCGTGTGCTGGGGGCTTATTACGAGGCCGAGGCCGCGGGAGATGATGAAAAGAGAAGCGCCTGCCTCCGCTGGCTTCGCGGCGAATACGGCACCAAGACAGAGGCAAGACATGCGCTCGGCTTTACGGTTGGCGGGATCATTGACGATGCCAACTGGTATGAATATATCAAGCTGCTTGCCGTCCTTGCAAGACGGCTCGGGTATCGGGGGCTTCTCGTTCTCATTGACGAGTGCGTGAATCTTTACAAGATCCCGAACCGCATCGCGCGGGAGGCCAATTACGAGAAGATCCTCTCGATCTTCAACGATACGCTCGGTGGGCGCGCCGAGGGGCTTGCGATCGTGTTTGCGGGCACGGTGCAGTTCCTTGAGGATGCCCGCCGCGGCCTTTTCAGCTACGAGGCGCTCCGCAGTCGGCTTGCCGACAGTCGCCTTACGGCGGGTGGCTTTACTACCATGTCCTCCCCCGTCATACGCTTAGCAACCCTTTCCGAGAATGAGCTGCTTGCCCTTGTGCGGCGGCTTGCCCTTCTTCATGCGGAGCTTTACGGTACCCCTCCTCTTTCGGCCGAAGCATGCGAGCGCTTTCTTCGCTGTGTGCTTGCGCGCCCCGGTGGCAGCAGTATGGTCACGCCGCGTGAGCTGATCAGGGATTTCCTCAGCCTGCTGGATATCCTGCGCGAGAATGAATCTGCCACCTTTGAAGGCCTGCTTGAGGGCCTTTCGCCCACCAAGGGGGCGGCCGAGGAGGCAGCTCCCCCAAAAACAGAAAACGGGGGCATTTTCTTCAACTTGTCGCTCTAAAATAGGCATTTTGTAAACAAAACATTGCAGAAAGGAGAGAAAAATGACAGAAGCGGACCGCATATTTTCCCTGTTTCCCGACTTCGTGCGTGAGTATATCCACCGCGCGGGCTGGCAGGAGCTGCGCCGTGTGCAGATAGAGGCCGCGCGCGTCATTCTCGAGGGGGATGAAAACCTTCTCCTTTCTTCTCCGACAGCCGGCGGAAAGACCGAGGCGGCCTTCTTTCCGATCCTTGCCGATCTATATAGAACCCCTCCGCCCTCTGTGGGCGTTTCGGTGCTCTATATCGCCCCTCTTAAAAGTCTGATCAACGACCAGTTCCTGCGTATGCAGGAGCTCCTCCGTGATGCGGGAATCCCCTTGACACACTGGCACGGGGATGCGCCCGCCTCGAAAAAAGCAAGGCTTCTGCGCGCGCCCGAGGGGATCCTTGAGATCACGCCCGAGTCGCTGGAAAGCCTGCTTATGAACCACCGCACCGATATCCCCCGCCTCTTTTCGGCGCTCCGCTATGTCGTGATCGATGAGGTGCACGCCTTTATGAGCTCGGACCGCGGCGGCCAGGTGCTCTGTCAGCTTGCACGCATCGCCTCCCTTATCGGTCGCCATCCGCGCCGCATCGGCCTTTCGGCCACGGTGGGGGACCGCGCGCTTGCCGCCGCCTGGCTCGGCGCGGGTACAGACCGTAAAACGCTTGCGCCGCCGCCCGAGGAGGGGGCGCTATCCATGCGCCTTCTTCTGGAGCATTTTTATATCGGTGATAAGGAGGGGGATGAGGATTCCTCCCCCGCCTCCCTTGATGCGGGATACGAATTTCTCTACGGTGCCGTCACCCCCTGCCGCCCGCTCGTCTTCTCAAACTCGCCCGAGGAGGCCGAATATGTGACCGCCACCCTCCGCCAGATCGCAAGGGCGCGGGGGGAGGAGGATATTTTTCTCATCCACCATGGCAACCTTTCGGCCGCCCTTCGCGAGGAGGCAGAGCGCCGTCTTAAGAGCGAGGAGAGCCGGGCTGTGGTGTCGGCCACCGTCACGCTTGAGCTTGGGATCGATATCGGTCGGCTTGAGCGGATCGCGCAGGTGGACGCCCCCACGTCTGTTTCGGGCTTTTTACAGCGCATCGGTCGCTCGGGACGCCGCGGCGCACCCCCCGAAATGCTGATGCTCTTCCGTGAGGAGGATCCTCTCCCCAATACCCCTCTGCCGCAGCTCATTCCCTGGGGGCTTTTGCGCGGCATCGCGGTGGTGGAGCTCTATCGCAAGGAGCGCTTTGTAGAGCCGCCCTCGATCCGCAAAATGCCCATGAGCCTTGCCTTCCAGCAGACGCTTTCCCATCTTGCATCGGCAGGAGAGCTTGCTCCTTCTGTGCTTGCCTCTTATATCCTCTCTCTTCCGCCGCTTGCCGGCATTTCACCTCTTGATTACCGCACGCTTCTTGTTTCGATGGTGGAGGGCGGATATATTGAGCTTACCGAGGAGGGCGGATGCATTGTTGGGCTTGCCGGCGAAAGGCTGATATCCAGCTTCAAGTTTTATGCCACCTTTGCAGACAGCGAGGATTTTACCGTCCGCGCGGGCAGTGATGAGGTCGGCACCATTACCACCCCTCCGCCGGTCGGTGACCGCTTTGCGCTGGCAGGGCGCGTCTGGGAGGTCGAGGAGATCGATCTTACCCACCGCCTCCTCTTTGTCCACGCGGTGGAAGGAAAGATGTCGATCTCCTGGCCGGGTGGGGTGGGCGAGATCCACACAAAAATTCTTGAAAAAATGCGCGAGGTCCTTTTGGGGGACGAGGAGTACCCCTATCTTTCGGAGCGTGCCGCCGCCCGCCTTTCCACCGCAAGGCATACAGCGCGCGCGGCGGGTATGCACCGTTCTATGCTCGTTGGGCTTGGCGGCGGCTCCTACGCCTTCTTCCCCTGGCTCGGCACGCGCGCCTTCCGTACGGTGCGCCGCGCGCTTTCGCATTTCGCTCCCCGCCTTGGCATTTCGGAGATCAGGAGTGAGGGGTGTGCTTTTATTACCTTCCGCTGTGAGGGAGATGGGGAGGATATCCTTTTGGCGCTTTCCTCGCTTCTTTCTGCTTCTTTCGATGATCCTGCATTGCTTGTCGATGCGCGTGAGGCACCGGCCTTTGAAAAGTATGACCGGCTTATCCCCCCCTCGCTTTTGCGTGCCGCCTTTGCCTGTGACCGTTTGAACCTTGACGAGGTGAAGATGCGGCTCTCTGAATGTGAAAAAACCTTATAAAACGCCAAAAAGTAACATCATTATTTAAATTTAGAAAAAATAAAGAAAAATCAGCGAGTAATCTTCAAATTTATAGCAAAAATACAGAAAAACGGCAGGAGAACCGTTTCTCCGCCGCTTTTGGAAAGGAAACAAGGTGAACGAAGGAATATACGGGCTTCTTGCCCCTTATTACGATCTGTGGAATGCGGAAATCGATTACAGTGAGTGGGCAGACGCCGTTCTTTTTGCCATCAAGGCACACACGCACCGCCCCATCACCGATATTTTGGATCTCGGCTGCGGTAGCGGCCGCATGACACTTGAGCTTGCAAGGCGCGGCTATGAAATGGTCGCGGTTGACGGATCGGCCGATATGCTGGCTATCGCCCGCAGGGCGGCAGAGGAGGCGGGGGTAGGGGCGCGCTGCCTTTACCTTTTGCAGGATATAAGAGAATTTGAGCTGTACGGCACGGTGGATGCCGCCGTTTGTTGCCTTGATACCTTAAATCACCTTACATCCCTTCCGGATCTTCGGAAAGCTCTTTCGCTTGTACATAATTATCTTGCACCCGGCGGCGTTTTCCTCTTTGACCTGAACAGCAAGGAAAAATTCGAGGAGGTATATGCCGACAACGTCTATACGATGGATAGTGAGGACGGCTTTCTCATCTGGCAGAACGAATACAAAAAACGCACCCATATTGCCGAGTTTTCCCTCACCCTCTTTAAAGAGGAGGCGGACGGCCGCTATCTGCGAAGGGATGCACTCTCAAGGGAGAGGATGTACCCCACCGCCACCGTCCTGCGCGAGCTGAAGGCCGCAGGCTTTACCCCCATCTCGGTGGGAAGCGATGCGTACAGCAATACGGTCACGGCGGGGGCCGAGCGCCTTTACTTTGTTGCCCGCTGCGAAAAGCCCGAATAAAGAATTAAGGAGAATCAACATGTCAAAGATCATCCGCGGTATGTCGTGTGACGGGAGCGCCCGTATTCTTGTGATGGATTCACTTGATATCGTCAATACTGCCATCCGCTATCATAAGACCGCAAAAACCCCCTCTGCCGCCCTTGGTCGCCTTCTCACCGGCACAGCCATGGTGGGCTCGCTTCAGGGGGAAAAGAGTGACCGCATTACCTTTTCGGTCAGCGGTAACGGCCCGATCGGAAAAATGCTGGCCACGGCCGATTATTACGGCAACGTCAAGGGGTATATTGAGAATCCCTCGGCCGAGGTGCCGCCCAAGGAAAACGGAAAGCTTGACGTTGGCACGGCGGTCGGGCGGGGCAGTCTTGCCGTGATCCGTGAAAACGGAGGGAGCGAGCCTCATATCGGTACGGTCGCGCTTGAAAGCGGCGAGATCGCAGAGGATATCGCGCGTTATTTTGCCGAGAGTGAGCAGATCCCCACCCTTTGCGCCCTCGGCGTCCTGATGGGCGGTGACGGCACCTGCCTTGCCGCAGGCGGCGTGATTGTCCAGCTCCTTCCCTTTGCCGATGAGGAGGTGGTGGCAAGGCTGGAAGAGAACGCAGCCGCGCTTTACGATATTTCCCGCCTTTTCCACGCCCAAAAAACGCTTCCCGAGATTGCCGAGATCGCGATGAAGGATATCCCCTTCGATCTTTTTGACGAGATTACGGTCGATTACCTTTGCGATTGCACGCGTGAGCGGATGCTCGCGGCGGTCGGGCGTGTAGGGAAAAGCGAGATCGTAAAGCTGCTTGATGAGGAGGAAGCGGACGGAAATGCAAGAGAGCTTACCGTCAGCTGCCGCTTCTGCGATGCCTCCTACCGCTTCGGAGAAGAGGAGCTTTTTGCCGCCGCGGCAAGCGAATAAGCGCTTCCTTTTTGCTCATGCACGAAAAAAGAGATGCAGCTTGGCAGTTGCATCTCTTTTCCTTTTTGAAGATCAGATATCTCTTTTGGCACGGAAGGGCTTCTGCAGTCCTTCAAGAACGCTGTTGAAATCATCGTCCGAAAGGGTTGCCGTGGGCATCTGCTTGATGCCCTGCGCCTTCGGCTGCTCGTCCTCGGTATCCGCAAGGATGGGGCCGGGCACATCCACCGTTACGCTCGGGCGGGAGATGGGCTTCTTTGCACCCTCAAACCCGGTCGCAATGATCGTGATACGCAGCTCGTCCTCAAGCAAGGGATCAAAGGTTGCGCCCCAGATAATATTGGCATCCGGGTGGCTCTCCTCGGCAATGATGCTCGAGGCAAGATAGATATCGTCAAGCGGCACATCGGGCGCGCCCGTGATCGAGGCGAGGATCCCGGTGGCCCCTGCGATCGAGGTTTCGAGCAGGGGAGAGCAGATGGCCTGCTTCGCGGCGATCTCGGCCTTGTCGGGGCCCTTTCCGCAGCCAACGCCCATATGGGCAAGGCCGGCATCCCGCATGATCGTGCTCACGTCTGCAAAGTCAAGGTTGATAAAGCCGGGCACATTAATAAGCTCGGAAACGCTCCGTACCCCCTGCAAAAGCACATCATCCGCAATTGCAAAGGCGTTGAAAAGCGTGATCTTAGAGGAGGAAACCTGCTTTAAGCGGTCATTCGGGATCACAATCAGCGAGTCCACCACGCGGCGGAGGTTTTCCACCCCCTCCTCGGCCTGGGCAATGCGCTTTTTCCCCTCAAAGGCAAAGGGCATTGTCACGATACCGACCGTCAGAATGCCCATCTTGTGCGCTTCCTCGGCAATGACAGGCGCCGCGCCCGTTCCGGTGCCGCCGCCCATACCGGCTGTGACAAAGACCATATCGGCCCCCTCGATCTGCGCACGGAGCTCCTCAATATTTTCCTCGGCTGCCGCACGGCCGACAGTGGGGTTTGAGCCCGCGCCGCGGCCACCTGTGGTCTTCTTGCCGATCTCGATCTTGGTCGAAGCGCGCGAGGCGCGCAGCGCCTGCCCATCGGTATTCACGGCGATAAATTCAACCCCGTGAATATTGGTGGCGATCATGCGGTCGATGGCGTTGTTACCGCCGCCGCCCACGCCGAACACCTTAATGGTGATGGCAGAGCTTGATTCGTATTCGTAGTCCATACTGACCTCCGTTATGTAAGGAGTTCTTTACGCGAAAGCCGCGTATTTATACTATTATTATATCATATTTGACGGCGAATGCAAGTCCTTTCGCCCGATTTTTCGTTTTTTATGTCGGGGAGCGGCCCCTCGCTTGAATAGACCGCAAAGCCCGCAAGGCGAAGGGCTCTTGCCGTTATTCCCTCTCCCGGTATGAGGGTAGAGGTAAAGCTGCCGTCATAGACGGCGCTTGCTCCGCAGGAGGGGCTTCTTTCCTTTAAGATCACACCGTCCGCGTGATAGAGCCTTGCCAGCCGCACGGCCTCATGCGCACCGCGGCGGAACTCTTCGGTTACGTCCTGCCCAAGACGGTTGATGACGGCATCCCCTTGCCGCTCGGCAGGCGGCCGCGGTGTCGGAAGGCCGCCCAGCACCTCGGGGCAGATGGGGATCAGGGTATGCTCTTTAAAGAGCGCCTGTATCTCTTCCTTTATTTCGGTGTTCCCCCCGTCATAGCGGCAGGGGGTACCGAGCAGGCATGCGCTGATCAAAAAGATCATAGGATCTCTTCCTTCCTTCGTATTTCGGTTGACAAGACGGTCTTTTTATGGTAAAATGGCAAGCGCTAAAACGGTGTAAGGAGGGTCTTTTGTGCAAAAGAGTATTTTGGCGCTGCGCCGCTATAAGCGCGGTCTTTTTGATCTTTCGGTCCTTGCGCTTTTTGGCATTGTGAGCTTTATCTTAACCCTCACCAACGCCTCGTTTTATCTTGTGTTTTCTCCTTTTTTGCCCTCGGGCGCCTATATTCTCGGCAAGGCCTTTTCAGAGCTTTTCGGCCTGCAGATCCTCTTAACGACCGGCATTTTCCTCTCGCTTTGTCTTCTTGCCCTTTTCGTCTGGCTCCGCCTCTTTGCAGGGAGAAGGCCCCGTCTTATGACGGCGGCTACCGTCCTCTACGCGATCGATACCGCCGCTCTTGCCGCTTTTTCCTTCTGGCAGGGCTTCGGCATCGGAAAGATCGATGTGCTTTTGCACCTTCTTCTCCTGCTTTCCCTGATTGCCGCCGCCCGTGCCGGGCGCATCCTTGAAAGCATGCCCGAGCCAACGCCCGAGCAGCTCGGTGAGATCCTGCTTTGCGCCGTGCCCCCACCCGAGGGCCTGCCGCTCGGTACCGAGATCGGTGATGCTCCGCCGAGTGCGGAGGATAGCCTGCCTCTGCGGCCCGCCGTTTTGCGGCGCAGGCGCTTTTTCGATCGGGAGATTTTTGATCTTCATATCTGCGTCAGCCGTGCAAGAGGGCTGACCGAGCTTGCGGTAAACGGAGAGGTCTATGCCGAATTTCGCGGGATCCGCGAGTTTACCTATACCTTGAGCGCCACGGTAAACGGCCACCGCATAACGGTGCGCCTTCTGCCCGGTGCTCTGTATGCCAGAATGCTCCTCCTTGTGGATGGCCGCCTGGCAGGTGAAATCCGCCGTTATTTCTAACGGCGGATCTTTTATTTTTCAATTAGGTCAAGCAGCGTATCCACCGAGTCTGAAAGAAGGAGCAGGGAAAGATCCTTCTCGGGCAGAAAGCCGTCACGGCAAAGCCCAAAGAGAAGAGAAAGGAGCGAATCAAATACCCCACCGATATTATAAAGCGCGATCGGCTTATCGGTACGCCCAAGGTGGCGCAGGGTATAGATCTCAAAGAATTCCTCCAGCGTGCCGATGCCGCCCGGCGTTACGATAAAGGCATCCGAAAGATCCTCCATCGTCTGCTTGCGCTCACGCATCGTTTCGGTCTTGTAAAAGGCGGTACAGTCGGGGAAGAAGGCGCCGTCCGGGAAAAAGCCGGGCGCAACACCCACGATCTCTCCGCCGCGGCCTTTTGCGCCGCGCGCCACCGCCCCCATCATCCCCTTGGCGCCTCCGCCAAAGACAAGGGTATGGCCGCGCTCCGCCATCGCAGCACCGAGCGCTTCGCCCCCCGCAAGATAGCGGCTATCAATTTCGTCACTTGCCGAGCCGTACACGCAGATCCTCATAAAAACCTCGCAAAATCTTTTTTAAGAGTATAGCAAAAAAGGCGGAAAAAGTCAAGAAAGAGCGGCCTCCTTTTTAAAAAAGAGATTGGAAGGAAAGTATTGTTTACATAAAAAGAGAGAAGGGCAATCACGGCCCTTCTCCCTTTTGCATATTCTATGACTGTGCCCTCAGAAAACGCTGTCCTCGGCCCTTACCTCGGCCGCCTCCAGCATCTCGCTCTCGCGGTAGGCGATCAGCTGT
This sequence comes from Eubacteriales bacterium, assembly GCA_045587985.1. Classification (GTDB taxonomy): domain Bacteria; phylum Bacillota; class Clostridia; order Oscillospirales; family CAG-272; genus UBA1740. The sequence continues at coordinate 739 of JAZNDG010000033.1, read as the reverse complement.
ACATTGTAGGCATCGATCACGGCGTTTTCAAGATCAGCACGGAAGGCTGCGTTAATGGGGTGAACGATGTCACGGTAGGTCCCGTCGGGATTCTTGCGGGAGGGCATGACGATAAAATAACGGTCACGGGCGTAGATCACCTTGATGTCGTGCACGGCAAGTGCCTCATCAAACGTGACCGAAACGACCGCCTTCATCGGGCCCTCATCAAAAAACTTGCGGATTTTAATGTCTGTGATCTGCATAGGTGCTTCCTTTCCTTTTTGGCGTGTATTCCTTGACATATTCATTATAGCGTAAGAATATGACAAAAGCGAAACGGGAATGGGGGTATTTTATGTCCAAGTTATGAAGGTTTTTTTGCGGTCTGGCAGAAATTTGGCAACATATAGAACAAATTGTCTTCATATGGGGAGGGACCGGTATGGCAACACAAAATACGCGCTATGCAAGAGAGGGTAAGCTTTCCGAATGGCTTGCCGCTTCAAAGCACATCCATTTTATTGGCATCTGCGGCGCGGGGATGCGCTCTCTTGCCCGTATTTGCCATGAGGCGGGGAGTCGGATCGTAGCCATGTCGTTCTGTGAGCCAAGGAGTTGTCTGGGTTGGTTGTCTTCCTAAGACCGCTTGGCCTCCGACTTAGCTTTCCGAATGGCTTGCCGCTTCAAAGCACATCCATTTTATTGGCATCTGCGGCGCGGGGATGCGCTCTCTTGCCCGTATTTGCCATGAGGCGGG
>JAZNDG010000032.1:0-19370 GCA_045587985.1 Eubacteriales bacterium | reverse complement strand
GCTCGGCGCGATATGATATAAATCCCTTTACGCCCCGCCGGGCATATCGCAAGGCGTAGCCTTATATCGCTTCCGAAGGAAATATCACAAATCCCGCAAGGGATTTATATCGCTGCGTGTTCTCCGTTAAGGATAACACGCTAAATTGCAGTGCTTTCCTTTTCATTTCTTCCGGTAGAGCAGCACCCGAAAGTCTGCTCCCACCTCAAGGCGCTCGCATAAAAGAAGCCTCTCCCGTCCTAACCTTGGTGTGCGGTAATAATAAGGCGTCATGGCAAAGAGGTCGCGGATCGCCTCGCTGTCCCGAAGAAGAAAGCGGAAGGTGACCTCCCGTGCCTCGAGAAAAGAGAATCCCTCAAGGCTATCATAGGGGCTTACCTCGTTTTCATAGGGCGTATCGTAAAGTATTGTTTTCATTTCAAAGAGATGGCGCGGCCCTGGTATGGCAAGCAGGAGCATGCCGTCCTTGGCTAAAACGCGGTGGTATTCGGGGAGCGCAAGCGGGGAAAAGATGCAGGTAAGAAGTGTGAATGCCTCATCAGGGAAGGGCAGGCGATAGACGCTTGCCACGGCAAGAGAGGTAGCGTGAAGCCGCCGTGCCGCGTGCTTCAAGGCATCCTTTGAGATGTCCACCCCAAAGCCGTGGCGGCCATCTTCAAGCGCCTCGGTATAATATCCCTCACCGCACCCCGCGTCAAGAAAGAGGCCGCCGGGCGCAAGCTCGTCCGCCGCCTTCCTTACGCTTGCGCGCAGGGGGGCATAGATCCCACTGTCAAGCGTGCGCCCTCTTGCCGCGATCATCTCGCGGTTGTCCCCCACGGCAGGGGGCTTGCCCGCAAGCAGGTTCACGTATCCTGCGCGTGCGATGTCGTAGCTGTGCCCCCGGGGGCAGGTGTATGAGCGCTCGCCCCTTGCAAGCGGGGCTGTGCACACGGGGCAGATAAATCCTTCGGCCATGCTTCTACCGTCCTTTTGTATTCCCCTTTATTATAGCACGGTGAAAAAATAAATCAAGTCTTTACAAGGGCTGCTTTGCGTGATACAATGTAAGTATGAAGAATTTTTCCACAGGAGATACTGTATGGGTATAGAAAAGCGCGGGCGTGTGCTCGCGGTGGACTATGGGGACGTCCGCACCGGCATCGCCATATCGGATGAGGGGCGCTTTCTCGCCTCGGGCATCGCAACCCTCCGTGAAAACGGCATGGTGAGAACGGCCGACCGGGTGGCAAGGGAGGCCAAGGAACGCTGTGCCGCTTTGATCGTGGTGGGGCTGCCGAGGAATATGGACGGCTCGGAGGGCCCGCGTGCCGATGTGATCCGCGCCTTTTGCGGCTACCTTGCAGAGCGCACCGATCTCCCGATCGAATATTGGGATGAGCGGCTTACCACGGTGGAGGCACACCGCATCCTTTCCCAAAGCGCCGTGGGCGGAAAGCGCCGCCGCGCGGTGGTCGATACCCTTGCCGCCGAGATCATTCTGCAAAGCTATCTCGATGCGCATAAGTAAAGGTAGACAGACGTAAAAATTAAAGGAAAAAACCATTCCTTTTCAAAACCTGTTCACAAGTGCTTGCTATATTGAAAGAAAAGTAAGCACGCACGGAGGCAAATTTATGAGAAGAGAAAAGGGGCCGCGCGCCCTTCGCTTGATCGCCGTTCTTTTGGCGCTTGCCGCCCTTTGCGCGGCACTCTCATCCTGCGATCTTCTCCTTGGCGGGGTCCTTGGAGATCGGGGGAATACATCTACCACAACCGCTGCGACCACCACGAGGAGGCCGGCCCCTCCGATCACCGGGCCTGTGGCGTTTGACCAGTATCTTAGCCCCGATATTCCGGATGACGCCGGCACGTACGTCTATGTAGCCGAGGTGGCAACCCCCTCGGTGGTGTCGATCGAAACGGGCAGCGGCGCGGGCAGCGGCGTTGTCTGCTGGGTGGATGCCGAGGCCGGCGCTACCTACATCGTCACCAACAACCACGTGGTGGAGGGGTATAGCACGGTAGGGGTTTATAAGAGCGATTCGGACACCGAGTATGCGGCCGCCGTGCAGGGCACCGATTGGCAGACCGATATTGCCGTCCTTCGCATCGAGAGCACCGATTTCGTTCCGGCACAGCTTGGCAACTCGGCCGAGCTTCTTGTCGGGCAGGAGGTGGCCGCCATCGGCAATCCGCTTGGCATTCTCGGCGGCAGCATCACCCCCGGCATCATCGGTGCGCTGGCTCGGCAGATCGAGGTGGAGGGTGTCCCGATGACGCTTGTGCAGCACTCGGCTCCCGTCAGCCCCGGCAACTCGGGCGGCGGTCTTTTCAATCTTTACGGTCAGCTGATCGGCATTGTCAACGCAAAGTCCACCGGCTCGGGCGTGGAGGGGCTCGGATACGCCATCCCGATCGACCTGGCGCTTGAGCGCGCGGGCGAGATCATTGACAAGGGCTACGTGCCCGGCACGCCCAGCCTCGGCATCACGTACAGTGGCTCCACCGGCAGCATTGTGGTGTCCTCCTATTCGTATAACAGTGAGCTGACAGCCTCCGGCCAGACAAACCTTGCAGAGGGTGATGTCCTCGTTTCGCTTGGCGGCGAGGCGGTCGGTGGGATCGCGGACGTACGCAGAGTGCTCTCCGGCAAGAATATCGGTGACAGGGTCACGGCAACATTTCAGCGGGCAGCCGGCTATTTTTACAACCAGTCGTTTACGGTTGAGCTTGTCGTGCACGAGTATATCCCCGCCTGGGCGCAGTGAGCCCCCGCACAACCGAAAAAGAGGTGCTATGCAAAGCATAGCGCCTTCTTTTTTAGAAATATTTTCATAAAGGTATTGACAAAGCCGCTTTAGCGTGATAAAATGATAACGTTCTAAAACGGCCACGGCCGAAATTTATGTAAGAGGTACATTAAAATGAAAAAGATTTTCTCGCTTCTCCTTGTCGCCGTCATGCTTGTGGCGTGCGTCCTTTCCTTCGCCTCGTGCGGCAAGCAGACCCTCAAGGTTGGCTACACGGTGTATGCCCCCATGAACTTCTATGATAATGACGGCGACCTGCTCGACGGTGACGATGGCAGCGGTGATTTTGTCGGTTTTGATACCGAGCTTGCTAAGCTTGTGGCTGCCAAGCTGGATATGAATGTCGAGTTCATTGAGATCGATTGGACCAACAAGTATTCCGAGCTGAACTCGGGCGCGATCGACTGCATCTGGAACGGCTTCACCTCGAACACCAAGGATGCTGACGGTATTGAGCGTGCCGATAAGGTTGACTTCTCGTATGCGTACCTTGACAACGCCCAGTGTGTCGTTGTGAAGGCTGCTGACCTTGCCGCCTACACCTCCGCCGCCTCGCTCGCGGGCAAGACCGCCGCTGCCGAGGGTGGTAGCGCAGGTGAGACCTATGCACAGTCGGTTACCACCGTTGATGTCGTTGCGGCTGACGTGCAGACCGATACCTTTACCGAGCTTTTGGCCGGTGCTGTTGATTTCGTTGTTGTTGACCGCCTGCTCGCCGAGAACATCATCGGCAAGGGTGACTATGCCTCGCTTGCGATCGCCTCTGCCATCGAAATCGAGAAGGAAGTGTACTCCATCGGCTGCAAGAAGGACGGCGATCTGGATGACAAGATCAACGCTGCTCTCGTTGAGCTTTTGAACGAAGGTAAGATCGAAGAGCTTGCTGCAAAGTACAATGTCCGCGTGACCGACACCCTTATGGCCAAGAAGACTGCCAACTAATTTGAAGTAATGTCTGTTTTTTGGGAAGTTACACTGGCTCTCCTCGAAGGATTTGGAACAACCTGCTCCATTTTTGGGCTAACACTCGTGTTAGCCCTTCCTTTGGGTTTACTGATCTCCTTTGGGACGATGTCGCGCTTTGCTCCCGTCAAGGGAGTCTTTAAGACGATTGTTTGGATTATTCGCGGCGTGCCGCTGATGCTCCAGATATTTGTCGTTTACTATGTTCCGGGGTTTGTGTTCGGAACACCGATCGCAAGCCGTTTTATGGCCGCAATCATTGCCTTTGTCATCAACTATGCCTGCTATTTCTCCGAGATCTACCGTGCAGGAATCGAGGCAGTTCCCTTCGGGCAGACCGAGGCGGGGCGTGTTCTCGGTATGACCAAGAGTGAGATTTTCTTCCGCGTTACGCTTTTGCAGGTCATCAAGCGCATCATTCCTCCGATGGGCAACGAGATCATTACCCTCGTCAAGGACACGGCGCTTGCCCGCGTGATCATGGTCGTTGAGATCATCAAGGTTGCCGAGAAGTTCACGGCACGTGCGATGATTTGGCCGCTCTTCTATACAGCCATTTTCTATCTTGTCTTCGTTGGGGCGCTGACCCTTCTCTTTGGCAGGGCAGAGAAAAAACTTTCGTACTTTAAGGTGTAAGCTATGGCATTTTTAGAAGCAAAAAACATACGGAAATCCTTCGGGAGCCTTCCGGTTCTTCGCGGCATTGACTTTTCTATGGAGAAGGGCGAGGTCGTGGTCATTCTCGGCTCGTCTGGCGGTGGTAAGACCACCTTCCTCCGTTGCCTCAATTTTCTCGAAACACCCAATGCCGGGACACTTTCGGTTGACGGCAAGGAGATCTTTGATGCAACGGTGAAATACACCGATGCCGATATCCGCGATAAGCGGCTGCATTTTGGACTTGTATTCCAGTCCTTCAATCTGTTTCCGCAATACACGGCGCGCGATAATATCGCTATGCCGCTTGCCCTGCGCCTTTATGAGCGCCGCTGTGCGCGCCTTTCTCGCCGTGAGCGTCTTGCGCTGAAAAAGACCGTGCGTGAGGAGGCGAACGTCCGCGCGGCCGAGCTGCTTTCTGAGGTTGGGCTCTCGGACAAGTTAGACTATTATCCGCACCAGCTTTCGGGCGGTCAGTGCCAGCGCGTAGCCATTGCGCGTGCGCTTGCCCTTTCGCCCGACATCCTCTGCTTTGATGAGCCGACCTCGGCGCTCGACCCCGAGCTGACGGGTGAGGTTCTGCGTGTCATTCGCTCATTGAGCGAGGCCGGCCGCACCATGATCATCGTCACACACGAGATGGAGTTTGCAAGAAGCGTTGCCGACCGTGTGGTCTTTATTGCCGATGGTCTGATTGAAGAAGAGGGCACGCCCGCCGAGATCTTCGACAATCCGAAGAGCGAGGCGCTCCGCGCGTTTTTACACAAGAGCCGGGAAATCTAATGAATATGGAGAGGCATTTGCCTCTCCATTTTTGAGGAAATTAGTATGAGAATGAGAAAAAAGAAGCACGGCGCCGAGCGTCTTGCTGCCTGCGGTGCCCTGCTGCTTGCCCGCCCCGAGGCCCCCATTGCCTCTGCTGTCGATGTCTTTTCCCGAGAGGGAAGGCTCTATCTTGAGATCGGCTGCGGCAAGGGTGGCTTTGCCTGCGGCATGGCCGAGAAATACCCGGATGCGCTCTTTATCGCTATGGAGAAGGTGTCGGACGTTCTTGTCCTTGCGGCCGAGAAGGCACAGCGCATGCAGGATACCCGCCCTGACAACCTCCGCTTCATCAACGGGGACGCGCGCGATCTTTTGGCATGGTTCGGGGAAAATAGCCTTGACGGCATCTACCTAAACTTCAGCGATCCGTGGCCAAAGGCGGGGCACGCCAAGCGCCGCCTTACCCACCGCGCCTTCCTCTCTACCTACTTTGCACTTTTAAAGCCCTGCGGTGTCCTTGCCGTTAAGACCGATAACGAGGGGCTCTTCACCTTTACAAGAGAGGAGCTTTCGGCACTCGGCTATACGCCCACCTTCCTGACAGACGATCTGCACGCGAGCAAGGAGGCCGAGGACAACGTCATGACCGAGTATGAGCGCGCCTTCAGCGAACAGGGGATGAAGATACACGCCCTGCGCGTTTCTAATCAAAAGTAAACAAAACCTTACTGTAAAGAGGTGCGGATTGCCTGTATTCCGGGTGTATCCGCGCCTTTTTTGTATCCTGTCCCTTGAGGTAACGGCTGCCGAGCAGCAAAAAGAGAATGGCCGCAATGAAAAGGAGAAAGAGGCAAAAGAGGGAGAAATTGCGATCCGGCCGCATGGCGCTCCTTTCCCGGCTGCCGCATAATTTATTCTTCTTCCGGGGAAAGTATAGAGGAAGACGGCCGCCGATCCCCGGCTTTCCTTTATTTTTTGCAAGGGGGCGCAATTTATTCTTGACGGCGGGTTGCCTTTATGGTAAAATAATGGTAAAGAAGGTCCCTGAGTGGACAAGAAGGGAGACACCGTATGCTTGACGGAAGGTTTGAGATTTTTGACGATGCCCGTGATTTCATTGCGCGCACCCGCCCTGTCTTTGTAGAAAAGCACGATTTTTCTGCCAAGCTCTTTAAAAACCGGGAAACGAGTGAGCCGAGCTTCTCGTTTGCGGCCAAGGGTGGATACACCTTTGATATCTACAAGATCCTTTGCGGAATCGCCCTGTTCTTCCTCTGGCTCGGCTCGATGCGCATCTATTTCGGTGTGCGCCGTGCTCGCCGCAAAAAGAGAAAGGAAGCGCGCCGTGCCGCTAAGAGGAGAAAATAAAAAACGCCCGCTCGGGCGTTTTTTATTTTCCTTTTATGCAAGGGATGAAAGCGGATTTACCTTGAAGATGAGCATCATAAGGGCGAGCATCAGGGGGATGGTGATGACCGCAAGCGTGTGCGAAATGAGTGCCATGCCCGCACCCGTCTTCGGACTGCCGCCGTATGCCTCCGGGAATACCACGGTGTTAAGCCCGAGCGGGGTGGCTGTCGCAAAGAAGAGAAGGAAGAGGGGCATATTGTCAATCGAAAGGCCGAAGGCAAGATTTAAAAGCTCCTTGATGCCAAAGAGGACGGCGACCAGGACGGCCGGCAGAACGGTCAGGCGCAGAGCTGAGCAGAGGTACACCTTTTTGTCGGTGAGCATCTCCTTAAGGTTATAGCTCGCCACGGTGAAGCCTGCAAGCAGCATGGCAACGGGTGCCATACAGGCACGGAGAGAATCAAGCGTATTGACAATGAAGGCAGGGAAGTAGGAAAGCGCACCCGTTAAGCCGACAACCATACCCACAGCCATTGCGATGGTCGGGGGATTGATGATCGAGCGGAGGCCGCGCTTTCCCTTCACAAGGCAGCTGATGCCGAAGGTATAAACGCCGATGCTGAGCGGCAGGGAGTAAAGCTTATAGTAGGAAAGCCCAATGTCGCCGTAGAGCGCTTGGATAATGGGGTCGCCCATATACCCGAAGTTTGCAAAGGTGATCGCATAGAGGTAAATGCCGTACTCGGATGTGCCCGGCTTGACAAAGAAACGGGCCAGGAGAAAGGCAATACCGATCGAGACGAAGAGCATCACAGCCGAGAGAAGCACGTTCGTGGCGTGGGCCGAAAGGGTATCCACGCGGAAATACCGCGCCTGTGTCATAAAGCTGAGGGCGGGCAAGAAGGCCCAGTTCTCAAGCTTGGCCATCGTTTTCCCTGCGTTGTCGGGCAAGAGCTTACCGCGGCGCAGGACAAACCCCAGAACGATCATCAAAAAGAGGGTGAGCATCGGGGTCAGAGTAGCAAGAAAGGTTTCTATCATCGTCTTTTACTTCCCCTCGTCAAGATCGCCGTAAAGGGTGAGCCAGTTTTTAAGCAGCTCCTTCCACTTTGCCACGTGCGGTGTATCCTCGGCAAGCCCGAGGCCGTGGCGGCCGAAGGGGAAGATGTGCATTTCGGTCGGAATTTTGTGGGTGTGCAGAGCGCTTGCATAGCGGTAGGAATTTTCCACATCCACCAGCTCGTCCTCCGAGGTATGCCAGATAAACGCACGGGGTGTGCCGGCATCCGCAAGGGTGGCCACGTCATAGGCGGCGCGCTCATCATAGCGCTCGCCGAGAAGACAGGTGAAGCTGTATTTCTCAATGATGGCATCATCGGTGGAGATCACGGGGTAGCAAAGGATCTGTCCGTTCGGATAGGGGCACACCGCATCAAGCGCGTCCCCCACCTCAAGGGCGAGCGGCGTGCGATAGGTGCAGGTGAGGGCGGCAAGATGCCCGCCGGCCGAAAAGCCGAGTGCAAGGATCCTTTCGGGATCGATCCCGAATTTTTCGGCATTCGCACGGACAAAGCGCACAGCCCGCCTTGCATCGAGAAGAGGGTCGGGAAATTTCGCGGGCTTGACACGGTAATGCACCACAAAGGCCTCAAGCCCAAGCTCGTTGATGAAGAGTGCACAGTCGCCCCCCTCATACGGTGCGCGCATGGAGTAGGCGCCGCCCGGGAAGATCAGAACGGCGGCGTTCCCCCGTTTATGCTCGGGTGAATAGTGGTCAATTCTCGGTACCTCAGTTTCGGCACCGGGGACCTTTTCGTTAAAGAGCGGATAGGTTGTCATGGTGTTCTCCTTTGTACGCCTTACCGGTTAGTCCTTTTTTTGAAGAAAGCCGCGCTCGCTCAGCCAATCGGCAAGCAACGCCGACCACTGTGCAACATGGGGCAGCTCCGCAGAAAGCCCAAGCCCGTGCTCCCCGATGGGGAAGACGTGCACCTCGGCATCCACCCCCACCTTATGCAGGGCGGTGGCGTAGCGGTAGGTGTTCTTTACGTTCACACAGCTGTCGCTTGATGTATGCCAGATGAAGGCGGGCGGCGTATCCCTGCCGACAAGCAGCTCAGGATCGACAAAAGCGCGCTCGCCATAGCGCTCGCCAAGCAGGTGTTGATAGCTTCCCGCGTGTGAGATGCTCTCATCGGACGAGATCACGGGGTAGCAAAGGATCTGTCCGTTCGGGTAAGGGCAGACCGCATCAAGCGCGTCCCCCACCACAAGGGGAATCTCCTTTCGCCACGTGGCGGCAAGGGCAGCAAGATGCCCACCCGCCGAGGAGCCCATTACAAGGATCCTTTCGGGATCGATCCCGAACGCCTCGGCATTCGCCCGTACGAAGCGCACACCGCGCCGCACGTCCATAAGAGAAGAAGGGAAGTGGGCGGGCGCCGCACGGTAATTGAGGACAAAGGCGTGCACGCCAAGCTCTGCAAGAAACGCGGCGTATGCAGCCCCCTCATGTGGGACGCGGACACGGTAGCCGCCTCCCGGCAAAACGAGGACCGCGCACTTCGTGGCATTGCCGCTTGGCGCATAGTAAGAAAGAGAAGGAATCTCGGTCTTGTCCCCCGGAATTTCTGCCTGCCAAAGAGGATACAGCATAATATTGGCTCCTTATTGCTTTTGACTGTTTCATTGTAGCACGGGCGGCCCGATTTGTCAATGAAGGACGGAGATTTTTTTGCTGTGCGCGTGGGCAAGAACGCGCTGTGCTTCCGCAAAGAAAAAATCCGGGCTGAACGGCTTGGATCTTGGCAAGCGATTATAAAACCGGCCGCAGATCCCGGCCGGGATTTCGGCCCTTATCCAAAAAAATATTGCAACTGTTCCGGATTTTCTAAATCAAAAGAGGACCGATCCAAAACATAAATGGGTCGGTCCTTCTTCGGTTTCGCTCTCATTCGTCCTTGATGCTTCCTTTTTTGACGTTTGCGTTGATCAGCTCCTCGGTATATTTCCAGATCTCTTCCGAACCAAGGCTTGAGGTCTTTTGCCTGTCAACAACCTTTGATTTCGTAACCGCGTGCTCTTGCCAATCCGCGCCGCCATTTGAATGGTTGAGCAGAAGGGGCTGGAAATTATCCATTGCTTTTGCAAAGCGTGCCTCGGCAGATTCGCAGGCTTCGAATTCCTCGAACAAAGTGCGAAGCTCATCGTGCTGATCCTCGGGAAGCATGCCGAAAATTCGCTCGGCTGCCCGCTTTTCGCGCTCCTTTTGTGTTTGGAGCCCCACTGTGTCGTACGCATAGGTGTCGCCTGCATCGATCTCAACAATATCGTGGATCAGAGCCATCATCATAGCCTTGGCAACGTCAAATTCCTCGTTGGAATACTCCTTCAGAAGATAGATCATCATCGCCATATGCCAAGCGTGCTCGGCATCGTTTTCCCGTCTGCCGTGTCCGCTGAGGTGCGTCCTTCGCAAAACATTCTTTTCCTTGTCGGCTTCGAGAATAAAGGCCAACTGCTTTTCAAATCGTTCTCTGTTCATCGGACAGCACCTGTCATATTTCGGGAACAATGTAGTTCCTTTTGTTGAGTGCGTTTTCAATGCGGTCAAGCACATTTTCATTATCCGCGCGGACGGTGTGATAATGGTATCCGCCCGTAATGTGCATAAGCTCTGTGGATTGACCTGTTCTTACGCCCTCCAAAAACTGCTTGATGTGCATTGGGGAGGAGATGTTGAGCGTGGCTTCTATCCTGCCGTACACCTTATGCCACACAAACACATCAACCACCGTGCCGCCGAGCGCAACGATGCAGGAAAGCTCCTCCTCGGTTTGCTCGGTCGTATGGCGCACCTTAAATACTCTCTCCGAAAAAGGCGATTTCTGCATGATGTAACCCTGATTTGTAGAAAGGATCTGGCAGCCTGTTCCCTTGAGCACGGTAATATCCTGTACGATGATCTGACGGGATATATCGAATTTCTGCGCAAGCTCGCCGCCCGAAACAGGTCCTTTTGCTGAAAGGAGGAGGTTTACGATTGCTTTTCTTCTTTCGGCGACCTTCATGGAAGCCTCCTTATACTGCGTGCAGATTTTTCAGTGACAGATCGAGGATTGGCGCGGAGTGCGTAAGAGCACCGCTCGAAATGTAATCAACGCCGATATCGATAAGTTTTGCTATATTCTCTCTTGTGACGTTGCCGCTGCACTCTGTTTCGGCCTTGCCGCGGCAAAGTGCAACAGCCTTTTTCATATCCTCAACGCTCATATTGTCGAGCATGATAATGTCCGCGCCCGCATCAAGTGCTTCTGTCAGCATATCAAGGTTCTCGACCTCGATCTCGATCTTACGGACGAAGGGGGCATATTCCTTTGCCATTTTGACGGCTTCCTTGACTCCGCCTGCGGCTCCGATGTGGTTGTCCTTTAAGAGAATGCCATCGCTGAGGTTGTATCTGTGGTTGTAGCCGCCGCCAACCTTCACCGCGTATTTTTCAAAGATGCGCATATTGGGGGTGGTCTTTCTTGTGTCAAGAAGCTTTGTTTTTGTTCCCTTAAGAAGATTTGCGATCTCCCTTGTGTAGGTTGCGATACCGCTCATTCTCTGCAAATAGTTGAGTGCGGTTCTTTCACCGGAAAGAAGCACACGGATATCACCGCGGACAAGACCGATCCTTTCGCCCTTCTTTACGGCATCACCGTCCTTGCAGCAGAACGTAACCTCGGTCTTTTCATCAAGAAGCTCAAACACTCTTTGGAACACTTCAAGACCTGCGATCACGCCGTCCTGCTTGCAGATGAGGTCGACCTCGCCGGCTTTATAATGAGGCATAACCGAATTGGTGGTGATGTCCTCGCTCGTGATATCTTCTCTTAACGCCTGCAGGATCAGCTCATCGGCGTTCATTTTCATTGTGATATTATTCATGGCTTAATCTCTCCTTTTCAATTGCCGCAAGAACGGCTGCTTTATATTCTTCTCGGTAGTTTTGGTAGGGAGCCTCATCAACGGTCCTTTCCGCTTCGGTTGTCAGCGGCGTGTATCCTTCCGCAATATGCCGCGCGGCACGCTTGGCAAACACAAGGCTTTCAAGAAGCGAATTGCTTGCCAGACGGTTTCTGCCGTGAACACCGTTGCAGGCCGTCTCGCCTGCCGCATATAAACGCTCCATCGAGGTCTTGCTGTATCGGTCAACATCAATACCGCCCATGAAGTAATGCTGAGAGGGGACTACGGGGATCGGCTCCTTTGTTACATCGTATCCCTCGTCAAGGCAACGCTGATAGATGTTCGGGAAGTGTGTTCTGATTTCTTCCTCCGGGATGGGCGCCATGGAGAGCCAAACGTGCTTTGTACCCTCCTTTTTCATTTCCGCAAAGATGGCGTTTGCAACCGCGTCACGGGGCAGCAGCTCATTGACAAATCTCTCTCCCTTGGAGTTGAGCAGAACCGCTCCCTCACCGCGGACCGACTCGGAGATCAAAAATTCTCTGTTTCCTTCCTTTTCGGTATAAAGCGTGGTGGGGTGGATCTGAATATAGTCAATGTGCTGAAGCTTGATGCCGTATTTCAGTGCAAGCGCAATGGCATCCCCCGTCAGATGCTTGTAGTTTGTCGAGTGCTTGAAGATGCCGCCAATGCCGCCCGTGGCAAGCACGGTATAGTCAGCCCCGATGGCGGAATATGCTCCGTTTTCATCGTGTCCGATGATACCGTGGCATTCGTTACCCTCACAAATGAGGTCCACCATCGTATAGTTTTCGATGATGGTGATATTCTCCCTCTTCCTTGCCGTTTCGAGAAGATGCGAGGTGATTTCCTTGCCCGTTTCGTCCTCATGGAAAAGGATGCGGGGATGCGTGTGAGCGCCCTCTCTTGTGTATGTAAATGCCTCTCCGTTCTTCTCAAAGCGGACGCCGAAGGATACAAGATCCGAGATGACCTCTTGGGAGGAACGTATCATGATGCGGACGGAATCGGGATTGTTTTCATAGTGTCCTGCCTTCATCGTATCTTCATAGAAGGCATCATAGTCATCCTCATCACGCAAAACGCAAATGCCGCCTTGGGCGAGATAAGAGTCGCTTCTGCGTGCTTTGTCCTTTGTCACGACAAGGATCCTCTTATCCTTGGGAAGATTCAGCGCACAGTAAAGACCGGCAACACCGCTTCCCACAATTAAAATGTCGGTTTTCATTCCATTACCTCGCAAGCTCCAACATTCTGTTGAGCGGAACAAGAGCGGCCTCTCTCAAATCCGAGCTGACTGTGATCTCGTTTTCTTCTGTCTTTAAAACATGAAGAAGCCTTTCGAGTGTATTGCGCTTCATATCCGCACAGCAGGGGCCGGTTTTCGGGAAATAGAATTTCTTTGTCGGGTTGTCGCTCCTCAGCTTGAATTTCACACCGTCCTCGGTGCAAACGATAAACTCATCACAGGTGCTTTGCGCAGCATATGCGATCATCTCTGCCGTGCTTCCGATGTAGTCCGAAAGAGCCAGAATCTCGGCTTCGCACTCGGGGTGAGTCAGCACAAGAGCATTCGGGTGCTTTTGCTTTTCGTCCGCTACCTCCCTCGCAGCGATCGCCGCGTGTATCGGGCAGTATCCGTCATTCAAAAGAATATTCTTTTCGGGAACGTTCTCTGCAACAAAGCTGCCGAGGTTTTTGTCGGGAATAAAGAATATATTTTTGTTCGGCAACGCTCGAACAATAGAAATGGCGTTGGAGGATGTAACGCAAACATCGCTTTGCGCCTTGAGCTCAGCCGTGGAATTGATGTAACACACGACCGCAATATCCTCATATTTCGCTTTCATTTCTTCGATTTTTCCTTTGGCAACCATATGTGCCATCGGGCAGTCTGCCGTAAGATCGGGCATCAAGACCTTCTTGTCGGGATTCAGTATCTTCGCGCTCTCTCCCATAAAGTACACGCCGCAGAACACGATCATGCCTGCCGTGCTCTTCTTGGCGATTTTCGCAAGATAGAAGGAATCCCCTACATAATCGGCGATTTCCTGCACCGTATCGGGGGCATAATAGTGTGCGAGAATGACTGCGTTTTTTTCTTTTTTTAGCCTTAAAATTTCTTTTTTCACTTGATTTTCCATAGTTACCTCGTGGCGGATAGCTTCTTAACTCTGCCATTATATCACAAAAAATTGTCAGGTGTCAAGTTTGCTGTCAAGTTTTGTGCGGAAAAATCCTATGGTTCGACACGTGTTTTGTTGTTCCGTTTGCACAAAACCACCAGGCACTGCTGCTTGATAAAAAGCGGCAAAGAGAAAAAGAAAAAGCGGCAAGCTTCGACAGAAGCTTGCCGTTTTTGTGAAGTGCGGACAAAAAAGATATTTCGGAGAATTTTCGTATGGAGTTGAACCGGCGCGTCTTCATCACGGCATCGCCGTGGATATCATCAAAACGAAGTTTTGTATATCATCAATGCAAAAGCGAAATACAGCCTGCGGCTGATGATATACGCCTATGGCGATGATATACCATTGCTTTCGCAATGGATAAAAAAATCGACAAGCCGAAACTTGTCGAATTTTTTGGCAGGGGCACAAAGGCTCGAACTCTGGACACGCGGTTTTGGAGACCGCTGCTCTACCAACTGAGCTATACCCCTATAACGAGCATTATTGTATCACACCAAACGGCAAAATGCAAGCCCTTTTTTAAAAAAATAAAAAAATATCTCTTTCGTGTACCTGCCCCTTGAAAAGAAGCAAGAGGACAGGGTCAATCGGAAACCGGAGGAGGGATACGGTCGGCCATACCGCGCATATCGATTGCGGCGCCGGCCTCTTTAAACGGAGCTTGCCATCGCCATCCTGGCTACCTCCCCTCCTGCGCGCCCGATCCTTTGCGGCCTTGGCCCGGCCGCCCTTATGAGTGGGGCGATTCCGTTTTGTAAATATCTATATAAATATTGAAAAGTGGGGGCACGTATGATATAATGGAATGCAGGATACCGAAGGGGGAAATCCTCCTCGGTGCTCCTGTTCTTGAAAATGATGACCGGGAGAAGCCATGAGATCAAAATTCTTGCAAACGGTGAAGGAGACCTTCTATTCGTCCATACCCCTCGCCGTGATTATTGCGATCTGTCTTTTGATCGCGCCGTTTGGCGATACCGCCGATTATTTTAAAATTCTGATCGGCTACCTGTGCGTTGTGCTTGGCCAAGCGCTCTTTATTGTCGGTCTTGAAGCCGGCATCCTGCCGATCGGCCGTCTTGTGGGCGGCTCGTTTGCCAAATATAATAAGCTTGCGTTCGTTTTGCTCTTCGGCTTCTTCTTCGGTCTGCTTGCCACGGTGGCAGAGCCCGCCCTTTCGGTGCTGGCCAAGCAGATCGGCATTATTATGCCGCTCATTGACAGCACCCTCTTCATCTGGATCACCGGCTCGGGCATCGGCATCGGTGTTGCCATTGCGCTCCTTCGCATCGTTAAAAACATCAACATCAAAATCGTCTTTACTGTTCTTTACTCGCTCATTTTCCTTCTTGTGATCTTCTCGCCTGCCGAGTTTGTCGCCCTCGCCTTTGACGGCAGCGGGGCCACGACCGGGGATGTGTCTGTTCCCTTCATCCTGGCCCTTGGCCTTGGTATCTCGGCCACCTTCTCAAAGAGTAAGACGAATGACGATTCGCTCGGTATCATCGGCATCGCCTCGGCGGGGCCGATCGCCGCAGTGCTGATTTACGGCATGATCGTAAAGGCCCAAAACGGCGGCACGCTCCCCCCGGAGGAAGCGTACGATATGGCCTCGCGCACAGGCTTTTTTGAGATCGTAAGCGGCAATCTTCTGGACGTGGCGCTGGCGGTACTGCCGATCATGCTGATCTCGATCCCCTTCCTTCTTTTCCTTCTGAAGCTTCCGCGTGTGACATTTTTTCGTCTTGTTTCGGGCGTTTTCCCTGTCTATCTTGGCCTTCTCATTTTCCTTTCGGGGATCGATTTCGGCTTTGGCTTTGTCGGCCAGTATATCGGTGAGATGTTCTTCAGTCCCTCGCGTCCCGAAGGCTTCCGCTGGTGGCTCCTGCTTGTCGGCTTTATCCTCGGCGCAGCCATTACGGTGTCCGAGCCGGCCGTCACGGTGCTTGGTGACCAGATCGAGGAGCTGACAAACGGTCATATCCGCAAGCTGACTATTCGGGTAACGCTTGCGATCGGTATTGGGGTTGCCTCGCTTCTTTCGATCCTCAAGATCCTGACCGAGATCAATATTCTCTGGTTCCTCGTTCCCCTATACGCGCTTTCCCTTCTTATGATGATCTTTACGCCAAGGCTCTTTGTCGGGCTCGCCTTTGATTCGGGCGGGGTGACGGGCGGCGCCCTGACCTCTGCCTTCCTGACCCCCCTAACGCTCAGCATTGCGGGGGCGGTGGCAGAGGCGCGCGGCGGGGAGATGTCCGTTCTGACCAACGGCTTCGGCATTATTTCCTTTATTTCGGTCACGCCGCTCATCGCCATCCAAGCCCTCGGGATCCTTTACAGCATCCGCACAAAGCGTGCCGAGGCTGAGGCCGAGGAGGAAACGATTGCGGATATCGAGAGCCTCTTCCTTTCGTTATCCGAGGAGGCGGATGCTTCTGCGACCCATGAAAGTGAGGACATTTCAAATGAATGATACAAAAATGCAAGGCTTACAGTATCTCGTTCTGATTGCCGAGCAGAAGAAAAAGAATTTCTTTCTCTCGCTGCTCGGTGAGAACGGGGCCCACGGAATCGAGATCGTTTACGGTCACGGCTCGTTGAATCCGAACGCGCTCTTTGCCGCCTTTGGCTTTGAGGCGGAGCAGGGCAAGGCTATGATCACCTGCCTTATGAAACGCGCGGATGCACAAAGGCTCATCTCTCTTTTAAGAAGCGAATATAAGTTTGATAAGCCCAACACCGGGATCGCCTTTACCGTCCCGGTCGAGGGGCTGGCGTTTTAAGAAAGGAATCAAGACATGAAAGAATTAAAAGCACTTTATATCATCGTAAATGCAGGCTTTTCGGATAAGGTCGTGGCGCTGGCGCGCTCGCTCGGCTCCACAGGTGCCACCATCATCAACGCGCGCGGCTCGGTCGCCAAGCCCAAGACCATTCTCGGGATTACCATCGATACCGAAAAGGAGATCATCCTTTCGGTTGTCGAAAGGGAGATAGCTGTCAAGATCACCGAGGCGGTCAAGGAGCAGCTCGGTGTCGGCACGGCGGCGCACGGCCTCTCCTTCTTCCTTCCCGTAGAGATGTCAACGCTGACCTTTCATGAGGCCGTGGCATTTGAGGAATAAAAAGACAAGGTGCTATGCGCTCGGCATAGCACCTTTTTCTATTCAATCCGTATCACGATATCGCTTTTTTTCCTTACCCCAAAGGCGGCAAAATACGCCTCCTCCTTCGGGATCCATTCCTCTTGGTGGCGGCGCGCCATCTCGGGTGTATTACGCAGCTTGATCCTTGCTCTTTGCAGATCGGGCAAGATTTTCAGAAAGGCGGTAAGGCTGTAATATTTCGGGATCGCGGGATGGGTGCTGTACGCCCCCTCTACCACCGTAAGGCGCGCGGGCGTGACTGTGGTCGGCTCGGCAAGAGCCTGCTTTTGGCAGTCAAAGCGGCGGTAGGAGAAGGCGCCGCCGCGGATGAGGGGGCGCGCCACCTCATCGCTAAAGCGCTCGCGGTCAAGGTTGCCTCCCACCTCCCCAAGCCGCTCCTCGGTCCTTTGCTCGGGGCGCAGGAAAAAGTCGTCCATATGCAAAACGGTCGCACCGTAAAGCACCTCAAGAAGAGAAGCAAGCGTGGTTTTTCCCGAGGCGCTCCCGCCCTCGATCGCCAGCCTCACAGGGCCGTCCTTCAGGCGTCTGTCAAGCTCCGCAAAAAGGGGCAAAAAGGCAGCGTAGCGGCTTGTGATCACGCGGTAGGCAGGGTGATAGGCCGCGCGGAATGCATCCGAATGGCTGACGGCGGGGTATCCGTCCTCTCGCCACGCATCCCACTCGCGGTCGAATTCTGCAAGCGAAAAGGGGAGAAGCCCCTCGCGCGCAAGCCCCTCGGCTACTGCGAGCTTTTCTTCAAGGAGAGAAAGATCCCCACCCTCCATTTCGGCCGAAAGACAGAAGAGGGCGCCAAGCGTTGCAGGGGAGAGCCCCTTTGCAAGATACGAAAGGGGCAGGCGGCAAAAGGGGCCGTCCAGCGGCACGGTGGCCACATCCTCGCCGGCCGGCGTTTGCCGTGCTTCGTCCTCGATTCTTGCTACCGCCTCCTCCTTTGAGCGGACCATATGTCCGCACCCAAAGGTGCTTTGATAGAGAAATTTCAAAAGATCGCGCACACGAAGGCGCGGGTAGCGCGCGCAGTGCGCAAGGATCGCTTCTTTTGTGCTCATAGATCAAGGTCCCATCCAAGGCTCGTTTTTCTTGTGAGAAGGATGATAGGCGGGATCAGGATGATCTGCGCGGCAATGCCGGGCAGAGCCCCCGTTACCGCACCGGCAAAGAATGCACCAAGCGTAAAGCTTGCACCGCTAAGGCCGAGGCAAAGATACATAGCACCCCCCCATACCAGCCGCCCGAGGATCATGGCAACGAGCAGCGCGATGTAGGTAAAGCCGCGCTTCTTCGGCAGAAGGCGGTAAAGAAGCCCCGATACCGCGCCGTACACGGCAAGCTCGGCCGCCATGCAAACGGCAGTCGGAAAGAGGGGCGGCATTCCGAGTGTCAGGGAGCGCAAAAGAGGGGCGGCAATTCCCACGGTCAGTCCCCAGGGCCAGCCGCAGATAAAACCGCAAAGCAGAATGGGCAAATGCATCGGGCAGAGCATCGCCCCGATCTCGGGGATCTGTCCCGTCAAAAAGGGCAGGATGTATGCAAGCGCCAGAAAGAAGGCTGCCAACACCATACGCAGGGTTCGTTCTCTCGTTTTCATCAAAGGGTCCTCCAAAAAGTAAAAAAGATGCCATTCCCCTTCATGGGGAAAGACACCTTCATGGTATCCTTGTACGATTGCGCGGGAAATATGTAGAAAGGGCAGCTTCTGCTACCGTTTGCCGCCTTCTTGACAGCACCCATATTATAGCACGGCGCCGAGGGCCTGTCAAGAAGAGGGGATAATATTTCTATAAATGAGGATTATTTCACCGTCACGCGGCTTGCTACGATCTGGGGTGGATAGCTCATCATGACCTGGCCACCGTACACGATCTCCACAGTATCCCCGGGGCGGAGGTCGCCTCTTGCGATCTTCTTTCCTTCTTTATTAAAATAAAGGGTGCTTTCGGGGGTGTTGACCCAGTAAGGCCCGCTTGCTCCGTACGGCCCCTCGGTCACCTCCACCTCCAGCTTCTCGCCGACCGCCCTTACGGTGGCCGTCATGGTAAAGCCCTCGCCCGTGCCCGCCGTGGTGTCCTCATCATCCCCGGCAGAGCAGGAGGTGAAGAGAAGAAAGAGCGATAGGCAGAGGCAAACGGTTAATAAACGCTTATATACTTTCATCATCATACCTCAAGTATGGGTGTTCGTTATCGACTGTATTCTACCATCTTTTGTGCGTTTTGTCAACATGGGCCGCCAAAGCCGGACCCTCTTTCATCAAAATCCGAGAACTTTCAAAATTCCCCTTGACAAAGGAAAAAGTGTTTGATATACTACAAAAGCCTCACGAAAAGAGGGGCATGTCCAAAAATCTCCCGAGATACCGAAAAAACTTAAAAAAAGTTTGAAAAAGGTATTGACAAAGTGGAGATAAGAGGATATAATAGAAAAGCTGTCGGCCCGAAAGGGGCGGCGGGCATCGGTCTTTGAAAATTGAACAACAGAATTTCGAGCACTGAAAAGTGCGAAGGAAT
>JAZNDG010000031.1:0-16306 GCA_045587985.1 Eubacteriales bacterium | reverse complement strand
ACTTGTCCGGGTAATACCCTTCTTCATCGGCGGCAGGGAGGTAAAGAAGCACGCGGTCAAAAAAGCCGCTCTCCTTGGCCGTGCGCGCTTGCTCGGCCGTACGGCAGACGGCTGTGCGGCCGCCCTCGTTCTTTGGAAGCGGAGAGGGGGTATAAAGAACACCGCGCACCTCCCCCTCCTTCGGTAAGAGCGCCTCGACCGCCGCACGGCGCAGGGCGTTCAGCGAGGAGGCGGGCAGGAAAAGCCCCGCATCAAGCGTAAGGGAAAGACCGCCGGGGGAAAGGGCAAAGGGGGTGCCCCCAAGGCGGGAAAGCCGCCGCTCCGCCTCCTCCTCCGAGAGGGGTGCGCCGATGGCCGCCGCGGGCACATCCCCGGTCACGGTCACGGTTGTCTTGCCCGCCGAGAGGGTGAAGCGCGCGGGCTCATTTTTGCGGAATGTGGCACTCCCTGTCACAAAAACAGGCTGTTTTGCAAAGTTTTCTTCACATTCCTTGCTTTCTGCCTTGCTTTTTTCGGTGCGTACGCCGGTCATCGGCGCCGCTTTTCTGCCGGTGAAATAGCCGTCTGTAAAGTCGCCGCGCGAGAAAAGGCGCATAAGGGCGGCCCTCTCCTCCTCGGTGGCGGCGCGCCCCTCGTCAAGCAGGCGGCGGTAGATGCTTGTCACCCCTGCCACGTAGGAGGGGGATTTCATCCGCCCCTCGATCTTTAAGGAGGACACCCCCATATCGATAAGGGCGGGGATGTGACCTGCCAGCGAGAGGTCGGAGAGCGAGAGAGGATAGCCCTTTCCGTAGGGCAGGCGGCAGGGCTGGGCGCACTCGCCGCGGTTGCCGCTTCTGCCCCCGACAAGAGAGGAGAAAAGACACTGGCCCGAATGGCTGACGCAGAGCGCGCCGTGCACAAAGACCTCGACCTCAGCGCGGGAGGCCTCTACCATATGAAGGAGGTTGCCGCTTGAAAGCTCACGCGCCGCCACCACGCGCAAAAGGCCGCGCGCGGCGTAAAAATCGGCCGTTTCGGTATTGTGGATAAAGCACTGGGTGGAGGCGGGCAGGGGGAGGGTGGGCAGGTGCCTTGCAAGGAGAGAGGAAAGCCCAAGATCACAAACGATCAGGGCGTCCACTCCCATTGCCGCCACACGGTCGGCATACGAAAGCGCCCCCCGCAGCTCACGGTCGAAAAGCAGGGTGTTGAGGGCAAGATATACCCGCTTGCCGTGCAGGTGCGCGTACCGCACCGCGTCCGAAAGCTCGCCCTCGTCAAAATTCTTGGCAAAGGCGCGGGCAGAGTGGAGGCCGCCGAGATAGACGGCGTCCGCACCCGCCGAGATGGCGGCGTAAAGCGCCTCGGGCGAGCCTGCGGGGGCCAAAAGCTCGGGCAGGGGGGTAGGTCTTCTCATGTCGGCTCCTTTCTCAATAAATAAACGCGCGCAAACAGACGCGCGCGCGCCCTTGACAAACAGGCAATTATTGTATATAATAGTTCTGCTTTGAATTTCATTATAGCAAAAAAAGAAAAAAAAAGAAAGAGGGCCGCAAAATTTTTGCGCCCGCAGGTGGAAAAAATGGACGAACATGGACATAATGTGCTGAGCCACAGCGTGAAGCCGCAGAAGGAGGGGGCGTATCTCCGTAAAAAGCGCCTGATGGTCCTCGGATACGTGGCCTTCTGCCTTGTGTATGCCTTACCGATCATTCTGACCGGGGCATGGATGGTGATGGCGGGGCTGCCCTTCTTCCTCTACGCGCTCTATCGCATCACCTGGTGGCGCTTTGATTACGATTATGAATACACCCTTGCCCACGGCGAGCTTAAGATCGAGCGGGTTTACAGCCACACCCGCCGCAAAACGATGGCATCCGTTCTTGTGAAGGATGCTTACGAGATCGCGCCCTTTGCAAAGGGCAAGGCCCCCGCAGGCGCGCTGGACGTGCGGGGTAGTGCCGGGATCGAGAATGCCTATATCATCCGCTACCGTGACAAGGAGGGCAAGGAGCACACCGTTTTGCTTGCGGCAACCGCCAAATTCGTGCGGATGATGTCCCGCTTCAACGATAAGACGGTGGTGGCCGAGAACCTCCCCGCCTGATGAATACCCCCTTTCCCCGCCTTTTTCTTGCTCCGATGGCGGGTTATACCGACAGCGCAATGCGCGCCCTCTCCCACCGAATGGGGGCCGAGGCGACCGTCAGCGAGATGATCTCGGCCAAGGCGGTCACCTACCGCGATAAGAAGACGGTGGCGCTCGGCGCCGTTTCTCTGGAGGAGGGCCCGGTCCTTTTACAGCTGTTCGGTAAGGAGCCCTCGGTGATGGCCGAGGCGGCGGGGATGCTATCCGCGGGCTACTGCGGCAGCATCCCCTTTGGCATTGATATCAATATGGGCTGCCCTGTCCCCAAGATCGCGGGGAACGGTGAGGGCTCTGCCCTCCTTCGCGATCCCGAGCTCTCCTTTCGCATCGTGTCGGCCATGCGCGCATCCCTGCCGGCCGGGATGCCGCTCACCTGCAAGCTCCGCCTTGGATACGGTGACACCTATACGGTAAGAGAGGTGGCGGCCGCCTGCGTTGCGGGGGGGGCGGATGCGCTCTTTGTTCACGGCCGTACCCGCCCCATGATGTACGCGGGGGAGGCCGACTGGGAGGAGATCGCCGCTGTGCGGGCAGAGGTCAGCGTGCCGCTGATCGGCAACGGGGATATCACAAGCGGAGAGGTGGCAAGGCGCCGCCTTCTGGAGAGCGGCTGCTACGGCCTGATGGTCGGCAGGGCGGCTGTGGGCAACCCCTTTTTGTTCGCGGAGATACGCGCCGTCCTTGCAGGGGAAGCGCCCCCTGCGCCCCCCACACCGCGTGAGCGGGCACTCACCGCGCTTTCCCACCTTGAAGCGGCCATTTGCGATAAGGGGGAGGCGATTGCCGTGCGTGAATCGAGAAAGCAGATCGCGGCGTATCTGCGCGCCCTGCCGGGCGCGGCGGCCCTACGCGCCTCGGTGATGGCGGCCGTTACCTACCGAGAGGTCGAGGCGCCTCTTGCCCCATGGCTTCGGGAATAAGAGGGCGGATGCCGGGCGCGGCGGCCGTGAAGGCCTTCCTTTGCCGGGCGGCGATATGAAAGCCCCGTGCCGTCCTGCACCCGAGGGGGCGCTCCCCGCCGGGGTACAGAAAAAACTTTTTGAAAACCTATTGACTTTATCGCTTTAACGTGCTAAAATATGCGAGGAACGAAAATAAAGAGAGGTTTTTCCTATGGATGCTTTGCATACTCCCGCCACCGACCGCCTTTTCGAGGCGCTTTTGCGGCTTTCTACGGTAGAGGAATGCTACGCGCTCTTTGAGGATCTTTGCACGATCCGTGAGGTGCGGGATCTTTCCCAGCGCTTTGAGGTGGCCGAGATGCTGGCCGAGGGGCGCTCCTACCAGGAGATCTCGCAGAAAACGGGGGCCTCCACGGCCACCATCTGCCGTGTGAACAAGTGCTTGCTTTACGGCCGCGGCGGCTACCGTGCCGCCCTTTCGGGGGAAGGAGAGAAAACGAAATGAAGCTGAAGGAATCGGTCCTGCGGTATGAGGAGCGCCTTGTCTTTGCTCTGCGAGAGCTTTACGGCGCGCACGGCTACACGCCCTTCCGCATGAGCCGCTTTGAGGAATATGATCTTTACGTCCGCAACAAGGCCTTTCTTCTTTCGGACAGCGTCATCACCTTTACCGATACGGACGGAAAGCTGATGGCCCTGAAGCCGGACGTGACCCTTTCGATCGTCAAAAACTGCCGCCCCCGTTGCGGTGCGGTCGAAAAGCTCTATTACGATGAAAACGTCTTTCGCGTGTCCGAGGGGACGCATGCCTTCCGCGAGATCCGCCAGGCGGGGCTTGAATGCATCGGGAGCCTGGATACCGCGACCCTTTCGGAGGTGCTTTCTCTTGCAAGCGAAAGCCTTGCCCTGATCGATGAGGGGTATATTCTTGACGTTTCGCACCTTGGCGTGCCCGGTGCGCTGATCGATGCGCTCGGCATCGGGGAGGAGGCGCGCAGCGCCGTTCTTTCCTCGCTCGGTGCGAAAAATCCGCACGGCCTTCTTTCGGCCCTCCTTGATGCGGGGGTGGAGGAGGCGGCGGCCGCGCCCCTTCTTTCGCTGATCGGTGCGGCGGGCGAGCCCGGGGCGGTGATCGCCTCGCTTACGGCAACGCTTGCCGACTATCCCGCGGCGCTAAAGGCGCTCGGGGAGCTTTCCTCGGTGCTTTCGGCGCTGGGGGAGAACGCCCGTGTGCGCGTGGATTTCTCCATCACGCACGATATGCAGTACTATAACGGCATCGTCTTTTGCGGCTTTGTGCCCTCGCTTGCAAGGAGCGTGCTTACGGGCGGACAGTATGACCGTCTTGTCAAAAAGCTCGGCAAGGCAGAGGGTGCTGTCGGCTTTGCCGTCTATCTTGACAGGCTCGACAGAAGGCTCGGGGCCGAGGACGAGGAGGGCGTGCTTCTCCTTTATGGCGAGGGGGACGATCCCAAAAGGGTGCTCTCGGCTGCCGCCCATCTCCGCAAGAGCGGTGCGCGCGTTCTTGCTTCGCGCTCGGCCGAGGGGTATTCCGGCTATCGCGTCATCACCCTCGGGGAGGTCTTGTATGAATAAGGAATTTTTGAATATCGCCCTGCCCAAGGGGCGGCTTGGCGAAAAGGTGCTCGCCATGATGGAGGGGGCAGGCTATGTGTGCCCCGCCATTCACGAGGGCGGCCGCCGCCTTGTGTTTGAGAACCCCGAGGTCGGGGTGAGATATTTCTGGGTCAAGCCCTCGGACGTGTCGATCTATGTGGAAAGAGGGGCTGCCGACCTTGGCGTTGCCGGGCGGGATATCCTTCTTGAATACGCGCCGGACGTCTATGAGCTTTACGACCTTGGCATCGGGCGCTGCCGCATGGCGGTGGCCGCCCCTGTCGGCTTTCGGGACGACAGGGCCACCACGCTCCGCGTGGCCACCAAGTTTCCAAGGATCGCAAAGCGCTACTACGCCTCGCTCGGCCGTGAGATCGACATCATTCATCTCAACGGCTCGATCGAGCTTGCACCCCTGCTCGGCCTTTCGGACGTGATTGTCGATATTGTCGAAACAGGCTCCACCTTAAAGGAAAACGGGCTTGCGGTGGTGGAGGAGATCCTGCCGATCTCGGCCCGTCTTATTGCCAATAAGGCCTCGCACAAGTTTAAAGGCGAGGCGATCGGACGGCTTGCCGCCGCCCTTGCGAAGGGAGAGGAAAAGAAATGATCCGCATCATGCGTTATGCCGAAACGGCGAGGGAGGAGATCTTCTCGCGCGCTGTGAGCGCTGTGAACGTAGAAGAAACGGTTGCCGCGATTATCGATGAGGTGAAGCGTGACGGGGATGCCGCCCTTTTCCGCTTTACCGAGCGCTTTGACAAGGCAAGGCTTTGTTCGCTTCTTGTCACGGAGGAGGAGATCGAGGAGGCGGTGGCGGCGGTGGACCCCGCCCTTTTACGCGTCCTTACGCTTGCCGCGGAGCGCATCCGCCGCTTTCACGAATGCCAGAAAAGACAGAGCTTTCTTCTGAACGATGAGGAGGGCGTCTTAATGGGGCAGAAGGTCATTCCGGTTGACCGCGCGGGGCTTTACGTTCCCGGCGGCACGGCGGCCTATCCCTCCACCGTCCTGATGGACGCGATCCCCGCGAAGGTGGCGGGTGTGCCCGAGCTTGTGATGGTCACCCCCCCGAACGCCGAGGGTAAGGTGAACCCCGCCATCCTCGCCGCCGCGAAAGTGGCAGGGGTGGACCGCATTTATAAGATCGGCGGCGCCCAGGCCGTGGCCGCGCTTGCCTTTGGCACCGAGAGCGTGCCGAGGGTGGATAAGATCGTGGGCCCCGGCAACGCCTTTGTGGCCGAGGCAAAAAAGCAGGTCTTTGGCACGGTTTCGATCGATATGATCGCAGGCCCCTCCGAGATCCTCATTATCTCGGACGGGGGGACAAGCCCGCGCGTTCTGGCGGCCGACCTTCTTTCGCAGGCCGAGCACGATAAGATGGCATCCGCCGTGCTTCTCACCGATGATGCATCGCTTGCCGAGGCGGTGAGCGAGGAGATCGAGCGACAGATCCCCACCCTTTTGCGCGCCGAGATCGCGCGCGCATCCATCGACAAGAACGGCAAGATCATCATTGTCGATACGATAAAGGAGGCCATTGCGCTTTCAAACGCCCTTGCGCCCGAGCATCTTGAGGTCTGCCTTGACAATCCCTTTGACTATCTCGACAGCATCCGCCATGCAGGCTCTGTATTCCTCGGCAGAAGCTGCCCCGAGGCGCTTGGCGACTATCTTGCCGGGCCGAACCACACCCTGCCGACAAGCGGCACGGCGCGCCATTCAAGCCCGCTGTCGGTTGACGATTTCGTAAAGAAGATGCAATATACCTACTTTACAAGCGAGGCGCTTGCAAGGGTTTCGGAGGATGTGGCCCTCTTTGCAAGAAGCGAGGGGCTGACCGCCCATGCCGCCTCTGCCACCGTGCGGGGCAAGGAGGGCGTATGAGCCGTTTTATGTCGGAGCGCTATCGTGGGCTCCTCCCTTACGTCCCCGGTGAGCAGCCGCGTGACCGCTCGTACATCAAGCTGAACACCAACGAATCGCCCTATCCCCCCTCGCCTCTTTCGAAAAAGCATGCCGAGGAGGTGCTTTCGCGCCTTTCGCTCTATCCCGACCCCACCATGAAGGAGCTGCGCAGGACCTATGCCGAAACGCTCGGCGTTCCCCTTGATTGCGTGCTCCCCACCAACGGCTCGGACGAGATATTGAATTTCGCCTTCTGCGCCTTCTGTGACGAAAAAACGCCGGCCGTCTTTGCCGATATCACCTACGGCTTTTATTCGGTCTTTGCCGAGCTTTACGGCATAAAAGCAAGGGTCATTCCGCTTAAGGAGGATCTTACGGTCAACCCCTGCGACTATTACCGCGCAGGCGGCACGGTCTTTATCGCCAACCCGAACGCCCCCACCGGCATCGCGCTTCCGCTTGCGGCGATCGAGGCGATCGTCAGGGAAAACCCCGACAACGTGGTGGTGGTGGACGAGGCGTATGTCGATTTCGGGGCCGAGAGCGCTGTATCTCTTATCGGTCAATATCCGAACCTGCTCGTCACACAGACCTTTTCCAAATCCCGCTCGATGGCGGGGGCACGGCTCGGCTTTGGCATTGCCTCGCCCGCCCTCATCCGTGACCTTGACGCCATCAAGTATTCGACCAACCCCTATAACGTCAACTCTGTGACCGCCGCCCTCGGCATCGGGACGCTTCTTGACCCCGATTATACAAGAGAGAACTGCGAGAGGATCAAAAGTAGCCGCGCGTATGCAAGCCGGGCGCTTGCGGACCTCGGATTTTCGCTTACCCCCTCGGTGACCAACTTTATCTTCGCCCGTCACGAGAGGCTCCCGGGTGAAGCACTCTACCTTGCCCTGCGTGAGCGGGGGATCCTTGTGCGCCACTTTACCGCCCCCCGCATTGCCGACTATAACCGGATCACGGTGGGCTCACGGGAGGAGATGGAGGCGCTTGTTGACACGATCCGTACCATTCTGGAGGAAACAAAATGAGAACAGCAACCGTAAAACGCAAAACGGCCGAGACCGATATCACCCTCACCCTCACCCTTGACGGGGTAGGTAAGAGCGAGGTTGCGACCGGCTGCGGCTTTCTTGACCATATGCTCACCCTTTTTGCCTCGCACGGCCGCTTTGACCTTACCGTATCCTGCGTGGGGGACACCTACGTTGACGACCACCACACGGTGGAGGATGTGGGCATTGCCCTCGGTGAGGCGCTTGCCCTGGCCCTTGGCGAAAAGCGCGGGATCACCCGCTACGGCTCTATGCTGCTCCCGATGGACGAGAGTCTTGTGCTCTCGGCGCTCGACCTCTCGGGGCGTGCGTACCTCGGCTGGGAGCTTGCTTTCCCCACCGAGAAGATCGGCAGCTTTGATACCGAGCTTGTGAAGGAATTTTTTGCGGCGCTTGCAAGATGCGCCGCTATGACCCTGCATATCCGCCTGCTTGCGGGTGAAAACTCGCACCACATTGCCGAGGCGGCCTTTAAGGCGACCGCACGCGCCCTGCGCGCGGCGGTGGCGATCGACCCCGCGATGGCGGATGCCATCCCCTCCACCAAGGGGGCGCTCTGATGGTCGGTATCATCGATTACGGGGTAGGCAACCTCTTTTCGCTTGCCTCCTCCTTCCGCGCGATCGGGGAGGAGGTGCTCGTCAGCCGCGATCCTTCGGCCCTTGCCGCCTGCCCCCGCCTTGTGCTGCCGGGGGTTGGCGCCTTTGCGGATGCCGCACGCCTCCTCCGAGAGAGCGGCATGGCAGAGCTTGTCCTGCGTGAGGCGGCGCTCGGAAAGCCCATTCTCGGCATCTGCCTTGGGATGCAGCTGCTTTTTGATGTGAGCTATGAATACGGCTGTCATGCGGGGCTCGGCCTCATCAGGGGGGCCGTCCGCCCGATCAAGGATGTGATCCCCGCGGAGTATAAGATCCCCGAGATCGGGTGGAATGCGCTTCATTTTGTGAAGCCCTCTCCCATTTTCCGTTATGTGAAGGAGGGCGATTTCGTCTATTTCGTTCATTCCTATCACGCCACCGAGTGTCGGGAGGCCACCGTGGCCGTCACCGATTACGGCGCGCCCTTGACGGCCGCCGTGTCCGAGGGGAATATTCACGGGTGCCAGTTCCACCCCGAAAAGAGTGGGGCTGTCGGCCTTTCGATCCTGCGCGCCTTTGCCGAGGGGGAGGTGGCGGTATGCTGATCTTACCTGCCATTGACCTTTACGGCGGCCGTGCCGTGCGGCTTCTCCACGGCGACTATGAAAAAATGACCGTGTATAGCGAGGACCCGGTTTCGGTCGCCCGCGATTTTCTTGCCGCGGGTGCAAGCGAGATCCACCTTGTCGATCTTGAGGGCGCGCGGGACGGTACGACACCCAACCTTGAGATCATCAGAAGGATCGCTTCGATTGACGGCCTTTCGGTCGAGGTCGGGGGCGGCATCCGCAGTATGGACACCGTCCGTGCGTATCTTGAGGCAGGCGTTTTGCGCGTGATCCTCGGCACGGCGGCCGTGCGGGATGAGGCCTTCCTGCGTGAGGCCCTCCTTGCGTACGGTGAGAGAATTGCCGTTGGGGTGGATATCCGTGACGGCCGGGTGGCCATCAAGGGCTGGACCGAGGTTTCGGAGCTTGATGCGCTTGCCTTTTGCGAGAAATTAGACGGTATGGGCGTTAAGACGCTCATCTGCACCGATATTTCAAAGGACGGCGCGATGATGGGCGCAAACCACGCCCTTTACCGCACGCTTTCCGAGCGTTTTTCGACAAGGATCATCGCATCGGGCGGTGTTTCCTCGCTCCGGGATGTCAGGGCGCTTTCCTCGCTCGGCATCTACGGCGCGATCGTGGGGCGTGCGTATTACACGGGGGCGATTCACCTCCCCGAGGCGATCGAGGTGGCAAAATGATCACAAAGCGTATAATCCCCTGCCTTGACGTCAAGGACGGAAGGGTGGTCAAGGGTGTGAACTTTGAGGGACTTGCGGACGTATCGTCCCCTGTCGAGCTTGGCCGCTATTACAGCGAATGCGGGGCGGATGAGCTGGTCTTTTACGATATCACGGCGTCCAGTGACGGCCGTGCCCTCTTTACCGATATCCTCCGCGAGGTGGCCTCCACCATCTTTATCCCCTTAACGGTCGGCGGCGGCATCTCCTCGCTTTCGGACTTTGAGCGGGTGCTGGGTGCGGGCGCCGATAAGGTGAGCGTCAACTCGGGCGCCATAAAGAACCCCGCGCTTATCGGGGAGGCCGCCCGCCGCTACGGCGACCAGTGCGTGGTGCTCTCGGTGGACGTAAAGCGTGTCGGGGGGGCGTTCCGCGTCTTTGCCAAGGGCGGGCGTGAGGACACCGGCCTTGACGCAATCGAATGGATCCGCCGCGCGGTCGGCTCGGGCGCCGGCGAGGTGGTGGTGAATTCGATCGACACCGATGGCGTGAAGGGGGGCTTTGACCTTCCGATGCTGAAGGCGGTGTGCGATGCCGTATCGGTCCCTGTGATCGCCTCGGGCGGGGCGGGGGGCATCTCGCATTTTACCGAGCTTTTTCGGGCGCTCCCCGCTGTGGATGCGGGGCTTGCCGCCTCTATTTTCCATTTCGGGGAGGTAACCATCCCCGATCTTAAGGAAGCCCTCCACCGCGAGGGGATATCGGTGCGCCGATAAGAAAGGAAAACAGTATGAAGATCGAAGAATTGAAGTTTGACGAGCGCGGGCTTATTCCCGCCGTGGTCACGGACGCCGACAGCGGCAGAGTCCTGACGCTTGCCTATATGAGCCGAGAGAGCCTTGCCATTACGATGGAGAAGGGGCTCACCTGCTTTTACAGCCGCAGCCGAAACGAGCTCTGGCTGAAGGGCGAAACCAGCGGCAACTACCAGCACGTTGTCGATATCATGGCCGACTGTGACGGTGATGCGCTCACCGTGCGCGTCCGCCCCGAGGGGCCTGCCTGCCACACGGGCGAGGAAAGCTGCTTTTACAACCCGGTGTTCGCGGGGGAGGATGCCCCCCCCTTCTCGCTTGGCGCCCTTTATGAGCTGATCCGCGGCCGCAAGACCGAGAAGAAGGAGGGCTCCTACACCACCTACCTCTTTGAAAAGGGGATCGACAAGATCCTAAAGAAGGTGGGAGAGGAGTGCACCGAGGTCATTATCGCGGGCAAGGCAGACGATAAGAAGGAAACCATCTATGAGGTGGCCGACCTTGCCTACCATGTTATGGTGATGATGGTGGAGATGGGCATTACCCCCGAGGATATCCACCGTGAGCTTGCCTCCCGCCATGTGATCGACAAAAAGGTAAAGCAGGAGAAGATGACCTCGTGAGCAAGTGGTTTGATCTGCACGTCCACACCGAATTTTGTGACGGGCATGCAACGGCCGAGGAGATGGTGCGTGCAGCCATCGCGCTCGGCTGTCCGAGGATCGGCTTTTCCTCCCACGCGCCGATGCCAAAGAGCGACTACGCGATGAAAAGGGAGGATGAAGGGCGCTACCGCGCCGAGATCGCGCGCTTAAAGCGCACGTATTCCGAGAAGATCGAGGTGCTTTGCGGCCTTGAAGCGGATCTCTTTTCCTATCCCGTTGAGCGCGAAAGCTACGACTATATCATTGGCTCCTGCCATTCGCTCTCGCCCCTTTATCGGGGGGCGCGTGTCGATGTCGATGGGCCGCGCGCACGGCTTGAGGAGGCCATTCTTACCGTCTTCGGCGGCGATCCCTACGCCGCTTGCGAGGACTATTTTGCACTGACTGCCCGCCTTGGGGAACTAAAGCCCGATATCATCGGGCACTTTGACCTTGTCCGTAAATACAATGCGGGTGGGGCCCTCTTTGATGAGAACCACCCCCGCTATCTTGCGGCGGCAAGAGCCGCTGTCGATGCGCTCCTCCCGCTCGGCGTACCCTTTGAGGTGAACACGGGTGCGGTGGCGCGCAAGTACCGCGCCACACCCTATCCCGCGGCGCCCATCCTTGCCTATATTTTGAGGAAAGGCGGCCGCGTGATCCTCTCGGGGGATGCCCACCGCCCCGAAAATCTCTGCTATGAGTTTTCAAAGTGGGAGAGCTATATTTCCATGTTTTCGTAAGGAGAAAATGCCGTGAGAGAGCTGTCTTCCGAGCGTGTATCCCGGGCGGTGGCAGAGCTTCTTCTTGATGCCTGCCTCTCGTTGCCGCAGGATGTGCGCTCTGCCCTTTCGGATGCCGAGAAGGGGGAGCCCTTTGCACCTGCCCGCGCCCTTCTTGACAGTATGATCGAGAACAGCCGCGTGGCCGAGGAGGAGAGGCTCCCGATCTGCCAGGATACGGGGGCTGCCTGCGTGTTTTTGCGCGTGGGGCAGGATCTGCATATCGTGGGCGACCTGACGGCGGCCGTCAACGAGGGGGTGCGCCGCGCCTATCTTGACGGAAATCTCCGCAAGAGCATGGTAAAGGACCCCCTTGACCGTGTGAACACGGGCGACAACACCCCCGCCATCCTGTATACCGAGATCGTCCCCGGGGACCGCCTTGAGATCACCGTGGCCCCCAAGGGCTTCGGCAGTGAGAACATGAGCGCCGTTGCCATGCTTCGCCCGTCCGATGGGGTGGAGGGCGTGAAGAAATTCGTCCTTGATACGGTCAGGGCCGCAGGCCCGAACCCCTGCCCGCCGATCGTTGTCGGCGTTGGCATCGGCGGTACCTTTGATAAGGCCGCCTATATGGCCAAGCACGCGCTCACCCGTGCGCTTGATGCGCCGAATGCGGATCCCTTTTACCAAGCGCTTGAGGCAGAGCTCCTTTCCTCGATCAATTCTCTCGGTATCGGGCCGCAGGGCTTTGGAGGAAAAACCACCGCCCTCGGTGTGAATATTGAGGTAATGCCCACCCATATTGCGGGCCTGCCCGTGGCCGTGAACATAAATTGCCACGTCACCCGCCACAAAAGAGAGGTGCTGTGATGTCCATCCGTCTTACTGCCCCTCTGACAGGTGAGGCGGCCCGTGCCCTGCGCGCAGGGGACACCTGCCTTCTTTCGGGCACCGTGTATGCCGCGCGGGATGCCGCGCACGCCCGCCTTGTACGCCTTCTTTTGGAGGGCTTGCCCCTGCCGTTTCCCCTTGAGGGAAGCGTCATTTACTACGTTGGCCCGACCCCCGCGCCCAAAGGGCGCGCGATCGGCTCGGCCGGCCCCACCACCTCCTACCGTATGGATGCCTACAGCCCCGCCTTGATCGCGGCGGGCAGCCTTGGGATGATCGGCAAGGGGACAAGAGGGGAGGCGGTTATCTCTGCCATGAAGGCGCACGGCGCCGTTTATTTTGCCGCCACGGGCGGGCTTGGCGCCCTGCTTTCCCGCTGCGTTGAGAGAAGCGAGGTCGTGGCGTATCCCGAGCTCGGGCCGGAGGCCGTTTTGCGCCTGACGGTCAAGGATATGCCCCTTACGGTGGCCATCGATTCTCTTGGCGGAAGCCTTTATGAGCTTGGCCCCCGGCGGTATCTTGAAGAAGAAAACAATAGAAAACAAGGATAAAGCGGCGTGCTCTTTGCCAAGCTTTTCAATGCGGTGCTCCGTATGCTCGGCAAGGATACCGTTGCCCCCATGATCGGCGATGCCGCAAAAGAGAACAAAGAAAAGAAGGAACGCACGCATGTATTTTGAAGACCTCGCCGTTGGCATGACGGTCAAAACCGCCCCCGCCGTGATTGAAAAGGAAAGGATGCTGGCCTTTGCCCGTCTTTACGATCCCATTCCGCTTCATACCGATGAAGAGTATGCAAAAGGCACCCGCTTTGGGGCGCTCATTGCCCCCGGCGTGATGTCCTTTATGTCGGTCTGGGCGAGGTACCTTGAGGTGAGCTTCTTCGGGGACGAGCTGATCGCGGGCAAATCCACCAAGATCGAATGGCTGAAGCCTGTCTTTGCGGGGGACGTGCTTGAGGGCGTGGTGACCATCACGGAGCTTGTGCGGCGCAACCCGAAAAACGGCCTTGTGACCGTGGCGGTGGACGTCTATAACCAAAAGGGCGAGCGCGTGCTCTATGACGTGACCGAGTCGGTCGTCAAATGCAGAGGCACGGACAAATAAAGGAAAACGGCAGGGGCATACACCCCTGCCGGCTTTTTTATATTCACCACCGCTCGTATTCAAATCCTGTCCTCTCTTGTTGGAAAAAAAGAAAGCCCCAAAAAGGGGCTTTCTTTTTATGGTCGAGATGACAGGATTGGGTCGCGCCACGGCCACGAAAAGCCGAGTGAGATTTCGGCTTTTCTCCGTGGCTTGGTCGCTCGCGGCTCTGACAGTCCACCGGACTGTCATTCACTACCGCTCGTATTCAAATCCTGTCCTCTCTTGTTGGAAAAAAAGAAAGCCCCAAAAAGGGGCTTTCTTTTTATGGTCGAGATGACAGGATTTGAACCTGCGGCCTCTTGGTCCCGAACCAAGCGCTCTACCAAGCTGAGCCACATCTCGAGGTATATGTGCCTGCGCGTTTTCCTTGCGCCCACCCATTATAGCAGAAAGAGATGTCTTTGTCAAGCGATAGGAGAAAAAAAGAAGATTTTTGGCCCTTTGGCCTTGGCGTTGCCTCCTTGCCTGTGTAGGGAAGGGGATTTGCCACCGCCACCCTGTGCCGTAAAATCTCCCCCCTTCGCCCCTGCCGCCAAAGCGCCGGCACCCCCCTCGCGCTTTTGCAGTGCGATTTCTAATATTTGGCCTATTCCCCTTTCGGGGGGTGTGTGGTATAATGGAGCTACACCAAGAAAGGAGGTGGAGATGACAATGAAGAAACACATCTCTTTGATCCTTGTACTCTTGATGCTGTCAAGTTTTCTTTTCATTCCTATACAGTCCTTCGCGGCTACGCCCGAAAAACAGGCAGGGCGGGTGAGCGTTTCGGGCGGGCGGCTGAACGTGCGGGCCGCCGCCACAACCAAAAGCGCGATCCTGGGTGCGCTGACCAACGGCACCACCGTTACCCTCCACGGTAAGGAGGGCGACTTCTACAAGGTCGAATACGGGGCAGGCAAGCTCGGCTACTGCCACGGCGATTACATCACACCGCTCGGCGGTAGGCCTGCCAAGGTGGCGGTCGGGAGCAGCACGCTCAACGTCCGCACGGGTGCGGGCACCTCGTACAGCCGCATCGGGAGCCTTCGGGACGGAAGCGAGGTCGTGGTGCTTTTAGAAAGCGGCGGCTGGGCGCGTGTGCTCTATAACGGCACATCGGTCGGCTACGTAAGCACGGCCTACCTGACGGGGCTTACCGTTTACAGGGCAAGCTCGATCCCGGTGCCCTATTTCAAGCAGACGGACAGCCGCTGGTCCTGGGCTACCCTCGGGAGCTCGGGCAAGACCATCGGGCGGGTGGGGTGTGCAACCACCTCGATCGCCATGATGGAAAGCTACCGCACCGGCGTTTCGACAACCCCGCTTGCGATGAGCAAAAAGCTCTCCTACACCTCGTCCGGCAATGTCTATTGGCCGAGCCACTATACGCTCGTTACGCGCTATTCTCTT
This sequence comes from Eubacteriales bacterium, assembly GCA_045587985.1. Taxonomy (GTDB): domain Bacteria; phylum Bacillota; class Clostridia; order Oscillospirales; family CAG-272; genus UBA1740. The sequence goes on along the minus strand of JAZNDG010000031.1, from coordinate 1,202 downwards.
GACACCGTCTATCGCCTGCTTTCGGAGGGCAAGCCCGTCCTCTTTGGCGTCAAGAACGCATCGGGCGGTCAGCACTGGGTGGTCGTGACCGGTTGCCGTGCGACCGACACCCTCACCCCCGCCGATTTTTACATCCACGACCCCGCCGTTAAGAGCCGCACGACTCTTGCCCATCTTTTTGAGGCCTATCCGTATTTCTACAAGCTTTTCTACTATTAAAGAAAAAAAGCCGCAGATAGGGCAGTGCTCTAAAGGACGGTTTTCAAAAGCACGGTATATCTTGGAAGAGGTATGCCGTGTTTTTGCCTTTGTGACCAAAAATGCAGCGCTTCGTATGCCTTGATCGGGGACTACAATTAAATTTCCGTCTATTCACAAACAAATGAGCTTGTACCAACCAAGGCTCCCTTGTGTAAAGGGAGCTGTCGCAAAGCGACTGAGGGATTGCTTGGAGCGCAAATCTAACCTTTACAATCCCTCCGTCACGGCGATGCCGTCCCACCTCCCTTTACACAAGGGAGGCTTTTCTACCTCCCGGAAGGGAAGCAAAGCGCTTTTGAAATGTAATTCTCAAAAGTTCCTTTGCGTTGCTTTTGACAAAATTTTAGTGTCTTTAATTAAGTCGGCGCTTGCAAAGAAAATTGACAAGTCATATATGAACATAAAAAGGCTCCCTTGTGTAAAGGGAGCTGTCAGCGAAGCTGACTGAGGGATTGTTTTACGAGGTGGTCAATATATTCACAGACACCCCGAAAGTTTTTATGTATTTCCGTATTCTGTATTCTAATAACCATCAATCCGTATTCTTCAAGAAAAGCGGTTCTTTCTTCATCGTATTGCTTTCCTTCTTCGGTATAATGCCCCGAACCGTCAAGCTCGATAATAAGCTTTGCCTCTGCACAATAAAAATCTGCGATATACTTTCCGAGAACTTTTTGACGGGAAAAGCGAACGGGATAGGTGCGCAGAAAATCGTACCAAAGGTGTTTTTCTTCTTTAGTCATATTCTTTCGCAACATTCTTGCAGTTGGAACAATGTCTTTGTTGTGTTTTCTCTGCATTTTACAATCCCTCCGTCACGGCAAGCCGTGCCACCTCCCTTTACACAAGGGAGGCTTTTTGTTACCTCCGAAAGGGAAGCAAAGGAGGACAAAGCGCACAAATACCCTCTGTCCTCCCGGCGGTAGGCAACGTATTCTATT
>JAZNDG010000030.1:0-18690 GCA_045587985.1 Eubacteriales bacterium | reverse complement strand
TAAGCCGCTCCCGCCCCGCCACCAGAAGAACAGAGTCCTCCTCGCACCGAAGAATGCACCCCACCCCGCACACCAGCATTCTTGCCTCTTTTCCCTTGCCCGAAATCTCAATACGGTACCCAAAGACGGATGCGGGGATATCTCGGTGCGCTTTAGATGACGGGGATCCTTTTTTCTCTTTCATACCTCTACTCCCACGGTTCTATATGCGTTTTTTTCGCTATATTTTATAGTATGAAAGCGAGGGATGCAACATGACGGCAAAGCGCTTAAGCAGACTGATTTTCGGCACTACGGTCGCCCTTTTGGTATGTTTCCTTTTTTCGGGGGATGCCCTTCTTGATGCAGGCAGAGGGGCACTCCTTTTGGTATCCGGCTCTATTCTCCCCTCCCTTTTTCCCTTTCTTGTTCTTTCAGGGCTCTTAAGCGCCACGATCGGAAGCATCCCCTTGCCGGGCGGACGATTTTTCAAGCAGGCTTTCGGCCTGCCCGAGGAGGGCCTTATCCCCTTTCTTCTGGGTGCTCTTTGCGGCTTTCCGATCGGGGTAAGGATCACGGCGGATCTATATCGGCGCGGTAGGATCACAAGGGAGGAGGCGGTGCGGCTTTCCGCCCTATCCGCCAACACGGGCCCCGCCTTTGCCGTGGCAGGGGTGGGCAGCGCGCTCTTTCAGGATGCCGCCATTGGCTGGGGGCTTTATTTTCTCCAGCTATCCACAGCCGTTCTTCTCGGAATCCTGACACGAAAGCCGCCAAGGGCGGCCGAAGAAAAAAGAGCCCCCTCCTTCGGCCCGCTCCCTTCCCTTTCCTCCGTCCTATCCGAAGCCTCGCTTGCCATGCTCGGCATTGCGGGAACTGTTATCTTTTTTTCCACCGCATCCGCCCTTCTTACACGCCGCCTCTCTCCCCTTATCGCCGCTATTGTGACCGCCCCGCTTGAGATTGGGACCGCGGCGGCCGCCGCGGCGCGGCTCCCGCTTGCCGCGGGGATCCCTCTTGCCGCCTTTTCTCTTTCCTTTTCGGGGATCTCTGTCCTTTTGCAGAGCGCGGCCTTTCTTAAGGATGCGGGCCTTCCGACAGGGCCGCTTGCAAAGCGAAAGCTCTTACAGGGCTTGCTCTCTCTTTGTATTGTTCTTCTCTTTGCCTAAAGAAGATTTTTGAATAAAGGTATTTATTTCTTTAAGAAAAAATGCTATACTATAATAGAAAGAGAGGAAATACCTATGAGAATTGCTTTTTTCGATGCCAAGCCCTATGATATAGAGGCCTTTCGCGGGTATGACGGCAAGAACGGCATTTCCTTTAAGTTTTTTGAGGCCAAGCTGAACGAGGATACGGTCGAGCTTGCAAGCGGCATGGACGGCGTTTGCGTATTTGTGAACGATACGGTAAACGCCGCGGTGATCGACAGGCTCACAGCGCTTGGGGTGCGCGCGGTGGCGCTGCGCTGTGCCGGCTTCAACAATGTGGATATGAAGCACGCATTCGGGAGGATACACGTCCTGCGCGTGCCTGCTTATTCCCCTTATGCCGTGGCCGAGCATACGATGGCGCTCCTTCTCACCTCGATCCGCAGGATCCACAAGGCCTATATCCGCACCCGCGATTTCAATTTCAGTCTGAACGGCATGACAGGCTTTGATCTGCACGGTAAGACGGTTGGCGTGGTGGGGACCGGGCGCATCGGGCGTGCCTTTATCGATATCTGCCGTGGCTTTGGTATGCAGGTGCTTGCCTATGACAAATTCCCAAGCGAGGAGCTGAAACGCAGCGGTGTCCGCTATGTAGAGCTTGATACGCTCTTTATGGAAAGTGACGTTATTTCCCTGCATTGCCCTCTGACCGAGGACACCTACCACCTCATCAACGGGGAAACGCTGAAGAAATGCCGCCGCGGCGTTGTCCTGCTCAATACCTCGCGCGGGGCGCTTGTGGATGCTGAGGCGCTGCTTTCGGCCATCAAATCCCGCCACGTGGGGGCTGCCTGTCTTGACGTGTATGAGGAGGAATCCGATTTCTTCTTCGAGGATTATTCGGGCCATATTCTTGATGACGATGTCCTGGCAAGACTGATCTCGATGCCCAATGTCATCGTGACCTCGCACCAGGCCTTCCTGACGCGTGAGGCGCTTGACAATATTGCGGCGACCACGGTTGAAAATCTTTTGTCGCTTGATCGGAGCAATCTGTGTGAAAACGAGCTTTGCTACCGTTGTGACACTGCCGAAGATACAAAAGGCGAGCGCTGCTTCTGATGGCGCCGCAAAAGGACAGAAAGGGGAAACAGAAGAATGAATATCACAAAGGACATTTTCTATATCGGAGTCGATGATAAAAAGATCGACCTCTTTGAGGGGCAGTACCCTGTCCCGAACGGTATCGCCTACAATTCCTATGTGGTGATGGACGAAAAGATCGCCGTATTTGATACGGTGGACGCCGCCTTTACCCACGAATGGCTTGACAACCTGCAGAGCGTTGTCGGCACGCGCACGCCCGACTACCTGATCGTGCAGCATATGGAGCCCGACCACTCGGCCAATATTCTGAACTTTGCCAAGGCCTATCCCACCGCCACCATCGTTTCCTCGCAAAAGGCCTTTGCCATGATGAAGAACTTCTTCGGCAAGGACTTTGAGGATCGGCGGATCGTGGTCGGCGAGGGGGACACGCTCTCGCTTGGTACCCATACCCTCACCTTTGTCACGGCGCCCATGGTGCACTGGCCCGAGGTCATCGTCACCTACGATGCCAAGGACAAGGTGCTCTTCTCTGCTGACGGCTTTGGCAAGTTCGGCGCCCTCGATACAGACGAGGACTGGGCTTGCGAGGCAAGGCGCTACTACATCGGGATCGTGGGCAAGTACGGCGCCCAGGTGCAGGCCCTTTTAAAGAAGGCGGCCTCTCTTGATATTGAGATCATCTGCCCCCTGCACGGCCCGATCCTCAAGGAAAATCTCGGCTATTATCTCGGCCTTTACAACACCTGGTCAAGCTACACGCCCGAGGAGGACGGCGTTCTCATTGCCTACACCTCGGTGTACGGCAACACAAAGCGCGCTGTCAACCTGCTTGCCGAAAAGCTGCGTGAGCGCGGCTGCCCCAAGGTGGTCGTGACAGACCTTGCAAGATGCGATATGACCGAGGCGGTGGAGGATGCCTTCCGTTACAGCAAGCTGGTGCTTGCCACCACCACCTACAATGCGGGCATCTTTCCCTTCATGCACACCTTCATCAACCATCTGACCGAGCGTGGCTACAAGAACCGCACCGTGGCACTGATCGAGAACGGCAGCTGGGCACCGCTTGCCGCCAAGGTCATGCGCTCGATGCTCGGAGAAGGCAAGAACATCACCTTCACCGATACCACCGTTACGGTCATGTCGGCCTTGAACGAAGACAGCCGTACTGCGATCGATACGCTGGCAAACGAGCTTTGCCGCGAATACCTTGCCATGAAGGCAGGTGACGAGAAGAAGAACGATCTGACCGCCCTTTTCCGCATCGGGTACGGCCTTTATGCCGTCACCTGCCATGATGAGAAGAAGGACAATGCCCTGATCGTCAATACCGTCACACAGGTCACCAGCACGCCGAACCGCATCGCCGTGACCATCAATAAGGAAAACTATTCCCATCACGTGATCAAGCAGACGGGCAAAATGAACATCAACTGCCTGACGGTAGAGGCGCCCTTCTCGGTCTTTGAGCAGTTTGGCTTCAAGAGCGGCAGAAATACCGATAAGCTGGAGGGGCAGAAGCTTCTCCGCTCGGAAAACGGTCTTGCCGTCCTTCCCCGCTATATCAACGCCTTTATGTCGCTCTCGGTCGAACAGTATATCGACCTTGATACGCACGGTATGTTCATCTGCTCTGTGACCGAGGCGCGGGTGCTTTCGGACGTGGAGACCATGACCTACGCCTATTATCACGCCAATGTGAAGCCGAAGCCCGATACCGAGAACAAGAAGGGCTACGTGTGCAAGATCTGCGGCTATGTGTACGAGGGTGAGCCGCTTCCCGATGATTTCATCTGCCCGCTTTGCAAGCACGGGGCGGCAGATTTTGAAAAAATTCAGTAAAAAAGAAAAGTATTATTTACAAAGGAGATAAAAACGATGAAAAAGTATGTATGCGACATGTGCGGCTGGGTCTATGACGAGGCGCAGGGTGTGCCCGAGGCGGGCATTGCCCCCGGCACGAAGTTTGAGGATCTGCCCGAGGATTTCGAATGTCCTCTTTGCGGCGTGGGCAAGGAAAACTTCAGCGAAGAGGCCTGATCGCCACACCACTCCCCCTTAAAGGAGCATAGGGTATGACACTTGTCCTTCTGACTGCGCTCGGGGTTGGCGGCGCGACCGTCATCGGTGCTGTCATCGGATTTTTATCCAAGCGCTTGACCCACCGCTTCAGCGATATCGTCCTTTCCTTTGCGGCGGGCGTGATGCTGGCGGCAGCCGTCCTCGGCCTTGTGCTGCCGGCTGTGGAATACGGCGGTCGGTTTGGCCTTCTCATCGCAGTCGGCGGTATTTTCGTGGGTGCGATCGCGCTTAACCTCATTGACAAGCTGATCCCGCACCTTCATAACACCACAGAGTGTGAGGGCGAGGAATGCCATCCAAAAAACGACCGTGTTTCAAAAATCATGCTGTTCGTCCTGGCGATCGCCATCCACAATCTTCCCGAGGGAATTGCGGCGGGCGTTGGCTTTGGGACGGGGAACGAGGCCGAGGCACTTGTGATCGCGGGTGGCATCGCACTGCAGAACATACCCGAGGGCATGGTCATTATCGGGCCAATGCTCGCCATCGGGATCTCAAAGCGCCGCGCCTTTCTCTATGCCGCACTCACGGGCGTTGTGGAGATTATCGGCACACTGATCGGCTATCTCGCCGTCAGCATTTCCTCTGCCATTCTCCCCTTCGCACTGGCCTTTGCAGGCGGCACGATGCTCTACGTCATCAGTGACGAAATGATTCCCGAAACGCACGCGCACGGCAGCCAGCGCGGGGCAACCTATGCCCTGCTCGTTGGCTTTTGCCTGATGCTGTGTGTGGACATCCTTTTGGGGTGAGTCCACTCCATCCATAAAAGAGCAGGCTCCGCGCGGAGTCTGCTCTTTTCACGATGATGGCGGTGGCAGTGCTCACCCACTATCTTGACCTCTATGTGCAGAGTTTTTCGGATCTTGTAAAAAAGGAACTGCATACCGCTTTCTTTTGTGCTACTCTTATACCCTTTTATAAATATTTTCGCCTTAAATGCATTCGGCATTGACATCCCCCTTTAAACAGACTATAATATAATCAAAACCACACGACCGGAGGGTTACACATTGAAAAACGCCGCAAAAGTTTTTATATGGATCGGAATGATCGCACAATGCTACTTGATTTATCCCGTTGTCATCGGCGCGCTTGCACTGGCAAAGATCGACAGTGCCACATCAAAAAAAGAGCTCACAACCTTGGGGGTTTTAACCCTCCTCTTTTGCAACCTCTTGGGTGGGATGTTTATGCTGAACATCAAGGAGGAGCAGCTTCTTGGCAAGGATAGCAGCACGGTCATTTACAAAGAGGAAGAAGAAGAAGAAGAAGAAGAAGAAGAAGAAGAGGATGTTGCCGCTTCAAAAAAGAGTACAAGAACCAAGGTAGAGACTTTTACTTTGACCGGTATTATTATAGCGGGCGTTCTCTTGGGAATCAGTGTTCTTTTTTCTGCGATTCTTCTTTTTAATGAAACGGATAAACCAGCCATGTTCATTCTTCTCCTCCTTCTCTTGGGTTTATTTATATCAATTTCCGTATCGGTACACAAGAGCAGGTACAGATTAACCAAAACCGGGTTGATTTTGCTAAGCATATTTGCAGCTTTATCCGCCTTTACAATTACATTCAGTGCCGACATTGCCGATGCGATGGGTTTTTTTGCAGCACCTCATTTAGTATCGATTTTTCTGGGTATAATCTTGCTTTTTTCTCTACTCATCATTATATTAAATGTTTGTAAAAGAAAAAAGCCAAAGAAAAAAAGGAAAACAACCGTTGTTGTACAGACCAGCAGAATAGAAATCGAATTGAACGAGATCAAGAGGCTTTACGACAATCAGCTTATTACAGAGGAGGAAAGCAACAGAATGCGGGCCTCTGTCATAGCAAAATATTATAAATAAGACCGTAAGACATTTTGCTTACCGCTTGAGAAAGCAAAATATGCCGGCAAAAGAAAAAAGGAACTGCAGTGCAGTTCCTTTTTTCTTTGTTTTTACTTGTCAAGGCGGGCTTCAAGAGCCGCAAGCTCCTCATACATCGTGGCAGGAACACGGTCACCCACCTGGGCATAGAATTCCTTGATGTTCGCAACGTCCGCCTTCCAGGACTCGGTGTCCACAGACAGGAGGCCGCGGATGGTATCAAGGCTGATGTCGAGCCCCTCGATGTTGATGTCCTCGGCGTTCGGAACGTAACCGATAGCGGTTTCGTTGGCGCCGACCTTACCCTCACAGCGGGCAAGGATCCAGAGGAGGACGCGCATATTGTCACCAAAGCCGGGCCAGATGAAGTGCCCCTCGTCATCGGTGCGGAACCAGTTGACGTGGAAGATCATCGGCGGGTTCGGGATCTTCTTGCCCATATCGAGCCAGTGCTGCCAGTAGTCACCCATGTTGTAGCCAACGAAGGGACGCATGGCCATCGGGTCGCGGCGGACAACGCCAACGGCACCCGCGGCTGCGGCAGTGGTCTCGGAAGCCATGATCGAGCCTACAAACGAGCCGTGCTGCCAGTTGAAGGACTGGTAAACCAGGGGAGCGGTCTTGGCACGGCGGCCGCCGAAGACGATGGCCGAAACCGGCACACCCTTCAGGCTGTTAAACTCGGGCGAGATGCAGGGGCAGTTCGCGGCGAGGGCGGTAAAGCGCGAGTTGGGATGCGCACCGCAGGTGGACTTATCCTTCTTGTCATACTTGGTGCAGTCCCAAGGATTGCCCTTCCAGTCGATGGCGTTGCCGGGAGCAGGAGGTGCATCGTTAAGGCCCTCCCACCACACGGTGTTGTTCTTGGTATCGTGCACCACGTTCGTGAAGATGGTATCGCGCATGGTGGTGGCAAGCGCGTTGGGGTTAGACTTATCGTTGGTGCCGGGGGCAACGCCGAAGAAGCCGTTCTCGGGGTTGACAGCCCAAAGTCTGCCATCCTCACCCACGCGGAGCCAGGCAATATCGTCACCCACGCACTCGACCTCATAGCCCTCCTTCTTAAAGACGGCGGGCGGGATCAGCATGGCAAGGTTGGTCTTACCGCAGGCAGAGGGGAACGCGGCGGTGATATACTTCTTCTCACCGTTCGGGTACTTGACGCCGAGGATGAGCATATGCTCGGCCATCCAGCCCTCCTTGCGGCCGAGGTAAGAGGCGATACGAAGCGCAAAGCACTTTTTACCGAGAAGCACGTTTCCGCCGTAACCCGAGTTCACCGACATGATGGTGTTATCCTGCGGGAAGTGGGTGATGTATCTGTTCTCTTCATCAATATCCGCACGGGCATGCAGACCCTTGATGTAGTCGGGGCTGTCACCGAGAGCCTCAAGAACGTTGGTGCCAACGCGAGTCATATTGAGCATGTTGAGCACAACGTAGATCGAGTCGGTCAGCTCAATGCCGTACTTGGCAAAGTCAGAGCCGACAACACCCATCGAATAGGGGATGACGTACATGGTACGGCCCTTCATCGAGCCGGTGTAGAGCTTCTTGAGCTTGGCATACATCTCGGCAGGATCCATCCAGTTGTTGATGTTACCCGCCTCCTCCTTGGTAGGAGTGCAGATATAGGTTCTGCCCTCAACGCGCGCCACGTCATTGACGGCGGTGCGGTGAAGATAGCAGTTGGGAAGAAGCTCCTCATTCAGCTTAATGATCTCCCCGGTCGAGCACGCCTCGGCACGCAGTGCCTCTGCCTGCTCCTCGGTCCCATCGATCCACACAATGCGATCGGGCTGGGTCATGGCCGCCATCTCGTCAATCCAATTGGTGACATACTTGTTGGTTGTCATGTTTTCTTCTCCTTTTTAAATGGTAAAAATTCAAATTTTCCTACATTTATCATTATAGCACACTCTTTTGTGTTTTGCAAGCGATGGCGGCGTTTTTTTCTTATTTTACAATGCATTCACAATCAAAGAGGATATCCTGCAATACAAAAACAAATCCCGCAAAAAACGGGGTTTTCCATCATTTTCTTCGGCTGTTTTTGTATTATTTTTCCTTTTTTGTTTAATTATTACAATTCCAAGCTTTCATTTTTGGCATTTTTTGGTGCAAAAGGGTGTTGAATTTTGATGCGCGATATGGTAAAATATGGTTGTACCAATCTTGTGACAACAAACCAATGACGAAGGAGAAAAGAAAATGGATACGAACCAAAGGATATTGATTGCCGATGAAAGCGCCGACCAGCGCCGTGCCCTGCGTGAAAGCCTTGCCAAGGCAGGATACCGCAACGTGGAGGAGGCCACCAACGGTGAGGACGCCCTAATCAAAATAGACAGAAGCCTGCCGGATGTTGTGATCGTGGATCTCTGGCTCTCCCGCATTGACGGCATTGGGGTGATACGCAACGCAAAGGGGCTTTGCGCAAAGAGAAAGGAAATGCCGATCTTTATCCTCGTTTCTCTCATCTCCAACCAGAATGTTTTTGTGGAAGCCACCGAGGCGGGTGCGGATTACTGCTTCTTGAAGCCGTATGACTGCCGCGCACTCATTGAAAAGATCGAAACCATTGAACGCGCGCGCCGCGAGGGGAGCGAGCAAAAGGAGGATGCGGGGCGTGACGGAAGCCACGAGATCGAAACGCAGGTGACAAAGATCATTCATCAGATCGGGATCCCCGCGCATATCAAGGGGTATCAGTACCTGCGCACGGCCATCATGATGACCATCAGCGATAACGAGATCATCAATTCGGTCACCAAGGTCCTCTACCCATCGGTTGCGAAGAAATACCAGACCACAACCTCCCGCGTTGAGCGTGCGATCCGCCATGCGATCGAGGTGGCGTGGGACCGCGGCGACATTGACACCCTCAACTCCTATTTCGGCTATACCATTCAGAACAGCCGCGGCAAGCCCACAAACAGCGAGTTTATTGCCATGATCGCCGACAATCTGCGGCTCAAATACAAGCTGTACTGAAAAAGAAAAAGAGCAAGCATCTTCATGCTTGCTCTTTTATTTGACGACCGTCACTTCCCTGCCATCTCCGATAACGGCACACGTGCCGTCCGTATCGGTGCGGTGGACTCTGCACCCTGCCGAGGAAAGCCTCGAAAGAAGCGCGGCGCTTGGAAATCCGTACGAATTGTCCCTTCCGCAGGACACGACCGCAAGCTGCGGACTGACCGCCGCAAGGAACGCATCGCCGGTTGCGGATTTCGAACCGTGGTGCCCCACCTTTAAAACCTGGGAGGCAAGGGACTCTGCATCATATACCGAAAGGATCTCCTCTTCCTCCTTGATGCCGCAATCTCCCATAAAGAGAAAGGAATTATCACGGTAGGTAAGCCGCAGGGCAACGCTTCTTGCGTTTTCGTCAAGCGGCGTATAGGGGCTCGGACCGAGAATGCGAAGATCGATCTCTCCGTATGTAAGATGTACGCCGCGATAGGCCTCGATCACACGGCAGTCCTCCGCCTTCAAGGCAGAAAGGAGGGCTCTGAATTCGGGCGTATCGTGCGTATCGTTCGGCATTAAGCAGGCGCCCACCTCAAGGGCGGAAAGGATACTTGCCGCACCGCCGATGTGATCGTTGTGCGCGTGCGAGAGCACAAGACAATCAATTTCCGTGATGCCCGCCGCCTTCAAATGCTTAAGAACACGCTCGCCCGTTTCGGCATCTCCCGTGTCAATGAGGATGGTGGTATTCTTCGTACGGACAAGGGTGGCATCCGCCTGCCCCACATCCAAAAACTCCACAAGGATCTCGCCCTCTCCCGGCCTTCTCACCCCTTGACAGGATGCAAGCGAGAGAAGTAAAAGAAAAACAAGGAGAAGGGACAGAGCGCTTCTCATCCTACGAAAGATCCCGGCGGCCGAGAAGTGCGCGGTTCAGGGTAACCTCATCGGTATATTCGAGGTTTCCGCCCACCGGAATGCCGTATGCAAGACGGCTGATCTTCACCTCATGCGAGGCAAGGATACGGGCAAGGTACATCGCGGTGGCCTCGCCCTCCACATCAGGGTCGGTAGCCACGATGATCTCGCGGATCTCGCCTGCGGCCACACGGTCAAGCAGCGCCTTGATGTTAAGCGCATCCGGCGTGATGCCGTTGACGGGCGAGAGGGCGCCGCCGAGCACGTGGTATAAGCCGCGGTACTCGCGCACCCGCTCAAAGGCCAGAATATCACGCGCGTTTTCCACCACGCAGACAAGGCCGCGATCCCGCTCGGGATCGGCACAGATCGGGCAGATCTCCCCCACCGAATAGTTGCCGCAGATGCGGCAGGAGGTTATCTTGTGCTTGGCATCCAGAATTGCTTCCGAAAACGCGGCCGCCTCCTCCTCCGAAAACGAGAGGACGGCAAAGGCCATGCGTACCGCGCTCTTCCCCCCGATGCCGGGCAGACGGCGGAACTGCTCTACAAGCCGCTGCAGCGGCTCTGCGTAATCCTGCATATCAGAAGCCGAGGCCGGGGAAGCCGCCGCCCATGCCGGGCAGGTTCATCTGGCCTGTGATCTTCTCCATCTCGGAGGCGGCCGCCTCCTCTACCGTGCGGATCGCCTGGTTGATCCCCGCCACCAGAATGTCGGTAAGCGTTTCGATATCATCGGGATCCACGATCTCGGGGGCGATCTCGAGGGCCTTGATCTCCTTCTGCCCCGAGATCCTTACGGTGACGGCACCGCCGCCCGCCGTAACGGTGTATTCTGCCTCCTCAAGTTCAGCCTGCTTTGCCTGCATATCGGCCTGCATCTTCTGCGCCTGCTTGAGCATATCGGCCATGCCGTTGCCCTGAGGAATTCTAACCTTCATACGAATCTCCTTTATTCACATTCCGAAAGGGCTCTTTCAAGCTCCCCAAGAATGGTAGTATCCTGATTTTTTCCGGGATCGCTCGCTACCTCCACCGAAAGAACGGAGGTTTCCCCAACGCTCTCGGCCGTGGCGCGAATGAGCGTGCGTGCGTCCTCCCGGTCAAGAAGCGTGCGGAAGAAGGGGTTCTCCACCTTCACCACAAGATGCCCGGCACTTGAGATGGCGGCACGGGCGCTTGCCATCGGTGCGGCCAGGGCAGGCTTCATCCTACCAACCTCCTCGACCACCTCACGCCAACCGCCAAAGGCACGGTAGCTGACGGCCGAAGCCGGCCTTGCCTCCTCGGGTGCTACCGACTTTACAGCCGAAGCGAGAGGCGCCTTGGGCGCCGTTTCGGTCTTCGGCCTTGCGCCCTCGCTTACAGGGTTCTCGGCGGGCACGCCCGCACGGAGCCCCGCCATTTTAGCCTCAAGCTCGGCAAGGCGCGCAAGCAGCGCCTCCTCACCCGAGGATAGCTTTGCATCGCACAGCCTCGTTAAGGCAAGCTCTGCCGTAGAGCGTGCCTGCGCGCCCACCCTCTGCATACGCGAAAGCGCATCCTCAAGCACGCGGGAATGGTACATCAGCTGCTCGATCGAGAAGCTTGCCGCAAGCGAGCGGAGCTTTGCCTCCTCGCTATCGGTGAGGTCTAAATATTCGGCCGCATTCCTTGCGGTTTTGATCACGGTGATATCACGGTATGCATCAATGAGATCACGCCAAAAAACGGCAAGATCGCGCGAGGACATAACAAGATCGCGCACGGTTCTATATATGGTCGAGAAATCCCGCGCCGCGATCGCCTCGATCAGCGCGTAGGTCGCCATTCTGTCACCCGCACCGCAGATCTCGCCGACAAGCGCTTCATCGATCATTGCCTTTTTGCCCGCGCAAAGCTCAAGCAGGCTGATCGCATCACGCATACCGCCAACAGCAAGGCGGGAAAGAAGGCGCGCGCCCCCCTCGGTCAGCCCGATCCCCTCATGCTCTGCAATATGAAGAAGACGGCGCGAAAGCACCTCGGTTGAAATTCTTCTGAAATCAAAGCGCTGGCAGCGCGAAACAATGGTCGCGGGGAGCTTGTGCAGCTCGGTGGTGGCGAGGATAAAGATGACATGGGCGGGCGGCTCCTCAAGCGTCTTTAAGAGCGCGTTAAAGGCATTGCCCGTCATCATATGTACCTCGTCTATGATATAAACGCGGTAGGTAAGCTCGGCAGGGGCAAAGACGATCTCATCACGGATATCGCGCACATCGTCAACACCCGTATTGCTGGCCGCGTCCATCTCAAGAACATCGGTAGCCGTGCCCGCATCGATCGAGCGGCAGGCGGCACACTCGTTGCAGGGGTTTCCGTTCTTCGGAGATAAGCAGTTGACGGCCTTGGCAAGGATCTTGGCACTACTCGTTTTCCCCGTGCCGCGAGAGCCGCAGAAGAGATAGGCGTGAGAGAGCTTGCCTGCCGCAACCTCGTATTTCAGTATTTCGGTCACCTGGTCCTGTCCCCAAACATCGTCAAAGTCCACAGGACGCCATTTTCTGTATAAGGCGCGGTACGACATCACTTGCCCTCCCTTCGTAAAAATGCGGGCAACGGCCGGGGCGGCACGCAATGCCCGCAGATAGATCACTCCAAGACCCGAATAGAACCATACACCGCAGGATCGAACAACCTCCTACACACGGAAGCCGCACCGCCCGCTCCGAACAGGCACCCTCGCGGCACATCAAGGAATCTGCTTAATGCTGCTTGGTCACCCACCTGACATGGTTCACAGCCCTCAATTGCGCAAGACCCATTCTTCATCGCGAGCCGCATACGGCGCAGACTGCACAGAAGGCGCCCTCAAATGCGGAAATCACCCCTGCTATAGCGGATTTCAGGTACAAGGCACCGCTACCGCCCCGGCCAGTATGGTCCTATTCGGTTCTTGGAGCTCTATATGATAGTATAACAAATATTTTGAGGTTATGCAATAGGAAAAACCGAAAAAGTGCAAGTTAAATCACGAACCCGCCATTGGCGCCGATGACCTGCCCCGTGATAAAGGCGGCACCGTCACCTGCCAAAAAGAGCGCGAGTGCGGCCACCTCCTCGGGCGTGCCAAAGCGGCCAAGCGGCGTTTCCTCCGAGAGCGCGCGCCGGGCGGCCTCATCAAGCGCGGCATTCATCTCGGTATCGATCACCCCGGGGGCGATCGCGTTGACCGTAATGCCCGATGGGCCGACCTCCTTTGCGAGCGCACGTGTCATCCCGTCAAGGGCGGCCTTTGTGGCCGAATAATGCACCTCACAGGATGCGCCCACCGTCCCCCACATTGAGGAAATGTTGATGATGCGGCCGGCCTTTTTGGCGATCATCGAGGGCAGGACAGCGCGGCAGTAGTAAAAAGGGCCGTCAACATTCACAGCAAAGCTGCGGTGCCACTCCTCACTTGTAAGATCGGTAAAGAGTGAGAAGGAGGAGATGGCGGCCGAATTGATCAGCACATCAATGTCCCCAAGCTTCTCGCTTGCTTCCAGAACGGCAGCGGCCGCTTCGGCCTCACTTGCCGAATCGGCACGAATGGCAAGTGCCCCTACCTCCTCTGCAAGCGCGGCGGCAAGTGTATCCGAGCTTTTATAGGTAAAGGCAACGCCATACCCCTCCTTTGCAAAGGCGCGCACCAGCGCCGCACCGATCCCACGGGAGCCACCGTTTATAAAAGCTACCTTCATCCTTCCTTGCCCCTTTGAATTTGATAGCCCAGTTTACCATATTTTTTTCAAAAAGTCAATTGTATTTCGGGCAAGGTTATGCTAAAATGGAGAAAAAAGAAAGGAGATGCGGCATGATATTGATCATCGAGAACGACAGCGAAAAAAGAAACGCCGTCCGCTACGATTTCTTTTCTAAATTTGCCATCAACACCTGCGGTGCCGATACCGAAACGGCAGAGGCAGCCTTTGACCGCTTCCGTATCGAGGCGGCCTATATCCCGAACACCGTATCTCTTAAAGATCCCGTGGGCTTCTGCCGCGCCTTTAAGCGCGCCCATCCCGAGATCCCCCTGGTCGCGGCCGTGCCCAAAAATTGTGAGCTCCCCTACCTTGATGAGCTTTACGCCGTGACCGACAACATCCCGCTTTTGCCGCTTGCCTCTGTCAGGATCGCCGAGATCATTTGCGAGCTTATCCGTATGTACACGGGTAAGGATCGCCTTGAGCTTGGGGTGGCAGGTGTCACCTTGAACATCTACTGCGCCTCGATCTTTTACGGCACCGCCGTTTTACCGCTCGGAGTACATACCATATCGATCCTGCGGTATCTCTTTTCACAGTCGCCCCGCCCTGTGCCGCAGGAGGAGCTTTGCGCCGCCACCGGTAGCCCTTACCGCGAGCGGAGCTATGCCAATCTGCGCGTGCGCATCCATACCATCAACCGCCGCACCGCCGATTTTATCGGCCGCCCGCTGATCGCGCACGAGCCGGGCAAGGGATATTATATCGCGCTTCTCCGGCCGAAGAAATAGCCGTCAAGAAACAAGCCGCCCCCCGCATATACTGATAAGGACCGCATACTGTGCGGCCTATCCTAATGCAGGGGGCTTTTCTTATGGCTTTTTCGTCCTCAGCCTTTCATCTTGTCTATCTTTTGCTCGGAATCGGGAATCCCCAAAGCTTCCCTCCTCCGCTCCCGCAGGGTGAGGAGCAGGCGCTGTTTCTTTCGATGCGCGGCGGTGATGCCTCAGCGCGAAGCCGGCTGATCGAGCACAATCTGCGGCTTGTTGCGCACGTGGTACGCAAATATTATACCTCCTACCAGAACCCGGATGAGCTGGTTTCGATCGGGAGTCTCGGCCTTATCAAGGCGATCGATTCCTTTAAGGTGGAGAACGGCGCCCGCTTTGCCACCTACGCCGCAAAATGCGTGCAAAACGAGATCTTAATGTTTTTCCGATCGCAGAAAAAGCTTTCGTGCGAGGTATCCATCAACGAAACGATTGATGTGGACCGTGACGGAAATCCGCTTACCTACATAGACGTGATCAGCGCAGACGACAATATTACAAAGAACCTTGATCTCAAGATCCACGCGGAGCGCGCCTACCGCCTTATTGACGAGGTGCTTGACGAGCGAGAGCGGCGTGTGATCGTGTTGCGCTACGGGCTTGGTAAGGCACCCGCACTCACCCAGCGCGAGGTGGCAGATACGCTCGGCATTTCTCGCTCTTACGTCAGCCGCATTGAAAAACGTGCGCTCACAAAGATGCGCGAGCGCTTCGGCAGCTTTATTCCCTCCTTTGACGATCAGTAAAATCGCACGGCGGCCGTTTTTGGGTCGCCTTTTTCTTTTCCTTTACAATGCGAGTTGCATAAAACAGAAAAAGCTGCGAAAAATAGATATCGGAGCATCGCTTTCGAAAGGAGATACTCGATATGTTTATGGACAGAATCGCATTGGTTTTGGCGATCATCGGCGGCCTCAACTGGGGCAGCATCGGTCTTTTTCAGTTTGACATCGTGGCCTTTATCTGCGGCGGCCAGACCTCGATCGTTTCGCGCATTGTCTATACGGTCGTGGCTCTTGCCGCGCTGTGGTGCGTTTCGCTCCTCTTCCGTACCGGAGAGGAAACCGAGATCACCTCGCACAACGACTAACCGCTTGGGGAGGCCGCGATCGCCGATCGTTTCGGCACGCGGTCTCTTTTTTCGATCATCGGCGGCACGATCTACATAGACTGCCTATGGTGGAACTTTCAAAGCCGTGATTAAGACGGCGTGCTGTGTGACAGAATAAAGATATTCCACCGGAAAGGAAGAAGTGAATGAATATCAAGCGCGGAGATATTTACTACGCCGATCTTTCACCGGTCGTTGGCAGTGAGCAGGGCGGCCTGCGCCCCGTCCTCATTATCCAGAACGACATCGGCAACCGATACAGCCCCACCGTGATCGCGGCAGCCATCACGAGCCGCATGGGAAAAAACAAGCTCCCCACCCACATTGAGGTCTATGCCACACGCGCCGGCCTTGCGCGTGACTCGGTGATCTTACTTGAGCAGATCCGCACCCTTGACAAGCGGCGCCTGCGGGAAAAGATGGGGCACCTTGACGAGGAGGCCATGGCAAGAGTGAACGAGGCGATCTCGGTCAGCTTCGGCCTTGCGCCCGAGGGGATTCCCGATACATCCGAAAGAGTGCCTGCCGTACACGGCACCGCCGACCTCCCGGAGATTTTTTGACTGTTTTTTCTCCACATATTCCTTCTCTCCTCTTGATTTTAGTAAAAATATATGGTATAGTGTATCTGTGTAAAATTTTACCGAAATCAAAGGAGAAAGAAAATGGCACTCGTTACCACGAAGGAAATGTTCAAGAAGGCCTATGACGGCAAGTATGCGGTCGGCGCCTTCAACATCAACAACATGGAGATCATCCAGGCAATTACCGAGGCGGCGTCCGAGGCAAGATCCCCCGTGATCCTCCAGGTGTCTGCCGGTGCGCGCAAGTACGCCAAGCATGAATACCTGATGGCGCTGGCCAAGGCGGCCGTTGCCGATACCGGTGTTGACTTTGCCCTGCACCTTGACCACGGCGACAGCTTTGAAATCTGCAAGTCCTGCATTGACGGCGGCTTCACCTCTGTGATGATTGACGGCTCGCACTATGATTATGAAGAGAACGTGGCACTCACCAAGAAGGTGGTGGAATATGCCCACGCCCACGGCGTTGTCGTGGAGGGTGAGCTTGGCGTTCTTGCCGGCGTTGAGGATGACGTGGTGGCCGAGCATTCGTCCTACACCCGCCCTGAGGAGGTTGAGGATTTTGTCAGCCGTACCGGTGTTGACTCGCTTGCCATCTCGATCGGCACCTCGCACGGCGCTTACAAGTTTACCCCTGCCCAGTGCACCCGCAATGAGGAGGGCATCCTCGTGCCCCCGCCGCTCCGCTTTGATATCCTTGCCGAGATCGAAAAGCGCATCCCCTACTTCCCGATCGTTCTGCACGGCGCTTCGTCCGTTCCCCAGAACTTCGTAAAGGAGATCAATGCCCTCGGCGGTAAGATGCCCGATGCCGTGGGTATTCCCGAGAGCCAGCTCCGTGAGGCTGCCCGCTCGGCGGTCTGCAAGATCAATATTGACTCGGATATCCGCCTCGCCATGACCGCAGGCATCCGCCGCGTTCTTTTTGAGAAGCCCGATGCGTTTGACCCCCGTGCCTACCTTGCCGTAGCCCGTACCGAGGTCAAGGAGATGGTCAAGCACAAGATCATGAATGTGCTTGGCTCTGCCAACACCCTTTAAGCTTTTATACGAAAAAGACCTGCGTTTGCAGGTCTTTTTCTATGTCTTTTTTCGCCCCGCAGCTCATAGAATGGTATATAGAATACACAAAGAAAAGAGGCATTCTATGAACCGCTATGCACCTGAGGGGTCATATCTTTCCCGCCCCGAAAATCGCGAGGCGCTGTCCTCGCTTCAAGGTCTTGAAAAGGCGCTCGCGCTGGGGGATATTCTTGAGGCGATCCCCCACCTTTGTGATGGCGAGCTTTGCCTCCATTTCAATCTCGGCCCTGTCCCCGGTGTGATGCCGCGCGAGGAGGTTCAGCACCTGCCAAGCGGTGAGGAGGTCAAGGATATCGCGGTCTTGACACGCGTTGGGAAGCCTGTGTGCTTCAAGATCATCGGATTTACGCGGTGTGAGGACGGGGGCGTGGCCGCCGTGCTTTCAAGGCGCGCGGCGCAGGCCGAGTGTGCAGAGTGCTTTATCCGCGGCCTGAAGGCAGGGGACGTGCTGCGCGCAAGAGTTACACATATGGAGGGGTTTGGTGCCTTTGTGGATATCGGCTGCGGCATCGTATCCCTCCTCTCGATCGACTGTATTTCGGTTTCCCGCATTTCTCACCCTTCTGACCGCTTTTCGGTAGGGGATTCGATCCTTGTTGCCATCAAAAGGATCGATGATGGCGGCAGGATCTTTGTCACCCACCGTGAGCTGCTTGGCACCTGGGAGGAAAATGCCTCCCTCTTTACCCCGGGGGAAACGGTGATCGGAACCGTGCGCAGTATTGAGAGCTACGGTATTTTTGTCGAGCTGATGCCAAACCTTGCAGGGCTTGCCGAACCGCGAGAGGGCGTTGCGGTCGGCGATACGGCGGCCGTGTACATCAAAAGCATCCTGAAGGAGAAAATGAAGATCAAGCTCGTTGTGATCGACTCGTACCCCGCGCCCCCTCAAAAGGCCTTCCGCTATTTTGTGAGCGAGCATGAGTGCGAGCACCTTGACCACTGGGTATATTCCCCAAGCGAGGCACCCAAGCTGGTGGAAACGCGCTTTTGTGAAGAATAGTCACACGCATTGCAAAACCACAAAGCAACACCGCAATCACCGGAGTCTTTTGCCATCTGCGCAAAGGCCTTCGGGAGGTTCTTGGTAAACAGTGCCGGGTGCCTTGAGTTAAGCCCCGCATCCTGCAGATCTCGGATAAAGTTGCGTGGGCCGAATACCGGGCTCCAGGACGTGACAAGCTTCTTGAATGTGCCCGTCACCGCATTCATCGACTTTTCGAGCGGATTTGACAATTCTACCGTAGGGCTTCTTAAGCCGTCAATCCCGATGATAAGCTCCTCCGCAAGCTTC
>JAZNDG010000029.1:0-8943 GCA_045587985.1 Eubacteriales bacterium | reverse complement strand
CGCAGGACGCCACACCGATCTTCAGCAAATATTTGCGGACGATCGTCTTGTCCACCTTTTTCATTCTGTGGCTGGCGCCGGGCTGGAAATCGCAGAAAATGCTGTTTCTGGCTGCCAAACACGATATCAAGGCCCTCGCTCCTGATGGTGATAGGACGTGACCGGATCCTGTAGGTATTTCTGTCATAGATGATATCGTAGTTATCCGTCACCACATTTCCGGCGCCGTCACGGATCTCATACTCTACCTCAAAGGGCGTGGGGTCGCCCTCCTCGCCCTTATGCGTGGCGTTCGAAAGGAGCAGCTTCTCAGGGTTCGGAATATAGATGGTATGGCCCTCTGCAAGACCGACATTCATGCCTTGGGCGGTGACGGTAAGACGGTTGAGATCATGGGTAAGGCCGTCATACACGATATCAAGATCCTCGCCCACCAGCGTGATCGGACGCTGTGTGATCTTGACCTTGCCCCAAAATTCGGCGATCTCGTAGTTGCCGTCAGGCACCACATTTCCGGCGCCGTCAAGGATCTCGTACGCAAGCTCAATCGTGTCAGGATCTTGATTCTCGCGATCCTTTCCGTGCGTAACCTTCTGATGCTTTTCATCCTTAGCCGAGATCGTATGGTGCTCGGCAAGGCTACCCACAGTAACGGTAAGACCGTTGAGGTTTCTCTCGATGCCGTCATACACACCGATAAAGCTCTCGCCCACAATGGTGATCGGGCGGGGCGCGATGGTGACGGTGCCCCACTCATTGGTGATCTTGTAGTTGCGCGCGGGCACCTCATTATCGTTTTCGTCAAGGATCTGGTAGGATACCGCATTACTCCCCGAATCGCGCACATTGATGTACCGCGCATCCTTGGCCGAGATGGTATGGTATTCGGCAAGGCTGCCTTCGGTGACAGTAAGACGGTTAAGGTTTCTCTCGATGCCATCATACACCGCATCATAGCTCTGGCTTACAACGGTGATCTCGCGCGGCGTGATCTTGAGCTTGACCTCTACTGTATCGTCAGTGGCATAGTTTTTCTTGACCGACTGCCCCGATGCATCCAGAATGTCAAATTCGATATTGTAAGTGCGGGCCCCGTTATTCCTTTCTTCCCACGTATGCGTGGCATTGATGAAGAGGGGAAGCTTGTTTTCCTCGGCCACAAAGATCTTGTGCCCGGAGGCAAGACCGGTGTGTTCACCGGGGTTCTTGTCGTTAAGGCCGTTAAGGTCATGCTCTTTTCCGTCATAGACACCGATAAAGCTATCGCCCACAATAGTGATCGGGCGCTGTGCGATCTTGACCTCGCCCCACTCATAGGTGATCTTGTAGTTTTCCTTATCCACCTCATTGTCGGCGCCGTCAAGGATCTTGTAGGATACCGCATTCTTTTCCTTCGAATCGGCCACATTGATGTAGAGCGCATCCTCGGCCGAGATGGTATGGTATTCGGCAAGGCTTCCCACGGTGACGGTAAGACCGTTGAGGTTTCTCTCGATGCCGTCATAAACACCGTGGTAGCTCTCGCTCCTGATGGTGATAGGACGTGGCAGGATCCTGTAGGTATTTCCGTCATAGGCGATCTCGTAGTTATCCGTCACCACATTGTCGGCGCCATCATGGATCTCATACGTTACCTTAAAGAGCTTGGGGCCGCCCTCCTCGCCCTTATGCGTGGCGTCCGAAAGGAGCAGCTCCTCAGATATGTCAATAACGATGGTATGGTATTCGGCAAGCCCGGTATCCTCGCCTTGATCCAAAACCTCAAGCTTATTGAGGTTTCTCTCGATGCCGTCATACACGATATCCAGATCCTCACCCACCAGCGTAATCGGGCGCTTCTTGATCGTGACCGTGCCCTTAACCACATCCACATCGTAGTTGTCGGTTACGGGATTGCCAAGACTGTCAAGGATCTGATACGTAAGGCTGTTTTCTGTGTCGGTGGCTTTCTTGTACAACTTATCCGCAGCCTTGACGGTATGGTAGCCGCAAAGGCCGGTATCATCACCCGTAAGGGCAATGACCTCAATGCCGTTCAGGTTGCGCTCAACGCCGTCATAGACACCCTCATAGCTCTCTGTCCTCAGCTTGATCTGGCGGGGCGTGATGGTGACGGTGCCGTACTCCCACGAGGGCGCATAGTTACCGGTGACATCCTGCCCGAACTTATCAAGGATACGGAGTTCGCCCTTATCGTTGGCGCCCGAATGCGCAACCGTCTTGTAGAACGCATCCATGAGCACAAGGGTGTGGGTTTCAAGAAGGCCGGTATTCTCGTCCTGAAGGTCGATGACCTCCATTTTGTTCAGGTTGCGCTCAACGCCGTCATAAACGCCCTCATAGCTCTCTGTCCTCAGCTTGATCGGGCGGGGCGTGATGGTGACGGTGCCGTAGGTAGGCGCGGCCACCTCCACGTAGCATGCGGTGACGTCATTTCCGAGGGCATCGACAATAATGAAGGAAAATTTGTTGCTTTCCCCCGCCACGGCATTTTTATAATAGGCATCCGCAGCACGGTATTCATGGCCCTCGCAAAGACCGCTTTCGCCAAAGGTGATGTGGTTGAGATTTCTCTGCTTCCCGTCATACACACCGGTATAGCTCTCGGTCGTGACCGTGATCCTGCGCTTTGTGATATGGACAGTACCCGGCTTATATTCAAGCACCGCGTAGTTTGCCATATCGGATACGCCGTCTTCATTCAGAATGACGTAGGAGGGTGCATTCTTTTCAGGGCCGTCCGTAATATTAAAGTACGCGTTGTCGGCATCGATCACGTGGTTCTCAAGAAGACCCTGGTTCTCCTTCTTCACGTCCGGAAGGTCGATGACCTTTATTTTGTTAAGGTTATGCTCAGCGCCGTCATATTCCTCCTCATAGCTCTCGGCCTCAAGCGCGATCGGGCGGGGTGTGATCTTAATGTACCCGACCTTGACCGTTACGTCATAGTTCGCGTGGATATCATCGTTTACGATCACAAAGCGGATATCGTTTTTGCCGCTGTCGGCAACCGTCTTAAAGGAGGTCGTCTCGGTGATGACGATGTCATGGCCGGGGCAAAGGTCATAGCGACCTTCTCCCTTCTCCACCGTTACATGGTCTTTGCTGTATACGTGCAGCGTGCCGTCATACGGCCGCTCCTCGCTGCATGTGACCAGCGTGACCGGTCTGCGCCTGACCGTGATCGTGCCGGCGCTTGGCGGATCAAACTCAAAGTATTCGGTCACATCATTGCCTTTTTCATCAAGAATACGGATCTCGCCCGTATAGGTGTTCGAGATACTGCCGACATCGGTGAGCGAGGCGAACACGCCGCCCTCGGCCGCGCGCGCGGTATACCCCTCGGGCAGGGCCACATGGTTTCTGTCGGTGGCCGATGTGAACTCGGCGGCCGAAATGGGCGAGCCTGTATAGACCTCGTCCGCATTTTTGGTAAAGAGAAGAATGGGGCGCTTTGTAACAGTCAGTACCCCGTCATTGACTGTGAAATCGGTATAGTTGCCGGTCACCGGGAGTCCGGTTGCCGTATCGATGACCTCAAAATCCCCGATCGTGTTTGTGTAGGTGCCGGGGACTTTTCCCGCCGTTTGCTCAATCGGGCTAAGCTCATGCCCCGGAATAAGGCCGAGCACCTCATAATCGGTGGAGATATCGGTGCCGTCATAATAGACGCTTTCGGTCGGCATATTGATGGTCAGCTGCGGGGGGGTAACGGCTACAGTGCCGTAGCTATAATCAAAGCCGTAGTTGGCGCTGACATCCTGTCTTCCCGCATCCAGCACCTTGACAAGGAAGCGGTTCTCGATCTCCTCCGCCACGTTAAGAAGCGTGGTATTCTCGGTGATCTCGATGCTGTGGCCCGCGGCGAGGGCAGCCCCACCGATAACAATATCGTCAAGAAGAACGCCCGGCTGCTCCTTGCCCGTATAGGGGCGCGTGAGGCTGGGGACCGAAAGCGTCAGCTCCCGCTCGGACACGGTGACCGTACCGAATTCTTCCTTAATTTCATAGTTATTAAGATCGACCGGCACGCCGTCCTTGCGGATCTCGTAGAGAATGCGGTTCTCTGCCCCGTCTGTGACATTCATAAAGACCGATTCAGCGAGAACATGGATATCGTGCCCCGCACCGAGGACGACCGATGCATCCTCGGAAAGCGAAATATCGTCACGGCCGAATCTGTGCTCGGTGCCGTCATAGGTGAGGGTATGGCTACCGGTCGAGATCACGACCGGGCGCGGGTCGATACGCAGCGTACCGAAATCGTAGGCGATCTCGTAGTTTCTCGTGATCTCGGTGCTTCCGCCTGCCTCTACCTCGGCCAAGAAGGCATTCTCGACCTCACCGCGGTAGAGGATCTCGGCAGTCCCGGCGACCTTGAGGGTATGTCCTGCAAGAAGCGAGCCCTGCGACACGGTATAGGTGGTCTGCTCAGGCGTTCGAAGAGGTGTGCCATCGTATTCCTTTGCGGCATCCGCGCTCGAAACGGTGATCTTGCGCTTTGTGACGGTAAGCGTTCCCTCCCTCAGCGTGACACGGTAAAGGCTTGACACATCCTCTCCCTTTGCATTAAGGAAAGAGTAGGTGGCACGCCCGGCGGCACTGCCCACCTCGGTCAGCTCGCCGGAATAGGACATCAGGAGGCGGTCACCGTTGGCAAGACCGACAGAGCCGAGGCGATATTCGCTCGGCACGAGTGCTGTCCCATCGTATTCCTTTGCGGCATCAAGAACGGTGATCTCCACATCACGGGGGACCATCGACACGGTGGCCGAAAGCGCCGTGAAATCGTAGCAGGCAGTCACATCCAGCCCCTCGGCATTATGTACACGGATGGCCGAAACATCTGCCGTTGCATTGCGGACAGTCCCCTCAGGATCTCCCTCGTAAAGGAAGCCGTCACAGCTGATCACATCCCCGTTTACAAGCGAGGCCGTTACCTTCGGATCGTCACCGTACGGCACGCGGCTGTCGGCAATCGAAACGTCAACCGAGAGCGGCAGGATCGTAAAGCTCTGGGGGGCGCCGCGGCGCTCACCAAAGGTGGCCGCCGCGACCGCGCGCACAAGGTATTCGCCCGGGAAGAGCGGATACTCGGTGCTCCAGCTTTCGCCGTCCGCACTGTATTCGTAATAGGGCTCTGACAGGAATGCACCCGCCGAATATTCAACCGTCTCTCCGTACACCGCCTCGGGAGCGCAGGACTCCACATTGGTGACAATGCCCTTGGTCGAAAGCAGCGTGACGCTTGCCGCAAAGAGGCAGGACGCCGCAATGATCAGGGATAAGCGGTGCTTAAAGATCAGCTTGAAGAAATTCGCTATCTTGGTGATCCTCGATTCGTAGCTATCGTATCGCATAAATACTAAATCCTTACAGTTTTTTGGGGTTGTGTTTTCTTACTTATTTTCAAGAACGGTCAGAAGGCCGGACTCACACTCAATGTTATAGTTGTGCGTAACATCCTTTCCGTCAGCATTTTCGATCCTGACACTTCCCACTTCAAGAACGTTGGAGGTCTTGCTGCCGGGGGAAATCGGGGGCTTTTCGTTGGCCGGCTTGACCACATAAGCCACGATCTCATCCCCCTTGGCAAGATCATCGGGGTCATACTCGATCTCGTTGCAGGTGAGCGGCTTGCCGTTATATTTTCTCGTTTCGCTCCCTGCTTTGACCGTAATATCCCTTGCGGTAACGGTCAGGGTGCCGTAGGTCCTTTCGATCTTATAGTGATCGGTGCAGTCCACCCCGCCCTTCATAATCACAACCTCAAAGGTCGAGGAGATCGTGCCCACATCGGTAATCGAGCCGGTTGCCGTCAGAACAGCCTGCCCATCGGCCAGCGTGCCGCCTATCATGGTGATCTTGGACGAGTCGGTTTCAAGGGCTACTCCGTCATACACCTTTGTTTCCTTATCCCCCACCGAGGTGAATTGAAGGATATCAAGATAGAGGTGCAGGGTGCCCTCCTTGTAGGTGAAGAAGAACTTATCCTTGCCAAGCCCTGTGCTTTCCTGATACACAAGCTCACCCTTCGGACTGATGATCAGAAGCTCGGTAACTCTGGTCCTGATCTTCCCGGGCGATGTAAGCACGCCCGAAACGGTGGCATCATAGGTATAGCCATTCGCCGTGAGCTTTTCAAGCCCCGTGAGAAGGCCGGAGGGAGAAAGAACCTTTCCGTCCTCGTAGCGCTCGGCGCGGTCAACGGGTTGCACCGTAAATTCGCCACCCTCCAGCTTATCGTCCTCGTCATCGTCACTTCCCGTGACCTCCACGTTCACCCAGCCGAGGCCCTCAAGATACACCTCGACCCATGCGTGCGCATCAAGATTTGTCACAAGAGTCGGCTCGTTTGCCTTCACGTTCTGTGCCATAAAGCCCACCGTGAATCTTGCAGGGATGCCAAGCGCGCGGTAAAGCATCGTGGCGGCGGCGGCGTAATGGCTGCAGATGCCCTCACCGTACCCGTACGTTTCCTTGTCCAGGAAGGCGATGATCACATTTGCTTCCTCATCAAGCTTACGGTCATAATCAAGGTTATATTTGGCCGCCCCTCTTATATACGCTGCGACAGCGTTGATTAGCGTAGAGTCGCTCGTCTTGAAGCCTTTTTTGGCAATAATGCCGTTCATAAAGGCGCGTGTTTCATCATCGATCGTAAGGTACTGCTCTTTGACGAACTGCGCATAGGCCGCCTCAAAGTCCCGATACTCTGTGGGAAGCTGCACGGATGCGGCGGAGGTCCCCTGCCAGCTGTAATACTGCGCGGTATAGGAGGATACGGTGGCATCACCGATCATGAGGGTGTCCGATTTCTGTATGCCGCCACCGTAAAAGGTATAGTACGGGAGGGCAAAAATGCCCGCCTTCGGCTCGATCGTCAGCGTGCGGAGCGTTTTCCCGGCGTTCTCAAGCCCATACGGGACAAGATAGTACGCCGAGCGGTCAGCAGCTGTGATGTACCGGTCGTATTCGATCGCCTTAAGGAATTTTGCATTTCTTACGTCATAATCGCCAAAGCTCTCGGTCTTCAGATAGATGGTTCCGCCATAGCTCGACTCGATGAGGAACATATCCTGTGCAGGCTCCTTGGGGCCGCCACCGCCGATATTTCCGTCAAGACCGCCGCCGCGCGGGCCATCCTCTTCATCCCCTTCATCGGCCTTCCCGTAGTTTTCGGGGAGGCCGCCGTGGATAGGCGGAACGTCCTCGTCCCCCTCGCCGCTCCCCGGGAAGTCCTCACCCGTGGAGGTTTCCATGCTACGCAAGGTCCCGGTCGGATCGACACAGATCCAGCCGATGCCGTCAAGATAGACCTCCACCCATGCGTGGGCGCGGTCCTCATACACCTCGATCTCGGTATTTTCGGTACCGACAATGCCGGCATAGCCCTCGGTATAGCGCGCGGGCACGCCGAGCGCGCGGTAGAGCATGGTGGCCGCCGTGGCAAAGTGCTTGGCCGTTCCCTCCTTGCGGACGAAGAATTCAACCGCCATGTTGCCGCTTGCATCAAGGGACTTGTCGTAATCCTGCGTCAGGGTACCGACCCCCTTAACATACTCGGCCACCGCCGCAATATCCACAAGCCCATCCGCGTTTTTAAAGTTTGCGGAGTGCGTATTGATGATGCTCTGCATAAAGCTCTGTGTGCTCTGATCCATCGTGGGAAGGTACTGTGCCTTTACAAATTCCCTGTACGCAAGCTCGTATTCCTTCAGCATCTTCGGGAGCTTTGCAGCCGTCATATCGGTGAAGTAATAGACGGTGTACGGCAAGGAGATATCCCCCGTAACCACCGCATCCCCCCGCTGTACGCTCTCATCCCCCTCATGGACATAGTAAGGAAGCACATATACATCACAGTTCGACTTGATCTGCAGGCAAGCGGGCACGGCACCGCCGTATTCGGCAGCCTTCGGCGCAAGGTAGAAGGCCGAGGCAAAATCCAGCATCAGCTCCGAATACTCGGTAGCCGGCCCCCAGCTGTTGCCGTGATAGGTCGCATAGCTCTTGGTTTTGAGATAGAGAGCGCCGCTTGTATTCGTATTAATAAGGAAGGGCGCTTTGCTCCCGTTCTCCTCCTCGGGCGGCAGATCATCCCCCTCCTCCACCGTCAGGGTTCCGTCAAGATAGGTGATCGAATAGTATTTCGTCACATCGTTTTTATGCGCATCCAGAATGGTGGCAGAGGTGACGCGGTTCGGCGATTCTCCGATCTCGGTGCGGCTCCCCTCCACGACCGGCACGACCGAATGGCCGTAGTTGAGGGCGGTGGGCGGCACAATATCGGGGGAATAGAGCGGCTCGCCGTCATATTTCTTTGTGGCAGAGCTTGCCTCGATCACGATGGGCCTTTGTATGACCTTCAGAAGACCTGTTTCATATTCAATTGCATAGCGGTCGGTCACATCGTTGCCGTCTTCATCGAAAACCTTGGCCTCAAGATAATTCTCGCTGGCACCCACAAGGGTCTGCACCCCCATGACCGATACATCAAGCTCATGCCCCTCCTCCAGCTCTCCGCTGACAAGGGTCCATTCCTCGCTCATCAGCGGGCGGCCGGTATATTCCGCCGTGGCGCTGGACGAAACGATCTTAAGCTCGATCTTGTTGAAGCTGATAAGATCGGTCAGCAAAAAGACCATCATCGCCGCAATCATAATGACGGCCACCGCGATGACCGAGCATATACTGCTTATAAACACTCTTCTGCTCATAGCAAACTTTCTTTCTTATATAGCTTATCTCCCGCAGGGTGCGCGGGGAACGGTTTACGCGTTTCTCTCAAGTCTTCTGATGTGTTCCTTGCAAACGGTCATCTTATCCTGCCCGAAAAGCTCGGTAAGATAGCTGACAAGCCCCTCTGCCGCATTCCGCAGATAGATCGGGTTCTGGGCCTCAAGCTTTCTGATGACCTTCTTTGAAAGGATATCGTCAAGC
>JAZNDG010000028.1:0-8639 GCA_045587985.1 Eubacteriales bacterium | reverse complement strand
GGGAGCGAGCAGGTCACCGCCGCCCACATTGCCGAGGCGGTCGGCTACCGCGCCCTCGACAGAAAATACTTCAATAAGTAAAGTAATTTTTACAAACACCCGCGTTTTGCTGGGTGAGTAGCAAAAAAGCAAGGCAAAAGCCTAGCTTTTTGTTTTTCTTCACTGTAAGAGCTCGTCAGAAAGACGGAGGACCAGGGGGGCGATCTTCTCCTTTTTCTTTTTCTCGATCCTGCGGTAGGCGGGATAGGCAAGCCCCGCAAGGATGCCGCCTGCAGCGCCAAGGAAAACGGCAAGCACAAGGCAGGCCCCCGCACCGAGCCCCATGAGGGAACCGAGCTCCGAAAGAATTAAGCTCATCCCAAAGCCAAAGAGAAGAGCACCCACGATCCCGAGCACGAGAGCCACCGCCTGTGCAGTACCGGTAACGCTTGCATCCAGCCTGCGCAGGCGCAAAAGCGCAGCCTCCCTCTCGCTCTGTTTTACGTATTTTTCACGGATCCGCCTGATCTCGGCCTGCTCCCTTGCCGAATAGGTATACGAAAAACCGTTTTGTCCGTTATGATGTCCGTTCATTCTGCACCTCTTTTTATCCTTGTAATCTTTTTAATTCCCCTGTGCCCTTCACGATCATATAAACGGCCATCAGGATGACAGCGGAAGAAACGCAAAGGCCAACCGTGCCCACGAAGATCCTTTGGGCAGAGGGATCCGGCGTGTCCCCGGCAAACGCTGTGAGCATCGTGCTTGTCAGCATCAGCATGGACGCAGAAGCGCCGGCAAGATCGACCATCCCTACGGCCGAAAGGATGGGTGTCTTGTCCTTCTTGCGCCCGACAAGCCTGACAAGGGCCGCCGTAAACGCCGCGAAGGTGTATGCGGCCATCGCAATTGCCGTGATCATATGATGCTCAAAGCTTCTGTTAAAGTAGACCATAAAGAAGATGATAAGCGCAAGCGCGAGGTTCATCAGAAGGAATACACATCCGCAAGCGCGGTATTTCACAAGCTCGGTCTGCATTTTCTCGCCGGGGGCGTACTTTCTTGTGTGCAAAAGTAGGAAGAACCGCATCACGCCAAGGCAGATATAATACGCGCCGAGTGAGCAGAACCAAAAGGTGTGGTGGCAAAAGCCAAGCCACAACTGAAAGAGCCCATACAATGCGTTCCACGCAAGAGCGCCGTAGAGCGATACATTCACGCGCAGGCGAGTATCGTCTTGCCATCTTCTTGCATATTTGTTTTCATCCTTGAAGGTCTTAAAATACTTGATCAAATACGGAATCTTGAAGCACCACACCGTTAAGGTATAGGCTGCAAGAACGTAGGATATGATGGCAATGACCGACTCCGTTCCGACAAACACCATCGAGCCGACAAGCAGAACGGTGGCTACGGGAACAAGAAGGATCATGATGGAAATATGCGGAAACAGCAGCGCTTTACCGAGCTTCTTCGGGTTCATTTTCAGCCCTCCTGAGCCTGACCGCAAAGGCCGTGCCGACCCCCACGGCGCTTTCCACGCCGATCTCGCCCTGCATAATGTCGACCACACGCTTAACAAGAGCAAGCCCAAGACCGTTGCCTTGTGTTGCGTGCGAGGTATCGCCCTGATAGAATTTTTCAAAGATATGCGCGCCGACATCTGCACTCATTCCGCATCCCGTGTCGGATATCTTGACGGTAGCGTATTCGCCCTCCGCCGTAAGCGTAAGAGCAACCTTGCCACCGTCCTCGGTGAACTTGAAGGCGTTGGAAAAGAGGTTGTTCCACACGAGCGACAAAAGCTCGGCATCGGCGGAAATGAGCACTCCCTCGGCAAGATCGGTTTCGATCTCGATATTCTTTCTTTCCCACGTGCTTTCGTACTGCAAAAGACTCTCGCAAAGCTGCTCTCCGAGGTCAAAGGTGGTGGGATTGGGATAAATCTGCTGATTTTCAAGACGGTTCAGCTTCAATATATTGGTCATCATATCGGCAAGCCGGCGCGAAGCATCGGTGATCGCCTTTGCGTATTCTATACGCTTTTCTTCGGGCAGATCGGGGGCCCCGAGAAGCGTTCCGTAGTTCTGCATCACAGCAAGAGGCGTTTTCATCTCATGGGATACGTTGGCAATAAAATCGGTGCGGAGCGTTTCTACGCCCGCAAGCTCGGATGCCATGGAATTGATCGCTTCGCCAACTTGATTGAATCCCTCCATGCCCGCCCCGTTCATCGACTTAACACGGACGGAGAAATCACCGTTCATGATTTTCTCTGCTGCATCCGTAATCATCTTCACAGGCTTGTCCACCATGATCTTGCGGCGGATGTAATCAAGCGTTTTGAAGATGGTGGTAATAATCAACACATTCAGAAAGGTGATCTTGGCTGCGGCTGTGATATTATCGGAGGTAAACTCCAAGCCCATTGTGTCCGCCAATACGTTCAAAAATAATATCATACAGCACGAAACCACAAAGCCAACCATCAGAAAGAACAGAAGAAAGCTGCCAAACTCCCGAAGGATGTATCGAAACCTTTCTTTTTTCATTTGATCACCGCCTTGTAGCCAAGCCCATGGACCGTCACGATCTCAAAGGAGGTGCACCCCGACAGCTTCGCACGCAGCTTGGTCATATACACGTCCACCGTTCTTGTGCCCGTCCCGGTATCCACATCCCAGAACTCGTCCATCAGCTGGGTGCGCGTAAAGGTCTTTTTGGGATAGGAGAGGAGCTTATAAAGCAGATCAAACTCTCTTACCGTGAGGGAGATTTCCTCCCCGTCAAGGGTTGCGCTCCTCTCGTCCGCATCCATCACAAAGCGCCCAACCTCAAGCCGGCGGCTTGAGGCTATTTTGGAACGGCGCAGGAGCGCACCGATGCGCAAAAAGAGCTCGTCAAGATCAATCGGCTTGGTCATATAGTCATCGATCCCGATGCGAAAGCCTCTTTGCTTGGATGCAAAATCGTCCCGCGCGGTCATAAAGAGGATCGGGATATCATGGTTAAGAGAACGTACCGTCTTTACGAATTCAAAGCCGTCAATCCTCGGCATCATAATATCCGACACAATGCAGTCGAAGGTGGTCTTATACAGCTCATCGTATGCACTCTCTGCATCAAGGCAACCAACCGCTTCATATCCGCTGTTATTCAGAAAAGAGCAGACGCTGCGGTTCAGATCTCGGTCATCCTCCACAATCAGAATCTTGAACATATTCTTTCCCTCCTCACACAGATTTCCTTTTGCCCCTTTATTGTAGCACGCAAATGTTAACGTTTTGTTTGCGCCGCCCCTTTTTTAAGAAAAAAAGGGGCCTCGGCCCGGCCAATGACGGTGCCCGAAAGGGCGGTCCGTTTGCTCCCGGCCCGCCCTCTCGGATGATTTATTTCTTTGCCGCCATGATGCGAGCCTCGGCCGCTGCCTTTCGCTCGTTTGCCTCGGCAATCTGCTTATCTCTTTGAGCCTGAAACACAGCATCGCGTCTTGCAGGATCACCCATCGCTTTTGCCTCCTCCCACTGTGCGCGGGATTCTGCTTTTGCCGCGGCAAAGTTTGCCTTGCTGACCTCATGCTGTGCCTTGGTGCTTTTCTTCATATCGCCGAATGCCTTCTTGAAAAAATCCTTGATTCCCATTTGTTTTCTCTCCTTATTTGTATGTTTTGGTTGCATTTTTATTGTATGCGATGGGGATTTGCGTTTCTTTTCGGTTTTGTTTTCTTTTTGTTAATTCGGTGACCGGACCTCGCCACCCTCAAGTATCTTTTCGCTAAGCGCTTCGATCTCGCTCTTATACCTGGCGCGGCGCCCCGAAAGCATTCTTTTGTAAAGCGTGTAGGTGCTGCTGACCATCGCAATGCCCACTCCGCCGATCAAAACGCCGGGCAGCATCGCGCCGCCGATCACCTTCATGGCAAGGCACATTCCCGTACCGAGCACAAGCGAGCCGGCCGTGCCAAAGGTATAGGCAAACGCATTTGCCGGGCGCTTTACCTCGGCATCCAGCTTTCGGAGCGCATCAAGCTCGGTGGGCTTCTTCTTTTCATACTGTGCGCAGATCCTTCTTACAATAGACTCCTGATCGTTCTTTTTCATTTTTGTTCTCCCTTCTCGGTTTTTGTGCTTTCAGTATACCGGGCGTTTGTTTTTACTCTTTTTTCGTTTTGTTTCTGCGGTGTTAATAAAAGCGGTTTTTTGATCCCTTGCAGCAGCTCTTTGGGCGCAAAAAAGAGAGAACCGTACGGAAATGCTCCGCACGCCGTTCTCTCTTTCCTCTTTTTATACGGGGCCTCTATACTCCCGGCCCTCACTTCTCCCGGCAGCAGGCGCTGTCCCCTTCAGGCATGGCGCGGAAAAGCTCTCTATACGAAAAAGAATACAGATGAGCCGCCCATGCTCGGCCAAAGAACACAGCATACAAAGGATGGATGCCCGTTATAAAGCAGGCCGCGCTCCGGCTTTCTGTCGCAAGGGCATCCCCTTCCGATTCAAAGCATCGGGGCAAAGATCCTGACGAGGGAGCGGACAAAGCGGGCGGGGAGGCTCGTCCTCAGCTTCTCGGGCGTCACCTCACAGGACCGGCAGAGCGTTTCCTCGATGTCCTTCTTCAGATCCTTGATGGCCTCGCACCGATACATCCATACGCCGTTTTCAAAATGGTGGACAAGGCTACGGTAATCCAGGTTGATCGTGCCGATCACCGCGTACTCGTCATCGGCGAGATAGCTTTTTGCGTGAATAAAGCCGGGGGTGTATTCGTAGATCCGCACGCCCGCCTTCATCAGCCGGGGATAGAAGCTCCTCGTCATGCCGAAAACAAGCCTCTTATCCGGGATGTGCGGCAGGATAATGCGCACGTCCACCCCACGCAGAGCGGCGTTTTCTATGCTGGTGCAAAGGTCATTGTCGATAATAAGGTAGGGAGTGGTCATATACACATAGCGTGTTGCGGCATTCAGCATGTTCTGAATGGCGCTCTTGCCGACTCTGCGCTCATAAAGCGGTCTTGGCCCATCGCCAAACGGGATCACGTATCCCCGCCCGTGCAGCTCCTTTTGCTCGGGATACAGCACGGTCTCGGTCTTGGGGAGATGCTTTACATTCAGCCCGTAATCGGTAAGAAAGAGCCGTGTCAGCTCAAAGACGCCCTCCCCCTCCAGGCGAAGCCCCGTGTCCTTCCAATGACCGAAGCGCAAACGCTCTCCCACGTATTCATCCGCAATGTTGACACCGCCCGTATAAGCGATCCTCCCATCGATCACCGTGATCTTGCGGTGATTGCGGTTGTTGAACTCGCTGTCTACCTGCCCCCTCAGCCGCGAGAATGGGGCTGCCTCGATCCCCCATTTGCGAAGCTGCCTGTGATAGTCACCGGGCAGGGTGCTCATGCACCCGATGTCGTCATAGAGCACGCGCACAAGCACCCCTGCAGCCGCCTTGCGCTTCAGAATCTCAAGAACGGAATTCCAAAACACCCCCTCCTCAATGATGAAGTATTCCATAAAAATGAAGCGCTCCGCCTGCCCAAGATCAAGGAGCATCGCTTGCCACATATCCTTGCCAAGGGGATAATAGGTCGTCCCCGTATCGGTAAAGATGCCCGCCCCCGATACCGTGCAAAGCATCCGTGCCTGTGCCGCAGCGTGCGAATCCTCCTCCCAAAGGGCGGAGAGAGTGCTCTCGGTGGGGCACTCGTATCGGTACTGCCGCAGCTCATCCAGCCGCCGCACAAACCGCTTGTGCAGCTTGCGCGAGTAGAAAAGAAAGTAGAGCATAAAGCCCACAATTGGCAAAACCAGAACAAATACAAGCCATGGCACCTTGTAATCGGGGTTGTCATCCGAGGCGATGATCTTGACAAGGCAGCCTATCTGGGTAATGAATGCCGCAATATAAAAATACGGAATATAATAGCAGCACGCGATCACAACACCGATGATGGCCGCGATCTCAAGGAGGGTGATCAGGATGGCAACGATATAGCGGATGGGAATATAGTTATATTCTCGCTCGACCGCTTGTCTTCCCTTCATAACCGTGTATTTTCTTTTCATAGCCGCCTCCACACAAAGTTCTCAACTGCACCCATCATTATACTACCCGTTTATTATCAAAAGATTTGTCTTTTGTTTCCTTTCTATTAAGACCGTGGCCACACGGCGCAAAAAGCGAGCCGCCACTTCGGGCCAAAAGGGAAGGTTTTCTTTACAATAAGCGGCTTTTGGGCGTTCCCTTTAAACAGTGCGGCTTTTCCGCTTCTGCCGAGAAACAAAAAAGAGCCGATGCAGAAATTTCTGTATCGGCTCTTTTCTCTCCGCCGCGAGCGGCGGGGAAAAGGCGCGCACCCCCGGGGTGCTTTTTTGCATATAGGAGAGGGGGTCTATTGGCGGCCCTTAAATTCCTCCTGCGTTTCTCTTAAGACCTCCTCGGGAGAAAGGCGGCCGCGGAACATCTCCCAAAGGCGCTCGGAGAAGGCGGTTTCAAGCTCACGGCCGAGGCTGCCCTTGCGGATGCCAAGCGTGCCGAACTCCTTGCCGCGCAGGGTTTCCGAATACTCGCCTGTAATGCTCATCCAAGGATAAACGGTCAAGAGCTCGTTGTCGTGAAAGACGGTCTTGAAGGGGCTGACCTGCCCAAGGAGCGAGGAATGCACCGAAATGCGGTCGCTCATTTCCCATTCGAGGAAGCGGGCGCTTTCCTCTATATTCCTTGAATAGGCGCTGATGCCGAGCAGCCAGCCGCCGATCAGGGCGGAGGTGCCGGGCAGGCGGGAGAAGCGCACGTTCTGATCCCTGAAATCAAGCCGATCCTGCAGGTGGACGTTGTAGGTGCAGATCATGGCCACATCCCCCCCTATAAACTCCTGCACCTGCTCATCCTCAAGGTAGTCGGCACAGTCGGGGTAGGAATAGCGGTAGCTCTCAAGCAGGCTCTTCATGGCCTTGAGGTTGGCGGGGCTTTCGATCTCCACGCCGCCCTCACCGAGAAAATGACCGCGGTAGGACCACTGCCTCGGCAAAAACTCGGCCATTACGCCGTCCGGGCGGCCTCCTGCAAGGCAGGTGCCGTACCTTGTCGGAGAATCGGGGTTATATTCCCTTGTGAAGAAGCGGGCCACAAGGTTAAATTCGCTCCAGGTCTCGGGCGGGCGGAGCGCCACGCCGTATTTAAGGTAAAACTGCTTCTTCAGGAGTGCATCGTCAAAGAGGTCGCTGCGGTAGGCAAGCATCTGATAGCCGACAAGGATGGGCAGGGCAAAGATGTCCTCGCCCTCGGCCTCGGCCAGGATAAAGTTACGCACATCACGCACATAGCGCGGCAGGATCTCCCCAACCGGCAGAAGGCCGTTGAGCTTGCAGAACACCTGCTCCTTACGGAGCTGGGGCAACCAGTGCATATCCGCCATGATAATGTCGTATTCCGAGCTGTGGCTCTCGGCATTCTCGGCCACGATTCTGGAAAGCTCCTGCTGTGAGGCGGCCGTTACCGATACGCGAATGCCCGTTTTGGCGGTAAAATCGCGCGAGAGCATCTCGATCGCGCTGCTGATATTCGATTTTAAGAGGAGAAGGCGGAGCGTCTTATCCCCGCTTCTCTTGTCAAGGGGGCCCTCCCCCCGATCAAAGAGCTTATCGACCACGCCGTAGGTTCTGACCGTGATCTGCTTTTTGTCAAAGATGACCGGCTTTTCGATGTTCTCGAAAAGAAGCCGCATGGCCTGCATCCCACAGTCGATCGCCTCGCGGCGGACGTAGGTGGTGGCCTCATCGCCATATTTATACCAGCTGTCCCCCGAAAGGGCATAGACGGCAATATGGCCCATGTTGAGAAGTCCGAGGATCTCGGAAACCGTGCGCCCAAGGTGGGCGGATGACACGATAAAGGCATCGGGCAGGGCCCGACAGGAGCAGATAAAGCGAATGAGGCCCGAAAAGGCCCGCTCCTTATTGAATTCGGTTTCAAATACGCACCCCTCGCTCCCGCCGAGCGCGGCGGTGTAGCCCAGGAGGCAGTCATGCTCCGAGCCGAGATGACGCGGGCCGATCACAAGGCCCACACGCTTGCCCTCGGCAAGCAGCCGCTCGGTGATCCCAAGGACGATGCGGCGGTTATCAAACCGCACGACATTCACCTCGTCATCCCCTTGCGGATAGATGTCTGCAAAGACGATGGGAAGATTGGTTTCCTTATACTGGGCAAGCAAGCGCTCATTCAAGTGCGGGGATACCACGATCATGCCGCCAACGCTCAGCTGGACGAGCGCCTCGATCTCCTTTTGCTCCTCCATGGCGCTTGTCACCACCTTGACGATCGGCTGGCACTTTAATTCCTTTGCCACGCGGTAGATGCCGTCCACGATCCTGTGGTAATGCCCGTCAAGCGAGCTGACGATAACGCCGACAAAGCTGATCTGCTTGCGGCGCAGGTTCATGGCGAGAAAGCTCGGGCGGTAATCAAGCTCACGCATTGCCGCGACCACACGCTGGTGCAGCTCCTCCGAGACCGATATTTTGTTATTCAGAATGTTTGAAACGGTGGAAACCGAAACGCCTGCGCGCTTGGCAACGTCCTTGATATTGGCCACAGCCTTCCCTCCCTTCTCTTTAATGTGAAGATAGCCCCCGCCGAAAATTCGGCGCGGGCACCCTTTTTAGT
>JAZNDG010000027.1:0-8458 GCA_045587985.1 Eubacteriales bacterium | reverse complement strand
TCGCGGAGCAGAAATTTCAGTAGGCGAGGCGCACGGCGGCCGAGGCGCCGAGGGCGTACTTACGCGTACGCCGAGGGGGTGAGGACGCCAGCAACGAAGCATCGCGCAATTTATGCCCGTGAGGGGTCGCGGAGCAGAAATTTCGCAAGACGAAGAACGAAAAAGCGCACACGCCGACGGTGTAGAAACCTACTCCGAGGTGTGTGCGCTTTGCAGTACTGAAGTATTGCGGAATTTATGCCCGCGAGGGGTTATGCAAGCGTGGCAGCGATAACAGCCTTGATCGTATGCATCCTGTTTTCCGCCTCGTCAAAGACGATCGAGGCTTCGCTTTCAAAGACCTCGTCGGTCACTTCCATGCAATCAAGCCCGAATTTCTCGTGGATCTGTTTGCCGACTGCGGTACCGAGGTCGTGGAAGGCGGGGAGGCAGTGCATAAAGCGGGCGCCCTTGCCTGCGTTCTCCATGACAGTTTTCGTCACGCGGTAGGGGGTAAGATCGCGGATGCGCTCCTCCCAGACGGCGTCCGGCTCACCCATCGACACCCACACATCGGTGTAGATCACATCGGCTCCCTTTGTCGCGGCCACGACATCCTCCGAGAGCGTAACCGAGCCGCCGCTTTCTTCGGCAATGGCACGGCACTCGGCCACCAGGGCGGGGTCGGGGAAATAGCGGGCGGGGGCACAGGCCACAAAGTGCATGCCCATCTTGGCACAGCCCACCATCAAGGAATTGCCCATGTTGTAGCGGGCATCCCCCATATAGACGAGCTTTTTGCCCGAAAGACTGCCGAAATACTCACGCACGGTCAGGAAATCGGCAAGGATCTGGGTGGGGTGGAATTCATTGGTAAGGCCGTTATAGACCGGCACACCGGCATAGGCGGCAAGCGCCTCGACCAGCTCCTGGCCATAGCCGCGATACTCGATCGCATCAAACATACGGCCGAGCACACGGGCGGTATCCGGGATGCTCTCCTTTTTCCCGATCTGCGAGCCCTGGGGATCAAGATACACAGGGTGCATACCGAGATCGGCCGCCGCCACCTCAAAGGCGCAGCGGGTGCGGGTGGAGGTCTTTTCGAACACGAGCGCAATGCTCTTGCCCTCGCAAAGACGGTGGGGGATCCCCGCCTTCTTCTTGGCCTTCAGATCGGCTGCGAGGTCAAGAAGCCCCTCGATCTCCTCTTTTGAAAGATCCAAAAGCTTCAGAAAGCTCTTTCCCTTTAAATTCATGCTTCTACTCCTTTCGCGGCGGCCGTAAGAAGCACCGAAAGCGCCTCCTTCAGCACCGCATCGTCAATATTTAAGGCAGGCAGCATCCGCACCTTATGCTTGGCCGTTAAGAGGAGAACCCCCTCCTTCATGCAGTCTGCCACCACCTCGGCAGCCGGGCGGACGGTTTCAACACCGATCATCAGGCCAAGGCCGGTGACCGAGAGAATGCCGGGCTTTCCCGCAAGGGTATCCCTTACGAGCGCCGCCTTGCGGCCCACCTCGCAAAGGAAGGCCTGATCAAGCCGCGAGATGACAGAGAGCGCCCCTGCCGCGGCCACGGGATTGCCGCCGAAGGTCGAGCCGTGGTCGCCAAAGCCAAGGACCTCGCAGACCTCGGCGCTCATCAGGCACGCGCCGATCGGCAGGCCGCCGCCAAGCCCCTTGGCGGTGGTCACAACATCGGGCTTGATGCCTGCTGTCATATAGGCGTAGAGCATGCCGGAGCGGCCGTTGCCGGTCTGCACCTCATCCACCATAAGAAGCACGCCGCGCGCGCGGCAGAGCGCCTCGAGAGAACGGAGATACTCGCCCTCAAGCGCGATCACGCCGCCCTCTCCCTGCACACACTCAACGAGCACGGCGGCTACCGCGTTTTCGTCAAGTATTCTTGTCATTTCATCAATATTCCCTGCCTCTGCGTGCAGAAAGCCGGGGGTAAGAGGCTTAAAAAGCTCATGATAATGCTCTTGGCCGGTTGCGGCGAGCGTGGTGAGCGTGCGGCCATGGAAGCTATTTTTCAGCGTGACGATCACCGC
The DNA here is from genome assembly GCA_045587985.1 of Eubacteriales bacterium. Classification (GTDB taxonomy): domain Bacteria; phylum Bacillota; class Clostridia; order Oscillospirales; family CAG-272; genus UBA1740. The sequence goes on along the minus strand of JAZNDG010000027.1, from coordinate 6,423 downwards.
ATCCTCAAGCCCTCTTTTGTCGGCGGCGTGCTTTCTTGCCACCTTGATGGCGCACTCGTTTGCCTCGGCACCCGAGTTGGCAAAGAAGACGCGTGCCATGCCGGTCCTTTCGCAAAGGAGGGCGGCAAGGCGGGCGCAGGGCCCCGTATAATAGAGGTTCGAGGTATGCGCGAGGGTGGACGCCTGCTTGGTCACGGCCTCCACCCAGAGGGGGTCGGCGTGGCCGAAGGCGGTGACACCGATGCCCGAGCCCATATCGATATAGCGGCGCCCCTCGGTATCATAGACATAGGAGCCCTCGCCCCGTACGAGCTCGACCGGAAAGCGGCGGTAGGTGGCGGCTACGTGGGCCTTATCTAAGGCAATGAGGTCGCTCATTTTGCATCCCCCTTCACCATCGTACCCGCACCCTCATCGGTCAGGATCTCCATGAGGATCGAGTGGGGGATGCGCCCGTCCATAATAATGACGTTCTTGACTCCCTCACGGATGGCCTCCACACAGCAATCGACCTTCGGGATCATGCCGCCCGAGATAACACCCTCGCGCTGAAGATCCGCCGCCTCGCTCACCGTGATCTCGGGGATGAGGGTGGCAGGATCGTCCTTATCGCGCAGGATCCCCGCGATATCGGTCATCATAATCAGTCGCTCGGCCCCCAGCGCCCCCGCAATACGGGCGGCGGCGGTATCGCCGTTGATGTTGTAGGTATTGCCCTCTCGGTCACAGCCGACAGTAGAGATGACCGGGATATAGCCCTTTTCAAGAAGGTCGGTGACCGGCTTGATGTGCACGCTCTTGATCCTGCCGACATAGCCGAGCCGCTCATCCTTCATTTCAGCCTCGATAAGGCGGCCGTCAATGCCCGAGATGCCCATGGCCTTACCGCCGCGGGCCTCAAGGAGGTTGACGAGCGTTTTATTGACCTTGCCGGCCAGGACCATCTGCACGATATCCACCGTTTCCTTATCGGTCACGCGCAGGCCGTCCACAAAGTCGGGCTTTTTGCCGAGGCGGGCCATCAGATCGCTGATCTCGGGGCCGCCGCCGTGCACGAGCACGACCTTCACACCGACAAGCCAGAGAAGGACGATATCCTCCATGACCTGCTGCTTCAGGGTTTCGTTGATCATGGCGTTGCCGCCGTATTTGACGACCACGACCTTGCCGTTATAGCGGCGGATATAGGGGAGCGCCTGACAGAGGATCTCGGCCCTCTCGGCATTCGATACTTCTTCGTACATGTTACACCTCTTACGTACGGTAGTCACCGTTGATCTTCACATAATCATAGGTCAGGTCGCACCCCCAGGCGGTGGCGGACGCCTCCCCCGCCCCGAGCGTGACGAGGATATCAATTTCGTCTTCAAGCAGGATCTTCTTGGCAAGCTCCTCCGAGAAGGGCACACCCGCGCCCGCCTCACACACCGAGATCTCACCCGCTTTTGACTTAAAGCGCACGCAAACGCGCGAGGTGTCAATGTCGGCACCCGCATAGCCGATGGCGCAGAGGATCCTGCCCCAGTTGGCATCCGCGCCGAACATGGCGGCCTTCACAAGGCTTGAGCAGATGACGCTCTTGGCGGCGAGCTTGGCGGTCTTTTCATCGGCCGCCTCACAAACCGTGCATTCGATGAGCTTGGTGGCACCCTCGCCGTCCGCGGCGATCGCCCGGCAGAGGTAGGTGGTGACCGTGTTGAGCGCCTTCATAAAGACGGCAAAGTCCTCACCCTCCGCGGTGATCTCTTCATTGCCTGCCATGCCGTTTGCCAAGAGGGTCACCATATCGTTGGTGGAGGTATCGCCATCGACACTCACCATATTAAAGGTGTTCTGTATATCCCCCGAGAGCGCCTTGTTCAGCATATCGGGCGAGATACATACATCGGTCGTCAGAAAGACGAGCATGGTGGCCATATTCGGGTGGATCATGCCGCTGCCCTTGGCAATGCCGCCAAGGCGGCAGGTCTTACCGCCAACGGTAAACTCGACCGCGATCTCCTTCTTTTTGAGGTCGGTGGTCATAATGGCCTCGGCCGCCGCCGCGCTGCCCGTATCGGAAAGCGAGGCAACAAGAGCCGGCATGCCCGCCTCAATGGGCGCAATGGGCAGGGGCTGGCCGATAACACCGGTGGAGGCCACCACCACATCACGCGGGTCAATGCCGAGGGCATCTCCCACAAGACCGGCCATCTTAACGGCCACCTCAATGCCGTCTGCATTGCAGGTGTTGGCGTTGCCGCTGTTGCAAACGGCAGCCACGGCATAGCCGTCACGGAGATGGCGCCTTGTGACGGTAAGGGGGGCGCCCTTCACAAGGTTGGTGGTATAGACGGCAGCGGCCGCGGCGCGGCAGTCGCTGACGATCAGGGCAATATCTCTTTTCTGTCTGTTATGGCGGATGCCGCAGTGGATGCCGCCGGCGCGGAAGCCGCGTGCGGCGGTGACGCCGCCTTCGATGATGGTGATCATAGTGTTATTCTCCTTTTTGGAGGCCGGTATCCTCCGGCACACCGAGTACAAGATTCATATTTTGGATGGCCGCGCCCGAGGCGCCCTTGCCAAGGTTATCAAAGCGGGACACAAGCAGGATGCGGTCGCCATTCCCGAGGACGCTGACCTCCATATCGTCCCGCCCGGCCATAGAAGCCGCCGAGAGGAAGCCCGCTTCATCGGGTGCATCCGCGTATCTTACCATACAGCCCTCGCGGTAGGCATCCCTAAGGCAGGCGCGCAGATCGTCCGCCGTGCCGTTTATTTCGGATGCGTGCAGACCGATGCCCACCTCCATGCCCGCAAGATAGGGGGCTACGATGGGGGTAAAGACAGGGGCATGGAGAAGCCCTGTCACGGCCACCATCTCGGGCAGGTGCTTGTGCTTCTGGGTAAGCCCATAGGCACGCGGCGCAAGGAGAAGGGGGGAGCGCCCCTCCTCCTCGTATTCGGCAATCATCTTTTTGCCGCCGCCCGAGTAGCCGGTCAGCGAGAAGGCCGAAAGAAGGGCATCCTTCGGGAGAAGCCCCGCGCGGACAAGGGGGGCGACAAGAGCAATAAAGCCCGAGGCGTGACAGCCGGGGTTGGCAATACGCCGCGAGGCGGCGATCCTCTCCCTTGCAAGGGGGAGCTCGGGAAAGCCGTAGGTAAAGGCAGGGTCGGTGCGGTGCGCGGTCGAGGTGTCAATAAGAACGGTATCCGCATCGCCCAAGAGGGCCACCGCCTCACGCGCCGCATCATCGGGCAGGCACAAGAAGGCAATGTCGGCCGTGCAAAGCGCCTCGCGCCTTGCCTCTTTATCCTTTCGCACCTCATCGGGGAGAAGCATAAGCTCAATGTCGGAGCGCAGGGCAAGCCGCTCGTAGATGCGGAGCCCCGTGGTGCCGGCCGAGCCGTCTATAAATACCTTTTTCATTTGATCGCCTCCCGCACGGATGCCACCTGCGCGCGCACCGAGGCGGGCGAGGTGCCGCCCTCCGAGGTCCTGCGCAAAACGCAGTTAAGAAGATCAACAGCCGGGTAAACACCCTCGTCAATCACGTCCGAAAGCGCGCGGTACTCGTCAAGGCTGAGGGTTTCAAGCGTTTTCCCGCTCTTGATGCAGTAGGCAACCGCCTGCCCTGCGACCTTGTAGGCCGAGCGGAAGGGGAGCCCCCTTCCGACAAGGTAGTCGGCAAGGTCGGTGGCGCCGATAAAGCCGCCCTCGGCCGCCCGCTTCATGGTATCGCGGTTGACCTTCATTGAGGCAAGCATCGGGGTGAGCACGCCAAGGCACATCTTGACCGTGTCAATGGCGTCAAAGACACCCTCCTTATCCTCCTGCATGTCCTTGTTGTAGGCAAGCGGCAGGCCCTTGAGGGTGGTGAGAAGCCCCATAAGATCGCCGAACACGCGGCCGCTCTTGCCGCGGATCAGCTCGGCCATATCGGGGTTCTTCTTCTGGGGCATGATCGAGGAGCCGGTGGTATAGGCATCCGACAGCTCAATGAAATGGAATTCCCAGCTCGACCAGAGGATCAGCTCCTCCGAGAAGCGGGAAAGATGCACCATCAGAATGGAAAGGCAGGAGAGAAGCTCGAGCGCAAAGTCACGGTCCGAAACCCCGTCAAGGCTGTTCTCGACCACCCCCGAAAAGCCAAGCCTTTCGGCCTCAAAGCGGCGGTCGGTCGGGTAGGTGGTGCCGGCAAGGGCACAGGAGCCGATGGGGGATCTGTTCATGCGGCGGCGGCAGTCAGAGAGCCGCTCACGGTCGCGCAGGAGCATATAGGCGTAGGCCATCAGATGGTGGCCGAAGGTGATGGGCTGGGCACGCTGCAGATGGGTATAGCCGGGCATGACCGTTTCGGCCTCTCGCTCGGCAAGCTCCGCAAGGGTGGCGATAAGCGCGCGGAGCTCCTCCGAAAGAAGGTCGGCCTCCGCACGCAGGTGCATACGGAAATCAAGCGCCACCTGGTCGTTACGGCTGCGCGCCGTGTGCAGCTTCTTGCCAAGGTCGCCGAGCCGCTCGGTCAGGACGGCCTCGACAAACATATGGATATCCTCGGCCGTCATATCGATAGAGAGCCGCCCCTCGTCAAGGTCGGCAAGGATCGAGGAAAGCCCCTCAATAAGAGCCTCTGCCTCGCCCTCGGTGATAATGCCGGCTTTTCCGAGCATTGCGGCGTGTGCCATGCTGCCCGTGATGTCCTCACGGTACATTCTCTTGTCAAAGTGAATGGAGGAATTGAAATCGTCCGCCAGCCGATCGGTGACGGCATCCGTCCTTCCCGCCCACATTTTTGCCATGTTTTTTATCTCTCCTTACACCAAAGGTAGCCGCCTGCGGAAAAGCCCGCAGACGGCACCTCTATCGTCAGTTTTTCTTCGCGTTCTTCTGATCCACCATGGCCTGCACCTTGATGGGAAGGCCAAAGAGGTTGATAAATCCGGCCGAATCCTTCTGGTCGTAGTCGCTCTCGCCGAAGGTTGCGATCTCCTCGCTGTAAAGCGAATAGTCGCTCCACACGCCCGCATTGATCATGTTGCCCTTGTAGAGCTTGAGGCGGACCTTGCCCGTCACCTTCTCCTGCGTCTTATCGACAAAGGCCGAAAGAGCCTCGCGCAGGGGGGTGAACCACTGGCCGTTATAGACGAGCTCGGCAAAGGTGATCGAGAGGCGCTGCTTCTCGTGGAGGGTCATCTTGTCAAGGCAGATGCTCTCGAGCACGCTGTGGGCCTTGTAGAGGATGGCCCCGCCGGGGGTCTCATACACGCCGCGGCACTTCATGCCGACAAGGCGGTTTTCAACAATGTCAAGAAGGCCGATGCCGTTCTTGCCGCCCACCTCGTTGAGGGCGAGGATGATCTCCTTGGCAGACATCTTCTTGCCGTCAAGAGCCACGGGAATGCCGGCTACGAAATCAAGCTCAATATAGGTGGGAGCATCCGGCGCCATGATGGGAGAAACGCCCATCTCAAGGAAGCCCTCCTTCTCATACTGCGGCTCGTTGCCGGTATCCTCAAGGTCAAGCCCCTCGTGCGAGAGGTGCCAGAGGTTCTTATCCTTCGAGTAGTTGGTCTCGCGGTTGATCTTCAGGGGGACGTTGTGCGCCTCGGCGTACTCGATCTCCTCCTCGCGCGATTTGATGTCCCACTCACGCCAGGGGGCGATGATGGGCATCTCGGGAGCGAAATGCTTGATGGCCAGCTCAAAGCGCACCTGGTCGTTGCCCTTGCCGGTGCAGCCGTGGCAGATGGCGTCCGCCCCCTCCTTGAGGGCGATCTCCACAAGCCCCTTGGCAATGCAAGGACGGGCGTGGCTGGTGCCGAGGAGGTATTCCTCATACACCGCACCCGCCTTCATGGTGGGGATAATGTATTCATCCACATACTCATCGGTGAGATCAAGCACATAGAGCTTGGAGGCACCCGTCTTCAGCGCCTTCTCCTCAAGCCCCTCCAGCTCGTCCGCCTGGCCAACATTGCCCGAAACCGCCACAACCTCGCAGTTGTTGTAGTTTTCCTTCAGCCACGGAATGATGATCGAGGTGTCAAGACCGCCCGAATAAGCGAGTACGACCTTTTTGATGTTCTTCTTGTCCATTGTTTTATGCCTCCGTTTGGATAATTATTCGTGTATTTTGGATTTATATGCACCCATTATACAGGGTGTTTTTTGTTTTGTCAAGGGGTTTTGCAACTTTTTTGCGCTTTTTTCAAATTTTTATTCAAATTCATGCAACATATCTGCCGCTCCCTCCCCACGCCCCATCTCACCGCGGTGATCTCCGGGAGGGGGCTCCGCCCTTGGCGGTGGAGGAGCCTGCGGCAGAAAAGAGGGCGAAGATGCAAGGCTTCTGCGGTTTTTACATACGCCGGCTCCTTCCGTCTTGGCTGCAAGCCCCACGCTATTAGGCCCCCTTGTGTAAAGGGGGCTCCCGCAAAGCGGGT
>JAZNDG010000026.1:0-3001 GCA_045587985.1 Eubacteriales bacterium | reverse complement strand
GCTACGATCCGACTTATATGCCATACCGCCGCCGATAATAAGGGTATCGACCTTGGTGAGGAGGTTGTTGATCACGTTGAGCTTATCGGCCACCTTGGCACCGCCGAGAATGGCAACGAAGGGACGCTCGGGCGCTTCAAGCGCGGCACCCATAATGCCGATCTCCTTGCCGATCAGGTAGCCGCAGTAGGCAGGCAGATAATCGGCAACACCGGCAGTCGAGGCGTGGGCACGGTGAGCCGTACCGAAAGCGTCATTGACGTAGATATCGGCAAGCTCGGAAAGAGCCTTGGCAAACTCGGGCTTGTTCTTCTCTTCACCGGCGTCAAAGCGCACGTTCTCGATGAGGAGGATATCGCCGTTCTTCATCGCGGCGGCCTTGGCCTTGGCATCCTCACCCACGATATCGGTGGCAAAGGCAACCTCCTTGCCGAGAAGCTCGGAGAGCTTGGCGGCCACGGGGGCAAGCGAGAGCTTCTTGCGATCGCCCTCTGCCTTCTTAAGCAGCTCAGCAGTAGCGGCGGCCTGCTCCTCTGCGGGAAGAGCCTCCACCTTCTTCTTTTCCTTCTTGGTAAGACCGAAGCCGGGGGTCAGCACGTTGTGCGGCTTACCGAGGTGAGAGCAGAGGATCACGCGGGCGCCCTTTTCGGCAAGGTACTTGATGGTAGGCAGGGCCTCCACAATACGCTTTTCGCTGGTGATCACCCCATCCTTGAGGGGCACGTTGAAATCGCAGCGCGCAAGAACACGCTTACCCTCGAGGGCGGGGATGTCCTCTACGGATTTCTTGTTGTACATCGACATAACCGGAAACTCCTTTTTAAATATATATTCATACTCCATAAGTATAACATGGGTGGAAAAGAATGTCAAGAGTGTACGCCGAGAAAGTTTTTTTGCGCGGCCCCTTCCAAAAGCGTAAAATTTCTGCTATACTGGAGAAAAAGCACGAAAGGAGGCGCCTATGACCGCCTTTACCGAAAAGCTCCGTACGGTCTTTTCTTCGCTTGGGCTTTCACACCTTCTGACAAGTGAGCGCACGGCCGCCTTCTATGAGCTCTATCGCTTTCTTGTAAGCGAAAACGAAAAGTACAACCTCACCGCCCTCACCGATATGGACGGCGTGATCCTTTTGCACTTTGCCGACTCCTTAATGGGAGAGTCCCTGATTCCCAAGGGCGCCTCGGTGATTGACGTGGGGTGCGGTGCCGGCTTCCCCTCTCTGCCGCTTGCTCTGTGCCGCCCGGATCTTACCGTCAGCGCCACCGATGCTACCGCAAAGAAGATCGGCTTTGTCGGCGAGGCGGCAAGCCGGCTCGGCCTTACCAATCTTACAGCATTCAGCGCCCGTGCCGAGGTCATCGGCCGCGGCGAGCACCGTGACCGCTATGACCTTGCCACCGCAAGAGCCGTGGCCGCCCTCCCCATCCTTCTTGAGCTTTGCGCCCCCCTCGTCCGTAAGGGCGGCAGGGTGCTTGCCCTGAAGGGGCGCACCGCCATGGAGGAGCTTGCAGGCGCACGCCACGCAGCGGGAGAGCTGAAATGCAAGGTTATCTTTACAAAAGAATACGAGATCGGCGAGGATGAGGCGCGCGCAGGCCGCGGCATTATTCTTTTTGAGAAGACCGCCGAAACGCCCGATGCCTACCCCCGCCCCTACGCGCGCATGAAATCCCGCCCTCTTTGAAAAGCGCTAAAAATATTTTTTAAAAAGGGCTTGCAAATTACGGCGGTGTATGCTATACTATTTTAGGTTTTCACCCGATTCGGGTTAAAACATACATGCAGAGGTATCGAAGCGGTCATAACGGGGCTGACTCGAAATCAGTTTGTGGGAAACCACACGAGGGTTCGAATCCCTCCCTCTGCGCCAAAGAAAAGAAGCACCTGATAGGGTGCTTCTTTTTTTGGTGTGGTGAAGCGGCAAGAGCGCTGTTTGTGTAACAAGCGAGGGTTCGCATTCATGCCGATGAACGCGTCGAGCTTGCTCGTAAGCTTCGAGGCATAAGAATATGCAATCCCTCCCTCTGCGCCGAAAAGAACGGCACCCATTTCGGGTGCCGTTTTTTGGTGTAGCGGAGGCCGAAAGAGCGGCGGCCGCTTGCCGGCCGGCGGCAAGGCGAACGCCATGGCGCGCTTTGTCATCGCCTTTCCTCCCCTCCTTTGGTATAAGAGTGCCGCTTTTGGGAGATACTGACGGCAAATACCGATAAGGGGGATTTAAAATGGTAGAAAAGGATACGGTGCGCCTGCTCCGCGAGTGCGATGCGGGGGTGAAGATGGGGGTTTCCTCGATCGATGACGTGCTGAAATACGTGAAGGACGAGCGACTCAAGGAAATTCTCACAAAATCAAGGGACGAGCATACGCGGCTCGGGCGGGAGCTGGATACGCTTCTCGAAAAGTGCCACGATGATGGGAAGGAGCCCAACCTGATCGCCAAGGGGATGTCCTGGATGAAGACCAACGTGATGCTTGTGATGCACGAATCGGACAAAACCGTGGCCGACCTGATCACCGATGGGTGCGATATGGGTGTTAAGTCGCTTTCCCGCTATCTCAACCAGTATGCGGCGGCAAGCGAGGAGGCCAAGGATATCGCCAAGAAGCTGATTGCCATGGAGGAGGATCTTGGCAGGAGCATGCGGGATTATCTGTAAGAAAAGAGGGCAACTGCGGTTGCCCTCTTTTTCATATGCAGATCATTTCGGAAGCGGGAGAAGACTGTGGGTGCTTGCGCGGTATTCCTCATAGCCCGGCTTTTTCGCCTGGCGGCGGTCTGCCATCGGGATGCTGATAAAGAGGAACATCAGATTGTTGATAAGCGCGCCCATTGCAAGCGGAAAATAGGAAAGGGGCAGACGCGAGAGCGAGGCAAGCGCGATCCCCCACCACATCAGGATCTCGCCGAGGTAATTGGGATGGCGCGAATAGCGCCAAAGACCCGTGCGGATAAAGGACGTCGTGCGGTTTTTGCGGTAGGTGTGCATTTCAATATCGG
>JAZNDG010000025.1:0-3243 GCA_045587985.1 Eubacteriales bacterium | reverse complement strand
ACGGCCTTGATATCGACCTTTCGGCCGTCCCGAAGAAGTACGAGGGCCTTGACGGCACAGAGCTTGCCATCAGCGAATCGCAGGAGAGAATGGCCGTGGTCGTGGAGGTTGCGGATGTGGAAGCCTTCCTCGCCGCCGCCGCGCGCGAGAACCTGGAGGCAACCGTTGTCGCCCGTGTGACCGAGGAGCCTCGCCTGCGTATGCACTGGAACGGCAAGACCATCGTGGACCTTTCCCGTGAATTTTTGAATTCGAACGGCGCCGAAAAGCATATCGATATTGCGCCCGCTGCCCCTCTTTCCTTCGAGAAGGATGAGGTGGGGGACTTTGCGGAGGGCTACCGCGCGCTCGTTTCGGACCTGAACATCTGCTCCCGCCGCGGTCTTTCCGAGCGGTTTGACTCGACCATCGGTGCCGGCACCGTGCTCATGCCCTTCGGCGGTAAGAACCAGAAGACCCCGATCCAGGCGATGGTGCATAAGATCTCGGTCGAGCGGGGGCATACCGATGATTGCTCGTTTATGTCCTGGGGCTATAACCCCTACATCACCGAGAAGAGCCCTTATCACGGTGCCTATCTTGCGGTTGTCGAGAGCATCTCCCGCCTTGTGGCGGCAGGCGCCTCCTTCCGTGATGTGTATCTTACCTTCCAGGAATACTTTGAAAAGCCCGGCCGTGATGCCCGCCGTTGGGGCAAGCCCCTTGCGGCCCTGCTCGGCGCCTTCCGTGCCCAGCTTGATTTCGGCATCGGTGCGATCGGCGGTAAGGACTCGATGAGCGGCTCGTTTGAGCAGCTGGACGTGCCCCCCACCCTCGTTTCGTTTGCCGTGACCACCGGTAAGACGGGTGAGGTGCTCTCGGCCGACTTCAAGCGCGCCGGCAGCCGCGTGTATCTCCTTTCCCCCGCCATGACCGAGGACGGCCTGCCCGAGAGCGCCTCTCTCCTTGCCCTCTTTGACCGTGTGTATGCCCTTGCGCGTGAGGGTAAGGTCCTCTCGGCCTGGACGCCGACACTCGGCGGCATTGCCGAGGGCATCTACAAGATGGCGATCGGCAACGGCTTTGGCTTCTCCTTTGATACCGCGCTTTCTGTTAATGATCTCTTTGCCTACCGTTACGGCTCCTTCCTCATCGAAACGGAGGCTGAGCTTTCGGATGCGATCCTTGTGGGTAGGGTGACCGAGGATGCCAAAATCACGCGTGCGGATGCTGTCCTTTCGATGGCCGAGCTTGCCGCGCTTTATGAGGGGCGCCTTGAATCGGTCTATCCCGTAGCCGAGAAGGAAGCGAAGAAGCTTGAGGCCTTCTCGTTCGCGGCAGACAAGTGGCCTGCTCCTCTTGTGAAGTGCGCCCGTCCGCGCGTCCTGATCCCCGTGTTCCCCGGCACCAACTGCGAGTACGACTCGGCCAAGGTCATGCGGGATGCGGGTGCCGAGGCGGATATCTTTGTGATCAACAACCTCACAAAGGACGGCATCTCACGAAGCGTTGAGCAGTTTGCAAGACGTGTGGGTGACTCCCAGATGATCTTTGTGCCCGGCGGATTCTCGGGCGGTGACGAGCCGGACGGCTCGGGCAAGTTCATCATGGCCTTCTTTAAGAACGCCGCCATCAAGGAGGCGGTCGGTGAGCTTCTCGGCAAGCGTGACGGCCTTATGTGCGGCATCTGTAACGGCTTCCAGGCGCTCATTAAGCTTGGTCTTGTGCCCTACGGCAGGATCATCGATACCGATGAAGCCTCGCCCACCCTCACCTTCAATACCATCGCCCGCCACCAGTCGAAGCTTGTGCGCGTGCGTATTGCCTCCAACCGCTCGCCCTGGCTTGCGGCCACGAATGTCGGGGATATCTTTACCGTGCCGATCTCGCACGGTGAGGGCCGCTTCCTCGCCTCCGAGGAGGTCGTCCGCGCGCTGGCTGCAAACGGCCAGATCGCCACGCAGTATGTGGACGCATGCGGCGATCCCACCGATGATGTGCGCTTTAATCCCAACAATTCGACCTACGCCATCGAGGGCATCACCTCGCCCGATGGGCGTGTATTCGGTAAGATGGGCCACTCCGAGCGTATCGGAAACGGCCTCTACCGCAACGTGCTCGGTGAGTACGATATGAAGATGTTCCTGTCGGCAGTCAAATACTTCAAGGGTTAATAAAGGAGAAAGAAAATGGCATACCTTTCGGATATTGAAATTGCACAGAGCACAAAGGTTGCTCCCATTACCGAAATCGCAAAGAAGGCCGAGATTGACGAAAAGTACGTTGAGCAGTACGGCCGCTATAAGGCGAAGGTGGACTACAACCTCCTCCGCGAGAGCGAAAGAACCCCCGGCAAGCTGATCCTTGTGACGGCCATTACCCCCACCCCCGCGGGTGAGGGTAAGACCACCACCACCATCGGCCTTGCAGACGGTCTTTCCCGCATCGGCAAGCGCACGATGGTCGCCCTGCGTGAGCCCTCGCTCGGCCCTGTATTCGGGGTCAAGGGCGGGGCCGCGGGCGGCGGCTATGCCCAGGTCGTTCCGATGGAGGATATCAACCTCCACTTCACGGGTGACTTCCACGCCATCGGCGCGGCAAACAATCTCCTTGCCGCCATGCTCGACAACCACATCTACCAGGGCAACCGCCTCGGGATCGACCCCCGCCGCATCACCTGGCGCCGCTGTGTCGATATGAACGACCGTCAGCTCCGCTTTGTGACAGACGGTCTTGGCGGCCGTGTCAACGGCGTGCCGCGTGAGGACGGCTTTGATATCACGGTGGCCTCCGAGATCATGGCTGTCTTCTGCCTTGCCGCCGATATTGACGATCTTAAGGCCCGTCTTGCACGTATCGTGGTGGCCTATACCTACGATGAGCGCCCCGTAACGGCGGGTGAGCTTGGTGCTGTCGGCGCGATGGCCGCCCTTTTGAAGGACGCCTTGAAGCCGAACCTTGTTCAGACGCTCGAGGGTACGCCTGCCTTTGTTCACGGCGGTCCCTTTGCCAATATCGCCCACGGCTGCAACTCGGTCATTGCTACCCGCATGGCCATGAAGCTTGGTGACTACACGGTTACCGAGGCAGGCTTCGGTGCCGATCTCGGTGCCGAGAAGTTCCTCGACATCAAGTGCCGCGCGGCGGGTCTTTCGCCCGATGCCGTCGTGATGGTCGCCACCGTGCGCGCCCTGAAGATGCACGGCGGTCTTCCGAAGACCGAGCTCGGCAGCGAGAATCTCGCGGCGCTCGAGGCGGGCATCC
>JAZNDG010000024.1:0-6875 GCA_045587985.1 Eubacteriales bacterium | reverse complement strand
ATGTGTTCAGCTGAACGATACTAATAGACCGATCGCTTGAACTGCTTTGCAGTTCGTATTCCTTGAGTCTTTCGTTACCATACCACCCTTTATTCGGTTTTCAATGTCCGCTTGCCTTGCCTTTTTTCTTTGCCTCCTTCTCGGAGGCCTTTTTTCGTTTACAAGAAATATCGAAATGTCCTTGACATATGGGCGGAAATAGAGTAAAATATAAGATGAATATCAGACGTGGCACAGAGCGAAATAGGGATCTGTGCATTGAGGCGTATCCCTCTTTAGAATGCAAAGAAAACTATGCGAAAAAGCGTCATTTTCTCAATACGTATTAAAAAATGATAAATATAAACTTTTTTAGGAGAGAATTATGAAAAAGCTTTGTGAATTCATCAAGAAGCTCCCCGCAACCGACACGGCCGCCGCCTTCGGCGTATATCCCGAATCGGTGAATGCTGTCGGACCCGATTATGTCTTTATGGTATCGGGCGATGCCGAGGATTATCTTGTCGCTACGGGCGATGCCGCCAAGGCCTTCGCCGGCGAGATCGTCACCTGCGATGCCTGCACCTATGTTCTCGCTAAAAAGACCCACGAAAACGCCAATGCGCTGCGTGCCATGTTCCCGTTTTCGGCACCCCAGAGAGTGCTTAAGAGAAAGCGCACCTTCGGCGTTGGTGACCGTCTTGGTATCGCCACCCCCGGTCATCTGCGCGTTTTTAAGGAATATGATACGGCTCCTATCCTTGCACAGCAGTCGATCCGCGAGCTGAATCTGACCGAAAGAACGTATGAGGATGTTCTTGACAGCGCTACCTATTACGTTTTCCGCGATGGCTACAAGGCCGGCTTTGGTGCGGATGGTGACCACCTGAAGAAGGCGGAGGAGATCGAGTATGCCCTCGGTCTTGGCTTTACCATGATCACCCTTGACTGCAGCGAGCATATTCGCGGCGGTGTTGAAAAGATGGATTCTGCCGCTCTTTCTGCCGAGTGCACGCTTCCTTCCGATCTTGCGGCCCGTTATGTTGGCAAGGATATCGTGATTGAGGGCGAGAAGCTTACTTTTGACGAGGATGAGCTGCGCCGTTGCCTCCTGATCTACGGTGAAGCGATCGAGTTTGCTACCGGTATCTTCAACAAGTACTTTAAGGACGGCGGTGCCGAGGCGGATTTTGAGATCTCGATTGATGAGACTGCAACGCCTACCTCCCCCCTGCAGCATTATTTTGTGGCAAACGAGCTCATTCTGAACGGTGTGGACGTTGCCACCGTTGCACCTCGCTTCTGCGGTGAATTCCAGAAGGGCGTTGACTACATCGGCGACCTTGCGCAGTTTGAGCGCGAGCTTAAGACCCATGCGGCGATCGCCCGTCATTTCGGCTATAAGCTCAGCATTCACTCCGGCTCTGACAAGTTCTCCACCTTTGCACTCATCGGCAAGTACACGAACGGCAACTTCCACGTAAAGACCGCGGGTACGAACTGGCTTGAGGCCATGCGTGCTGTTGCAACGGCCGATCCCGCCCTCTACCGCGAGGTGCATGCCTATGCCCTTGAAATGTTCCCCGAGGCCAAGAAGTTCTATCACGTCACGACAGATCTTAACAAGATCCCTGCGCTTGATACCCTTACTGATGCAGAGCTTCCTGTGCTCTTTACGCAGAATGATGCCCGCCAGCTGATCCACATCACCTACGGCTTTATTCTGACCGTTCGCAATGAGGACGGCTCCTACCGCTTCAAGGATCGCCTTTATAAGTTCTGGAGAGAAAAGGAGGATGTGTACGCCGAGATGCTCCGCAGCCATATCGGTCACCACCTTGAGCTCCTTTACCGGGGCTTTAAGGCATAAAAGCCAAAAAAGGACAGAGAAACGTTTCTCTGTCCTTTTTTTCTTATGATCTGTACATGCCGAGGTATGTCTTTGTATTTTTCGCCATCCCAAGAAAAAGCGCGTGTGCTGATCGTGAAGAAGGGCTGTTCCCCATCATTTTTTATAAAAAACGGCTCCCGCAGGAGCCGTTTTCTATTTTAAAAGGATATAATTGAAATAATTGCCGCGATAACGCCGAGAAAGGCGCCTGCTACAACATCCTTCGGATAGTGATGGCCGAGGAGCACACGCAGGGTGGCGAGCAGAATGGCAAAGGGGAGAAGAATATAGGTTGCAACAGCTGAAAAATAGAAAAAGAGGGTTGCAATATAAAAGGCGGAGTAGGCGTGGCGGCTTGGGAAGGAGGGGGATGCTTTCTTTGCATTCTCGGGCCGCTTGGCCGCAAAGAGATGCCGCAAGAGAGTTACAAGAAGGAAGGGGATCAACGAGAATGCCAAAAGCTTTAGGAGAAGGAGGAGAGAATCAAAACCTGCGAAAACGGCGCAGGTGACAAAGGCGGCCGCAAAGCCAAAGGTCAGAATATGGCACAGGAGCTGCGGTTTCTGTAAGCGCTGCATTCTCTTTCTCCTCCTTTTTTCTTTCATTGTATTGCATCCCTCCTTGTTTGTCAAGGCCGCAAAACAAGAATATTTTCTTTATGCGAATAAATCTCCCCGTTTTGGGGGAGAATGCCTGTGCCCGGAAAGGAGTTTTTATGAAAAAAATTACTTGGTATGCAGTTGCACTTTTGATTTGTACATTGATCGTGGCGGTTTTGCCCGTGCACGGTGAGGAAGAAATTTATGAGGATGTGATCCGCCTGCACGTGGTGGCCGCCTCGGATAGCCGCGAGGACCAGGACCTGAAGCTTGCGGTGCGTGATGCGATCTTGAAAGCCTATTCACCCATCCTTGCGGAGGCAGGGGAGGTCGAGGCGGCGGACGGTAAGGTAGTGGCGCTTTGCGGAGAAATTGAGCAAACGGCAAGAGATGTTGTCAGGGAAGCGGGATATTCATATACTGTTAGGGTAGAATACGGTGACGAGGAATATCCCACAAGAGAATACGGCAGCTACCGTTTTCCGGCCGGCCAATACCGTTCTTTACGTGTCGTGATCGGAGAGGGAGAGGGGCAGAACTGGTGGTGTGTTCTTTTTCCGCCGCTATGCCTTGATATGGCGATCGATTCAGCGCCGAGCGATGATTCGATATCGGTCGGCTTATCGCCCGATGAGCACGCGATCATCATGGGGGAAGGGGACGGCGGATATCGCATACGCTTTAAGACGCTTGAGCTGCTTGAGGGGATGTTCGGCCGCCGCAGAAAGTGAGGCTTGTATGTCCTTTTGCGAAATTTCACCTTGGGAATGGCAAACGGCGCCGATGCGACTGATCGGAAAGGAAAAAATGCTGCTCACCGCCCACGATGGCGACAGGACCAACAGCATGACCGTGGGCTGGGGCGGCTTTGGTGTCATGTGGGGATCGCCCACCGTTCACATTGCCGTGCGTCCCTCACGCTTTACCTACGACATCATAGAGAAGGGGGAGGGCTTTGCCCTTTCGCTCCTTCCCGCATCTATGTCGCCTGCTCTTTCGCTTTGCGGCATAAAATCGGGGCGTGAAGGGGATAAGCATAAGGAGGCGGGGCTTACACCTATAAAAATGCCGTGCGGTATATGGGGGATCAAAGAGGCAGACGTTGTGATCACGGCAAAAAAGGTATATGCTTCTCCCATGTGTCAAGCAGGCTTTTGCCAAAAGGCGCCGATTGAGCGTTGGTATTCGCGCGAGCCGTATCATACGCTGTATTTTGCATCAGTCTTGGGAATTTACGTAAGAAAATAAGCGTGTGCGCGGCTTTTCTTTTCGCAAAAAGCCGCGCTTTTTTCTTGCATTGAGAAAAGATCTGTGATATAATAGAATGGGTGTAGTAGGGAGGAGGGGGCCGTATGTCCGAAAAAGGCGCCAAGGGTAAGGAAATTGCCTATAACAGAAAAGCAAGACACGACTATTTTGTGATCGAAACCTATGAGGCCGGAATCTCTCTTTTCGGTACAGAGGTCAAATCCATTCGGGCAGGGACGGTGAACCTTAAGGATTCCTACTGCACGGTCAAGGACGGTGAGCTGTTTGCTTGCGGTGTCCATATCTCTCCCTATGAAAAAGGGAACATCTTTAACCGCGATCCGCTTCGTGACAAAAAGCTTCTGATGCATAAAAAGGAGATACTGAAGCTTTTCGGCTATATCTCACGGGACGGATATACGCTTATTCCTCTTTCACTTTATTTTTCCGGCTCGCATGTCAAAATGGAGATCGGTCTTTGCAAGGGTAAGCACAATTACGACAAGCGTGAGGATATTGCGGCGCGGGATGCAAAGCGCGAGATGGAGCGTACAATGAAGGAGAAGGTACGAGTATGACGGTAGAAACGATTTCCCTGAAGGAGTACTCTCCCTTTCTTGCAAGTGGGTTCCGCTTGCTTTTCGGTGGCTGAATCATTTGTTTCATCTTTAATGCGGTGAGATGGCTCACCGCCCTCATGGGCCCGTAATGGTTTCGACGGGGATTTTGAGGCATGATAAGCGTGGCGGGCCGGATAATCCCGTTAAACTGTCCAACCTTAAACAATAAACGACAACAGAACTGTTGCTCTGGCTGCCTAATGGCAGTGCCGCGGTCTTAACCGCCCGTCTTTCCGGAAAGGACCACGAGTCCGGGCAGGCGTCAAATCAGTGGTAAACGTGCATCGGTCTTTCGCCCTTGAGCCGGTCACGCAGAAAAGGGCTACCTGCAAGAAAAGCCTGTCGTTCGGCGCTTTTTGCGGGGAATTTAAATGAGCGACTGTCCACGAAGAAGGTCATGTCAAGAGGTTTTCGGACAGGGGTTCGATTCCCCTCGGGTCCACCAAAATCAAACAAGTCCCCCTCGGGTGACTTGTTTGATTTTCGTGACTCTTGGTTGAGAGAACGCCGCACAGCAAGGTGCAGGGGTTCGATCACCCACCGCAGACGGCGTTAGCTTGCTGAACGGCGGCAAGGTAAGGTGACATGGTGCGCAGCGCCATATTCCCCGAAAAAACAAGTCTCCCTCGGGTGACTTGTTTGATTTTCGTGACTCTTGGTTGAGCTTATTTGAAAAAATATAAATTAAGACAGCAAAAGGAGAACGGTTATGCAAAAAGGAAATGTCTTGTACGGTCAGTCGGGCGGTCCGACAGCGGTTATCAACGCATCGGCCCTTGGGCTTCTTCTCGAGTGCTTTGAGCACGAGGAGGTGGGCGAGATCTACGCCTGTCACTTTGGGATTGAGGGCTTCCTCCGCGAGGATATCATTGACGTCCGCGCGATGCCGAAGGAGGAGCTTTTGGCGTTGCGCCATCTGCCCGGTGCCTATTTCGGCTCCTGCCGCTATCAGCTCAAGACCGAAGAAGAATACGAGAAGATCCTTGCGCTCTTCAAAAAGTACAATATCCGCTATTTCTTCTACAACGGTGGCAATGACTCGATGGATACCTGCCATAAGATCGGCATGTATTTTGGCAAGGTAGGCTATGACTGCAAGGTGATGGGTATTCCGAAGACCATTGATAACGACCTTGTGGAAACCGATCATACCCCCGGCTTTGGCAGTGCGGCCAAGTATGTCGCGGTCACCGAGGCCGAGCTTATCGGGGATATCGATTCTTATGCCAAGGGCAGAGTGAACATCATTGAGGTGATGGGCAGAAATGCGGGCTGGCTCACTGCTGCAAGCGCCTATACGCAGGCTAAAACCGGCAAGCCTCATCTCATTTACGTGCCCGAGCGCCCCTTCGTAATGGAGGATTTCCTTAAGGATGTCAGCGAGATCTACGCAAGAGAAAAGAATTGTGTGGTGGCGGTCAGCGAGGGGATCAAGGACGAGAGCGGCAAGCTGATCAGCGAGGGCAATCTTGATGCCTTTGGCCACAGCCAGCTGGGTGGCGTTGCCTCCTATCTCTGCGGCATTGTGGAGGATAAGCTTAAGATCAAGACCCGCTATATCGAAATGAGCCTGCTCCAGAGATGCGCAAGCCACCTGGCAAGCGAGGTGGATATTGAGGAGGCAATGGCCTGCGGTAGGGAAGCTCTCCGCTTTGCCCTTGCCGGTGAGAGCGACAAGATGGTCAGCATCTCGGTTACCTCCCGCGATCCCTATAAGGTCACCTATACCACCGCGCCGTTTGAGGCGGTCGCCAACGCAGTCAAGCCTCTCTTTGACGAGTATCTGTATCCCGAAAACGGAAAGATCCACCCCGATTTTGTCGAGTACGTGAAGCCGTTTATCGAGGCGTAAGCAATCCTGCACTTTAAAAGGAAAACCACCCCAAACGGGTGGTTTTCTTTTGCCTTTATGGAGGAAATTAGAAAAGAAGTGAACGGCGGAATAAGGCGGTTATCTTTGATAGTGGAAAAAGCAAAAGACGTCCGGGGAAGGGTTACTTCCTCGGACGTTTCTTTTCTGCCGCTTCCTTGAGATAGGCGATCTCCTCCTCGGTTAGGTAGCGGAATTGGCCGACAGAGAGGTTATTAAGCTTGATCTTACCGATCGACACGCGCGAAAGGCGCTTGACGGTGAGGCCCGCCAGCTCACACATTTTGCGGATCTGGCGGTTTCTGCCCTCGTAGAGGGTCATTTTAAGGACGGTGCCTCCCTCATCACGGGCGGTCACGTCTGTTTCTACCGGCTCAATGGTATAGCCGTCTATCGTAAGAGGCGCGCGCAGGGTAGCAAGCTGCTCCTCGGTAATCAGCCCTGCGACCTTAACACGGTACACCTTGGGGATCTCGTGCCCGGGGTGCGTGAGCTTGTTGGCAAGATCGCCGTCATCGGTGAGAAGAAGCAGTCCCTCCGACACCTTATCAAGCCGCCCTATGGGATAAACACGGCCGCACTCGGGCGGAATAAGGTCAAGCACGCATCTGCGCCCCTCGGGATCGCGCGAGGTGGTGACGTAGCCGCGCGGCTTATTGAGGATGATG